>DATHDD010000150.1:0-54395 GCA_035319205.1 Burkholderiales bacterium | reverse complement strand
CCCGCAAGGAACAGGTACCGCAGCGATGAAATATTATATTTTTTGAGATAGGCCGGGTCCTGCTTCTTGAGAACGCGAATGGCGGTCGGTGCAGTGAACATCACGGTGACCTTGTGGTCGTGGACGATTTTCCACCAAATGCCGGCATCGGGACGCACCGGAACCCCTTCATACATAATGGTAGTCATCCCGGCAATCAGCGGCCAGTAAATAATGTAGGAATGCCCCACCACCCAGCCAATATCAGAGGCGGTAAACATGGTTTCCCCGGCGTTGCCGCAGTAAATATATTTCATGGACGCTGCCAGCGCTACCGCGTGACCGCCAACATCGCGCTGTACGCCCTTGGGCTTACCGGTGGTGCCAGAAGTGTAAAGAATATAAGACGGCTCGTTTGATTCTAGCCATGTTACCGGCACCTGGGCATTCATGTGTTTTGTGCGCAGCTCAGCGTAATCGATATCGCGGCCGGGTGTTACCGGTATTTTTGGGTCCAGTCCACGTCGAAAAATAATGATCTTGTCCGGCGGGTATTGCGCCAGCTTGATTGATTCGTCAACCAGGTTTTTATACGGGATCACTTTGCCCATGCGGCTGCCGCCGTCAGCGGTAATCATGAGTACGGGCTTTGCGTCATCGATGCGTGCCGCAAGGTTCGCCGCGGCAAACCCACCAAACACCACTGAATGTATCGCGCCGATGCGTGCACAAGCCAGGATCGCGAATGCCGCTTCGGGAACCATGGGCATATAGATAATGACGCGGTCGCCTTTTTTGACGCCCAGGGATTGCATCATGGCAGCGACGCGCTGCACCTCTACATGCAATTCGCGATAGGTGAAACTTTTTTCCTGATTGACCTCGGTCGAAATCCAGACCAGCGCCTTCTGGTCACCGCGCGTCTGCACATGACGATCCACCGCGTTATAGCAAAGATTGGTTTGCCCGCCGACGAACCATCTGGCGAATGGCGGTTTCCCGTAATCCAGAACTTTGCTGAAAGGCTTGTGCCAGTCTATGAGCTTGGCTTGCTCGCCCCAAAATGAGTCGGGATCCTCAATTGAATGGCGATAAAAATCTTGATAGCTCTTGCTCATATTTCCTCTCATGGAAAATTATGCAACCCTTGTCTGAAAATCAAAATATGTTCTAGAAACAAGTTTAATGTAATTTGATAACATTTTGATATACATAGTTTAACTTATCTTTACTACTGTGCGGCCGCGAGCTTGAGATTGCAACATTTTTTCAAATACTCCGGGCAATTGGTCCAGGTTCACGCTATGGGTGATTTCCGCAAGGTGCCGTGGATGTAAATCTCCCGCTAGCCTTGCCCAGATGGCACGGCGCAGCGGCATTGCTGTATAAGCCGAATCCACACCCAGCAAGCGCACACCTCGCAAAATAAACGGCAGCACTGTGGTATGCAGTTCAATACCGCCAGCATTGCCGAAACTGCCGATCACGCCGTTTTGCTGCATGGTGCGGATAAGCCAGGCCAATTGCTCGCCCCCCACCGAATCAAGCGCCCCAGCCCACAGCGTCTTTTCCAACGGGCGTGCGCCCATTTCCAGTTTATGACGCGACAGCACTTCAGCTGCTCCGAGTTGTTTCAGATAATCATGCTCGCTATCTTTACCGGTGATCGCCACAACGTGATAGCCGAGCATCGCCAATATATCAATGCCAATGCTCGCCACCCCCCCGGTGGCCCCAGTTACCGCCACTTTGCCATTCGCGGGCTTGAGATCGTTCTGCTCCATGAGATGAATTGCCAGCGCCGCAGTGTAGCCGGCTGTGCCAATCGCCATTGCATCGACCAGGGTCAAGCCTTTGGGCAGTGGCACCACCCATGCGGCAGGAACGCGCACATATTCCGAATAACCGCCGTCGTGAGCCACACCCAAATCATAACTGGTGACTATAACCTCATCGCCCTCTTTAAAATGCGAATCGGTGGAAGATGTCACCACGCCTGAAACATCTATCCCTCCGGTGCATGGAAAACGGCGAATGACTTTGCCGGCGCCAGTTGCCGCCAAAGCGTCCTTGTAATTGACGCTGGAATAGGCCGCTTTGAGCACGACCTCGCCGGCATCCAATTCGTTTAAGTTAGTTTCGACCAGGCGACTTTGAACCTTGCCGTTCTCGTTAAAAATTCGGTAAGCCTTGAAATTTTGCATTGAGAATCTCTGTTAAGTGGTGGCGCAATTTTTGCCGATAGCACTAGATATGCAGGCTTCGCTTGTCTACACTCAGAGCGGCTTCATGAAACACCTCGGAAAGCGATGGGTGGGCATGTACGATGCGCGCGATGTCTTCGCTGCTTGCCGCAAATTCCATCGCGATCACCGCTTCCGCAATCATCTCAGAAGCGTAAGGCCCGATGATATGCACGCCGATAATGCGGTCGGTCCGGGCATCTGCCAGGATTTTCACGAAGCCTGAGGTTTCTCCCAGGCTGCGCGCGCGCCCGTTGGCAAAAAAAGGAAATTGGCCTGAGCGGTATGCGGACCCGGATTTCTTCAATTCCTGCTCGGTCTTGCCCACCCAGGCAATTTCCGGAGAAGTGTAAATGACCCAGGGAATAGTATCGAGGTTAATATGGCCGGCCTGACCGGCAATGGTTTCCGCTACCGCCACGCCTTCCTCGGAGGCCTTGTGAGCAAGCATCGGGCCGCGTACGGCATCGCCAACGGCAAACACATTGGGCAAATTGGTGCGGCAATGCGCATCCACTTCGATAAAGCCGTTGCTATCCAGTTTCAGTTTTACCTTTTCAGCTCCGAGACCGGCAGTATTCGGTACCCTGCCGATGGCGACTATCAGTTTGTCGCATTCAAACTTTTGCCGGGCACCCTGATGGTCCACATATTCAACGACGACTTGGTTTTTACCGGTTTTAACCGAAGTAATTTTTACGCCGGTACGGATATCCAGACCCTGTTCCTTGGTAAAAATCTTTTGTGCTTCCCTGGAGACCTGCTCGTCCGCAACCAATAAAAATCCCGGCAAGGCTTCAAGTAAAGTGACCTCTGCCCCCAAACGGCGCCAAACGCTGCCCATTTCCAAACCAATAACGCCAGCTCCCACCACCCCCAGGCGCTCCGGTACTTCGGTAAACGAGAGCGCCCCAACATTATCTACAATCAAATTCTGGTCCGGCGGTGCTCCCGGAAGCTGTCTAGGAAGGGAGCCGGTGGCTACAATCACATGCTTGGCATCTATGCTTTCCGACTTGCCGTTATCCGATACGCCAATCTGATAGCCATTTCCAGCTGAAACAAAGCGCCCTATTCCATGCCGGAATGTAACTTTATTTTTCTTGAACAGCATGGCGATACCGCCAGTAAAGCTCTCGACGATTTTATTTTTACGCGCCTGCATCGCGCCTACGTCCATGGTGACGCCCTGCACAGTCACCCCATGCTCGGAAAATTTGTGCCGCACCCGCTCGTAGTTCTCAGAGGACTCAAGCAAGGCCTTGGAAGGGATGCAGCCGACATTCAGGCAGGTTCCGCCGAGGCTGGGTTTGCCTTTTTCGTTTTTCCAGTCGTCTATGCAGATAGTGTTGAGACCGAGTTGCCCGCAGCGAAGTGCAGCCACATAACCGCCGGGCCCGGCGCCGATGACAGCTACATCGAAAGAATTGGGCATTGCTTACTCCCCCCGTACAAACCGCAAAGACACCGAGGCGCGGAGAACACCAATGATTTAGGGCTTTGCGTCTCTGCGGTAAAAAATCAAATTTCTAAAAGCAAGCGCGCCGGATCTTCGAGGCCTTCCTTGATCGCCACCAAGGACAGCACGGCTTCGCGCCCGTCGATTATGCGGTGATCATAGGAAAGCGCCAGATAATTCATTGGCCGAACAACAATCTGGCCGTTTTCCACCACCGGCCGCTCCTTGGTCGCGTGTATGCCGAGTATCGCGCTTTGCGGAGGATTGATAATGGGAGTGGAAAGCATCGAGCCGAAGACTCCTCCGTTGGATATGGAGAAGGTACCGCCGGTCAGGTCCTCGATACTGAGCTTGCCATCCTGAGCGCGACTGCTGAAATCGGCAACTTGTTTTTCGATTTCAGCAAGCGACAGCCGATCGGCATTGCGAATGATTGGCACCACCAGTCCACGCGAGGAGCTCACGGCGATGCCGATGTCAAAGTAGCCATGATAGACGATATCATTGCCATCAATCGAAGCGTTGACGATGGGGAATTTCTTGAGCGCTGCCACTGCCGCCTTGACGAAAAACGACATGAAACCCAGTTTTATACTGTGCTCTTTCTCGAACTTCTCTTTGTAGCGATTGCGCAGTTCGATTACCGGCTGCATGTTGACTTCGTTGAAGGTAGTCAGTATCGCCGCTGCATGTTGCGATTGCACCAGGCGCTCGGCGATGCGTGCACGCAGCCGAGTCATCGGCACTCGTTGCTCTGGGCGATCTCCCATGACAGCGGAAACATTGACCGGGGAAGGCTCGGAAATCTTTGCCGCGGGCTGCCGCATGGTTTCCTGGTGTGAGAGTACATCGGCCTTGGTAATGCGCCCGCCGCGCCCGCTGCCGCTGATTTCGGCGGCCTCGAGCTTGCTCTCGGCCACCAATTTTTTTGCTGCAGGCATCAGCACGGGTTCATCCTTCTTTACGGCTTGTGGTTTGGCTCCCGTCGCAGGACTTGCCGCCGCAGTAGGCTTGGCGTTGGTATCAATGGTCGCGATCACTTCATTGCTAGCCACCGTTGCCCCGTCATTTTTGATGATCTTCGCCAGTACGCCTGCGCTAGGGGAAGGTAATTCCAGAATCACCTTGTCGGTTTCGATGTCAATCAAGTTTTCATCGCGCCGCACGTACTCGCCTTGTTTCTTGTGCCATGACAAGAGCGTAGCTTCAGCCACGGATTCTGACAATACAGGGATTTTTACTTCGATGAGCATGGTTCTTTCATTCCAGTCTGTTTATTTCATCGGCAGCGCCGATTTACACGCCGTGAGTTAATGCCGCATCCACCAGTTCTTTCTGCTGCTGGGCATGCTTGGCAAGATAACCGACGGCAGGAGAAGCTGCCGAAGGCCGCAGTGCATAACTGAGTTTCTGATCGGGGCGCATGTGCCGCAGCAGGTAATGCTGGATGCGATGCCAAGCCCCCTGGTTTCCCGGTTCTTCCTGGCACCAGACGATTTCCCTGGCATGTTTATAAAGTTCGATCTGTTTCTGAAAATCGTCATGCGGAAATGGATAAAGCTGGGCAATGCGCACGATGGCAATATCCTTTATGCCGCGTTCGGAGCGCGCAGCCAGCACGTCGTAGAATACCTTGCCGGCGCAGTACACCACGCGCTTGACTTGTTTCGGATCGATATTGGAATCGATTTCACCATTCACCGGCTGGAATCTGCCATTTGCCAGCTCTTCCAAAGTGGACACCGATTCCTTGTGGCGCAGCATGCTTTTCGGACTCATGATGATGAGCGGTTTGCGGTAGGGCCTGAGCATCTGCCGGCGCAGCATGTGGAACATCTGTGCCGGCGTCGAGGGCACACAAATCTGAATGTTGTAATCGGCGCACAATTGCAGGTAGCGCTCAAGCCGCGCCGAAGAGTGTTCCGGCCCCTGCCCTTCGTAGCCGTGGGGCAGCATCATTACCAAGCCGCAAATGCGTCCCCACTTTACTTCGCCGGATGCGATAAATTGGTCTATTACCACCTGCGCGCCGTTGGCAAAATCGCCAAACTGCGCCTCCCAGATCACCAGCTCATTGGGTTCCGCGGTAGCGTAGCCGTATTCGAATCCCAGCACGGCTTCTTCCGACAGCACTGAGTCTATAACCAGGAAATCCGCCTGCTTTGCCGCTACATGCTGCAAAGGTATATAAGTTCCGTCATCCCAGCGCTCGCGGTTCTGGTCATGCAATACCGCATGACGGTGGAAAAAGGTACCGCGTCCCGAATCCTGTCCGGAAATCCGCACCGCATAACCATCCTCAAGCAAAGTCGCATAAGCAAGCGTTTCCGCCATTCCCCAGTCGAGAGGAAGCTTCCCCTGCCCCATCAAACGGCGGTCTGCTATGATTTTCTCCACTCTGGAATGCAGCTTGAAGTTTTGCGGGATGGTTGTGAGCTTCTCGGAAAGCAGCTGCAGCCTTTCCAACGGCACCGAGGTGTTCACCGGGTCGGTCCATTTAGTTCCCTTGAACGGTGCCCAGTTCACCGTAAACGGCGGCTTGAAATTGTAAAGCACAGTTTGGTTGGTATGGGACCCTGAGTCCATCGCTTCGCGGTAGCGATTCACCATTTCCTGCGCTTCCCCGCTTTTAATCACGCCTTCGGTAGCAAGTTGGTTCGAGTAGAGCTTGCACGTACCGGGATGCAGTGCGATTTTCTTGTACATGAGCGGTTGCGTGACCAGCGGCTCGTCCTGCTCGTTGTGCCCCAAGCGGCGGAAGCACACCATATCAATTACCACGTCTTTCTTGAACTGCATGCGGAAATCCAGCGCGATTTCCGTTACCATCAACAGTGCTTCGGGGTCATCCCCGTTGACATGGAAAATCGGCGCTTCAACCATTTTCGACACATCTGTGCAATACAAAGTGGATCGGGTATCGCGCGGATCGGAGGTGGTAAAGCCAATCTGGTTGTTGACAATGATGTGTACCGTCCCGCCGGTGCCGTAGCCGCGCGTCTGCGAAAGATTCAAGGTTTCCATGACTACACCCTGCCCGGCGTAGGCTGCGTCACCGTGCAAGAGCACTGACAAAACCTGCATACCCTGCTTGTCGCCGCGGCGGTGCTGGCGCGCGCGCACCGACCCTTCGACCACTGGATTGACGATTTCCAGGTGCGAGGGGTTAAATGCGAGCGTCACATGCATCGGTCCTCCCGGCGTCATAACATCGGAGGAAAACCCCTGATGGTACTTGACGTCACCCGAGGGCAACTCGCCGGTATGCTTGCCCTCAAATTCTGAAAACAGATCCTTGGGCATCTTGCCGAGGGTATTTACCAATACATTAAGCCGCCCGCGGTGCGCCATGCCAATCACCATTTCCTGCACGCCTTGTTTGCCGGAATGCTGGATCAGATGATCGAGTAACGGTATCAGGCTGTCACCGCCCTCCAGCGAAAAACGCTTTTGCCCGACATAACGGGTATGCAGGTATTTCTCCAAAATTTCTGCCGCGGTAAGCCGTTCCAAAATGTGGCGCTTGTATTCGGCTGGAAAACTCGGCTTGGCTCGTGTCCCCTCAAGACGGTTTTGTATCCAGCGCTTCTGCGGTGTGTCGTTGATGTACATGTACTCCGCGCCGATGCTCCCGCAGTAAGTTTCCTTCACAGCTTTTAAAATCTCGCGCAGCGTCATCTGATCAGGGCCAACCAGTGAGCCGGTATTGAACACCGTATCCAGGTCGGATTCGGTCAAGCCATAATGCGCCGGATCTAGTTCCGGTATATAAGGTTTTTCCTGGCGTTTCAATGGATCCAGATCGGCATGTCGCGCGCCCAGAAAACGATAGGCATTAATGAGCTGAAGCACTGAAACCTGTTTTTTTTCTGCCCCCGCGATAGCAGGCGCAGATACCGCAGCGGCCCGACCATTGTCGTGATGTTTGGCCAACTCGACAAAAGTTTGACGTATTAAGGTGTGCGATACCTCTTGGGCAGCGCCCTTGACCTGATCAAAATACTCGCGCCATGCGCTGCTCACCGAATCCGGATTACGCAAATAAGCTTCATACAATTCCTCGATGAACGGAGCATTGGCACCGTACAAATAGGAATTGCCCAGCATCTTCTGCATCATGATGAATCTCCTTGGAACCGAGGTCCCTTAATTACGTTGGGTCAGTGGCACGACATTCCGCTTCACTGCACCGTTATAAAGTTGCCGCGGCCGTCCGATCCTGTATTCCGGATCGCTGATCATTTCATTCCACTGCGCAATCCAGCCCACGGTGCGCGCCAGCGCGAAAATCGCCGTAAACATGCTGATGGGAATGCCCAAGGCCCGTTGCACGATACCTGAATAGAAATCAACATTTGGATAAAGTTTCCTGCTGGTGAAATATTCGTCCTCCAATGCGACTTTTTCAAGAGCCAGCGCAATTTTGAACAGCCGGTCATTTTGCAGCCCAAGCTCGTTCAGAACTTCATGGCAGGTTTCGCGCATGAGCTTGGCGCGAGGATCGTAGTTTTTGTACACGCGGTGGCCGAAGCCCATCAGCCTGAACGGGTCGTCCTTATCCTTGGCGCGCTTGATGTATTCGCCAATGCGCGATACATCGCCGATCTGTCCCAGCATATTGAGGCACGCCTCATTGGCGCCGCCGTGTGCCGGACCCCATAGGCAGGCAATCCCCGCGGAAAGGCAGGCAAATGGATTGGCCCCGCTGGAGCCGGCCAAGCGCACTGTGGAGGTGGAAGCATTTTGTTCATGGTCGGCATGCAGTATCAGAATTCGATCCAGCGCTCGCACCAATACCGGGTTCAGCTTGTAATCGCCGGCAGGCGTGGCAAACATCATGTGGAAGAAATTCTCCACGTAGTTGAGCGCATTGCGAGGATACATGAAAGGCTGGCCAATATTGTATTTGTAGCACATGGCCACTATCGTCGGTACTTTAGCGATCAGTCGGTACGCTGAAACCTCGCGGTGCGACGCATCGCTGATGTCCATCGCCTCGTGATAAAACGCCGATAGTGCGCCCACTACGCCGACCATAACTGCCATCGGGTGCGCGTCGCGGCGGAAACCCTTAAAGAAGCTCGCCAGCTGGTCGTGCACCATGCTGTGTCTTTTGATCGTATCGTCGAACTTGGTTTTTTGCGCTGCGTTAGGCAGCTCTCCGTTGAGCAGCAAATAACACACTTCCAGGAAATCGCATTGCGTAGCGAGCTGCTCAATCGGATAACCGCGGTACAGCAGCACTCCTGTTTCGCCATCAATATAGGTAATTTGCGATGTGCAGCTGGCTGTGGACAGATAGCCCGGATCATAGGTAAACATGCCGGTCTTGCCGTGAAGTGAGCGGATGTCGATGACATCAGGACCTGCAGTGCCCGATAGAATCGGGAATTCTACAGACTCCCTGCCTTTATCGCTGAAGGAAAGAATCACTTTACGCTGTTTTTCCATGGGCATCTCCGCGAATCTTATTTAAATCGAACCTGTTGTCGTCATATTATGCTAATCAAGCGCTATCAGCTGGCACGAATAAGTCGCAGCACGGTTTTCATGGTGTAGTCAGCGGGCTCAATCCTAGCCATGATCATGTCCCATAAATCGGTGTCGGGATAATCGAGTAATTCCTTGAACACTTTGACCTGCAACCTTGTGAGCTTAGGGTAATGCTTGTCCAGAAAACCCGTCAAAACCAGGTCCAGTTCCAACATGCCGCGCCGGCAATTCCAGCGCAATCTATTCATCTCTGTCATACCGTTCGTTTGACCATCAGTTCTTTAATTTTACCAATCGCCCGGGTCGGGTTCAGCCCTTTCGGGCACGCATCCACGCAATTCATGATGGTATGACAGCGAAACAGCCGATACGGATCTTTGAGATCATCCAGTCTCTCACTAGTTGCATGGTCGCGGCTGTCGGCGATGAAACGGTATGCCTGCAACAACCCTGCCGGCCCAACAAACTTGTCAGGATTCCACCAGAACGAGGGACAGGAGGTGGAGCAGCAGGCGCAAAGAATGCACTCATAAAGCCCGTTCAATGACTCACGCTCCTCGGGTGACTGCAGGCGCTCTTTCTCGGGCGCCGGTTCATGATTAATGAGGTATGGCTTGATTGAATGGTATTGCTTGAAGAACTGCGCCATATCCACAATCAGGTCTCGGATCACCGGCAGTCCCGGCAACGGTCGCAATACCACGGGCTGTTTTAAGTCAGCAAGTTTGGTGATGCAGGCAAGCCCGTTTTTGCCGTTGATGTTCATGGCGTCCGAGCCGCATACACCTTCACGGCAGGAACGGCGCAAGCTCAGTGAATCGTCCTGGGCTTTGATGCAAACCAGCGCATCAAGCAGCATGCAATCAGTCGGCTCAAGCTGGATGTCATAGTCCTGCATGTAGGGCTTGGCGTCCTTTTCGGGGTCATAGCGGTAGATTGAAAAACGCATGCTGGCTCCTACCTAGTAGACACGTGCCTTGGGTTCAAAGGATTCGACTGAAAGCGGTTTCAGATGAACCGGCTTATAACTAATACGATTGTCTGCATTGTAATACAAGGTGTGCTTCATCCAGTTGGCATCGTCGCGCTTATGATAATCGGCGCGGTCATGCGCGCCTCGTGATTCCTTGCGCGCTTCCGCCGAAACCAGCGTTGCTACGGCCACCTCGATGAGATTGTCCAATTCCAGCGCTTCTATACGAGCGGTATTAAACACCTTGCTCTTGTCCTTGATTTCGGTGCGTTTAGCCCGTTCCGCGATTTCCCTGATTTTCTTCACGCCATCTTCCAGTAGCTCAGGAAAGCGAAACACGCCACAATGCGCCTGCATAGTCTTGCGCATATCTGTGGCGACTTTGTAAACGTTCTCGCCGTTTTTCTGGTTTTCCAACCGAGCCAGGCGCGCAAGTGTAAATTCTCCCGCGTTTTTGGGCAGGTTCTTGTGGTCGGTATTTTCTTTTAGGTATTGCACCATGTGATCACCCGCGGCCCTGCCGAACACCAGTAAATCGGTAAGCGAATTGGTGCCGAGTCGGTTTGCTCCGTGGATCGAGCAGCAGGCGCATTCGCCAGCGGCATAAAACCCCGGCACTGGCGTTTCGGGATTCCCTCCTTTCGGCACCACTACTTGGCCGTGATAATTGGTGGGAATACCTCCCATCTGGTAATGGCAGGTTGGAACCACCGGTATCGGGTCTTTCACCGGATCAACGTTGGCGAATTTCTTGGCGATCTCGCGTATTCCCGGCAGGCGTTTTTCAATCACTTCTGGACCGAGATGATCAAGTTTCAGCAGAATGTAATCACCATCCTTGCCTGCGCCGCGGCCTTCCTTGATTTCAGTCGCCACGGCGCGCGCGACTACATCGCGTGACGCCAGGTCTTTCATTGTGGGAGCATAGTGTTCCATGAAACGCTCGCCGTTTTTGTTAAGTAAATAACCGCCCTCGCCGCGCACGCCTTCAGTAATCAAAACGCCGGCGCCGGCCACGCCGGTGGGATGAAATTGCCAGAACTCCATATCTTCCAGCGGAATACCGGCGCGCGCAGCCATGCCCAAGCCGTCCCCGGTATTGATGAAAGCGTTGGTGCTGGCCGCATAAACGCGGCCGGCCCCGCCTGTGGCAAATAACGTTGCGCGCGCTTGGAAGATGATCACTTCCCCGGTTTCCATTTCCAAAGCAGTAACGCCAAGCACATGCCCTTCCTGGTCCATGATTAGGTCCAGAGCCATCCACTCCACAAAAAACTGAGTTTGCGCTCTCACATTGCGCTGATAGAGCGTGTGCAGCATGGCGTGTCCGGTGCGATCAGCTGCGCAGCAACTTCTTTGCACCGGCCGCTCGCCAAAATTTTGCGAATGTCCCCCGAATGGACGCTGGTAAATGGTACCGTCTTCATTGCGGTCAAACGGCATGCCGAAATGTTCGAGCTCGTAAACTACTTGAGGCGCCATGCGGCACATGAATTCGATGGCATCCTGATCGCCCAGATAATCCGAGCCTTTGACTGTGTCATACATGTGCCACAACCAGTTATCCTCGCCCATGTTGCCCAGCGATGCGCCGATACCACCTTGCGCAGCTACCGTGTGCGAACGGGTTGGGAAAACTTTTGACAGCACAGCGCATTTTAGCCCGGCTTCGGAAAGCTGCAACGCGGCGCGCAGTCCTGAACCACCACCACCGACAATTACCGCATCAAATGTTCTTTTTGTCAGCGCCATTTAAGCGCCCCACAAAATCTGAATTGACCACGCGCTGTAAACTACAAGCGCAACAATTACTGCAACCTGCAAGCCAAGTCTGATACCGGTCGCATGAACATAATCCATCAGGATGTCATGCATGCCGATCCATGCATGGATAAACAGACTTAACAGGAACAACAGGCTTGCGAAACGCATCCATTGGTGACTAAACAGCGCCTTCCATTCGGCGTATTGCAGTGGGGACTGGAAAAGAAGAATTGCTATCACGAGCAAGGTATATATCACCATTACCACTGCACTCAACCTTTGCACCAGCCAATCGCGCAGGCCGTAATGCGCAGCAACCCGGATATGCTTTACCACAGCCGCACCCCGATCAAAAGCGTCAACACAAAGCTTGCCACCAGCACCACTGTGCCGATCACGCGTGCCGGTCCGAGCTCAATGCCCAGATGCATGTCCAGCGCCAAATAACGAATGCCAGCAAAAAAGTGATGCAAAAAAGCCCACACCAGCCCGAACAAAACTAGCTTCACCAGCGGGCTGGCTAAAGCCGACTTGAATCCAGCATAGGTTTCAGCAGAACCGAGGCTCGCTTGTAGCAGCCACAACAAAAAAGGAATGAATAAAAACAGCATCGCTCCGCTGATGCGATGCAGGATGGAGACCCAGCCTGGCAGGGGCAGCCGGATTTTCAGCAAATCAAGATGCTTAGGCTTTTTTTTCTCATTCATATTTATATTTAAACAATAGGTTACACTATTTTGTTCATGTAATAGTGCTCTTTGCTGTTGCACAGGCTTTTACGCCACTCTACCGGTTTATCACCATAGGTATAAGCCACCCGCTCGATGCAAAGTAGCGGTGTACCCATGTTGAGCTTCAGCAGCTTTACTGCTTCGCTATGGGCGGCAACAGCCTTAATTTGTTCCACAACCTGAGTAATGCGGATGCCGAATTCAGACTCGAACATACTGTACATTTTGCATTCGTGCCGGTTGATGACATCGGCATTGAGTCCCTTGAACATTGCTGCAGCAAGGCGGATCTCCTCAAGCAGCAATGGTCTGGCAGAAACATTGAGCAAGCGTTTTATCACCACCAACGAAGCTCCGGTGTTTATTTCAAGTAGTTTCGCTATGGCGCTGTCCGCCTTGCCGCGCCGACACTCCAGAAGTTTGCCTTCAGGGTAGATCACTCCGCCTTTATCCGAAGTGATTCGCACAAAATGAAGTTGGCGCCGTTCCTCGGTGTGTGAAGCAACAAATGTCCCCTTGCCCTGATGACGGATCAGCAGGTTTTCATCTGCCAGCTCGGTAATCGCCTTGCGCACCGTGCCCTGGCTCACATGGTAGCGCGAAGCTAGCTCGATTTCGCTTGGAATGGCTTCGCCAGGACGCCATTCACCGGAAATCAGGCTTTGCGTAATCAAGATCTTGATCTGCTGGTAGAGGGGGTGGAAAGCCGGAGATAAATTGGCGTTATTCATCGGCTTTTTTTAGCATAAATGCAAGGTTTCGTCCATGATGTTATGTATCTTTTATAAGATATAAGTATTAATTGACAGCTACCGGAATATTTTTTTACCATGCCAGAGATTCGGATTGTCTTGCCAAGGCCTGCCCGCAGCACGGAAAACAGCCGAAATCCTGCCTTAATCAGCCTGCATTTGGAATTTGCAATTCTTTGATCCCTGGAGCTTAAATGAAAAAACCCATACGAGTTGCAGTAACCGGCGCTGCCGGACAAATCGGCTACAGCCTGCTGTTTCGAATCTCCAGCGGCGAAATGCTGGGCCACGACCAGCCGGTCATCTTCCAATTACTGGAAATTGCGCAAGCGCAGCAGGCACTCAAAGGCGTGGTGATGGAGCTGGAAGATTGCGCGTTCCCACTGTTGCACGGGATCGTCGCCACCGATGACCCTAACATTGCCTTCAAGGATGCCGATGTGGCGCTTCTGGTCGGCGCCCGCCCCCGCACCAAGGGGATGGAAAGAAAAGACCTGCTGGAAGCGAATGGCGCAATATTCACCGTGCAAGGGAAAGCGCTCAATGAAACGGCGAAGCGCAATGTGAAAGTGCTGGTGGTGGGCAACCCCGCCAATACTAATTCCTACATAGCTATGAAGAGCGCGCCGGATCTGCCGCATCAGTGTTTTACTGCCATGCTGCGCCTGGATCATAACCGGGCTCTGTCCCAGCTCGCAGCCAAGACCGGCAAACCGGTGGATGCGGTAGAAAAACTGGTGGTGTGGGGCAACCATTCTACGACCATGTATCCTGATTACCGTTTCGCCGCCATCAACGGCCAAAGCGTGAAAGCCATGATCAACGACGAGAAATGGAACCGCGAAATCTTTATTCCAACCGTAGCCAAGCGCGGCGCCGCCGTAATAGAGGCGCGCGGCCTGTCTTCCGCGGCATCCGCCGCAAATGCCGCCATTGCCCATGTACACGATTGGATGTTAGGCACCCATGGCAAATGGGTAACCATGGGTATCGCTTCTGACGGCAGCTACGGCATTCCGGAAGGTATCATCTACGGCTTCCCGGTAACCTGTGCTGATGGCAAATACCAGATCGTTAAAGGGCTGGAAATTGACCCTTTCTCCCGCGAAAAGATGAACGCCACACTCAAGGAGCTCCAGGAAGAGAGCGATGCAATAAAGCATTTGTTTGCCTGATAGCTTCCAGCTGTCTCTCGCGCCGTTCAAATCCGAAAAGGATAGCAAACATGAAGAGCGAGTGTCTGATGTGAAGAAAAAGAAATCAGTCGCACTGTCCGGCGTGGCCGCAGGCAATACCGCTATTTGCACCGTCGGACGCACCGGCAACGATTTGCATTACCGCGGCTATGACATTCTTGATTTCGCCGAGCAGGCGACCTTCGAGGAAATCGCTTATTTGCTGGTGCATGAAAAACTGCCGACACAGGCCGAGCTGGTCGTCTATAAAAAGAAATTGAGTTCGTTGCGTGAACTGCCGTCCAATTTGAAAAAGGTGCTGGAATGCATGCCGGCTTCCGCACATCCGATGGATGTGCTGCGCACCGCCTGCTCGGTACTGGGAACTACCATGCCGGAGGATGAAGACCGCAATTCCGGTAGCGCGCGTAATATCGCCGATCGCTTGTTAGCTTGTTTTGGATCGATGCTTCTCTACTGGTACCACTATTCTCATTCCGGTCGGCGCATTGAAGTTACGACTGACGATGATACGATTGCAGGGCACTTTCTGCATCTATTGCACGGCAAAAAACCGCCGGCTCTGCACGAACGGGCAATGCAGACTTCTCTCATCCTCTATGCTGAACACGAATTTAACGCTTCAACGTTTGCCGCACGGGTAATTGCGGGTACCGGATCAGATCTGTATTCAGCCATTACCGGCGCAATCGGCGCGCTGAGAGGCCCCAAGCATGGCGGCGCCAATGAAGCAGCGTTTAAAATCCAAAGCCGCTACAAAAATCCCGATCTTGCGGAAACCGACATCAAGCGGCGTATTGCCAACAAAGAAATCATTATCGGATTCGGCCATCCGGTTTATACTATCAGCGACCCTCGCAATAAGATCATCAAAGAAGTCGCGCGCCGCTTATCGAAAAATGCGGGCGACATGAATCTTTTTAATATAGCCGAGCGTATCGAAACGGTGATGTGGAACGAGAAGAAGATGTTTGCTAATCTGGACTGGTTTTCAGCAGTCGGTTATCACATGATGGGCGTGCCTACAGAGATGTTCACGCCGCTTTTCGTGATTTCCCGCACCAGCGGCTGGGCCGCCCACGTCATCGAGCAGCGCATCGACAACAAGATCATCCGGCCGACTGCGATCTATACAGGCCCCGAGCCGCGCACGTTCGTTCCGATCGATAAACGCTGAGTCGCGCCGGCATTCGCTTCACGGTTTTCGTGCCAAATCAGCTTCATCCCAGGCGTTACGTGCTGATACTGCTTGCCGCAGCTTTCATCGCAATTTGGTTCAGCAATCTCGAATATCACAAGCTGTTCCTGACTGATGAGGGACGCTATGCGGAAATTGCCCGGGAAATGGCCGTCACCGGCGACTGGATCACGCCGCGCTTGAACGGCATCAAGTACTTCGAAAAACCGCCTCTTCAATACTGGGCAACCGCGACTGCCTACAAGATCTTCGGCGAGCACCAGTGGACGTCACGGCTATGGCCCGCGCTCACTGGCCTTCTGGGGATCGCCCTGGTTTTACTTGCCGGTAGCAGCCTGTTCGGGCCCACTGCGGGTTTGTACGCGGCACTGGTCCTGGCGAGCAGCGCGGGCTACATCGGCATCGGCCACATGAACACGCTGGATATGGGTCTCACTTTCTTCATGACCGGCACCGCGCTGGCGTTTCTCCTGGCGCAACGCGAAAATATCAGTTCTGTAACTAGCCGACGCTGGATGCTTGCGGCGTGGGCGTGTGCAGCTCTGGCAGTGCTCAGCAAGGGTTTGGTCGGCATTGTGCTGCCGGCGGCGGTGATCGCAATCTATGCCTTGCTGCAGCGCGATTTTGGAGTGCTGCGTCGCCTGCAGTGGACAATGGGCATCATGCTTTTCCTTGTCATTGCCGCGCCCTGGTTCGCGTTGGTCCAGTATGCGAATCCCGAATTCGCGAAGTTCTTTTTCATCCACGAGCATTTCGAGCGCTTCCTAACCGAGAGTCATGGCCGGGTACGACCGTGGTGGTACTTTATTCCCATGCTGGCGGCCGGCTTGATACCGTGGCTCACCCTCTTGCCCCAGGCATTGATGCAGGGGTGGCGGATGCCGCAGCCTAAGCAGGTTTTCCAGCCTGCGCGCTTTCTACTGATCTGGATAATCTTCATCTTCGTTTTCTTTTCGGCGTCGGGTTCCAAGCTGCCGTCCTACATCTTGCCGATTCTTCCCGCACTTGCGCTGCTTATCGGGTTGATACTCGCGGAAATGGGGACGCGTCAGCTGATGTGGCACACGGTCCCGGTGCTGCTCGCCGGCGTCGCCGTGTTGGCGCTCGCGCCCACGGTGGTCCTCATAGGCAGCGAACGGGTCCCGGTGGCGCTGTACCAGGATTATGTTCCCTGGATTGCCGCAGCCGGAGCAGCGTTGGCGATCGGCGGAAGTTGCGCGCTCTTTTTCTGCCGTCTCGGCAATCGGGGAGCGGCACTGCTCGGCATCGGCTTCGGGGGTCTCCTCGCAGCGCAGATGGTCATCACCGGGCACGGCGCCCTGTCCCCTGCGCACTCGGCTTATTACATCGCACGGGACATCAAGCCTTACCTCGCCGAAAACGCGCCTTTCTTCAGCGTTCGCACCTATGATCAGACGCTGTGCTTCTACATCAAGCGTACCGTCACACTGGTTGCATTCCAGGGCGAGATGGCTTACGGTCTGGAACACGAGCCGCGGCTATGGCTGCCGGATATTCCGAGCTTCGAGCATGCATGGCGTGTCGAACGAAGTGCTCTGGCCATCATGGAGCAGCAAACCTACGCCGAACTCGAGAAAAACGGACTGCCGATGCAGATTATTGCACGCGATCTCCGGCATGTCGTGGTGAAAAAACCCGATGCCGAACGGTGATGCAGGCAGAGACTGTGAACTGATCCAAGGGAGTCCCCTATGAACGCGTTGTCATTCTCACTCGTGATGACCGGCGTGCTGCTTAATGCCGTGGCACAACTGCTACTCAAGTCCGGCACCAATGCCGTCGGCGCATTCGAATTTTCGGCGCAAAACGTGATACCGGTTGGTTGCAAGATCGCCACTCAGCCCTACATTCTTTCCGGTATTGGATGCTATGTGATCAGCGTGGTAGTGTGGATACTGGCGTTGTCGCGCGCGGAGGTCAGTGTCGCCTACCCAATGCTTTCCATCGGCTACGTGGTAAACGCCATCGCCGCGTGGTACCTATTCGGTGAAGCGGTGACGCCGGTCCGGCTTGCCGGCATCGGAATCATCGTGCTTGGCGTCTTCATTGTCGCCCGGAGCTGACATGGCAGCCAAGGTCCGGTCACGCTCAGCGATTTCACGGCCCAAGGCGACCGTGAGCAAGCCTGCATTCCTGCCTTTTGCCAGGCCAGCAATCGATGAAGAGACTATCAGCGCAGTCAGCCAAGTTCTGCGCTCGGGATGGATCACTACCGGACCGCAGGTCGAAGCCTTCGAAGCAGCGCTCTCGCGCTACCTTGACGGCCGGACAGTGCGCGCCTTTACTTCCGCCACCGGCGCGCTCGAGGTGGCGTTGCAGGCGTGCGGCATCGGCCACGGAGACGAGGTGATCGTTCCGGCAATGACTTTCGCCGCCACCGCGAACGTGGTGCTGCGGGTCGGCGCCCGGCCGGTGTTCGCCGATGTTGACCTCGCCACACGCAACATCGATCTCGGTCGGGCGGAAAAGGCGATCACGCCGCTCACCCGCGCGATCATGCCGGTGCATTTCGCCGGATTGCCGGTGGACATGGACGCTCTCTACAACCTAGCTGAGCGGCGCGGACTTCGCGTAATTGAGGACGCGGCACACGCTATCGGATCGAGCTACCGCAGGCGCCGCATCGGCAGCTTCGGCGACTTCGTGGCTTTCAGCTTTCACCCCAATAAGAACCTCACCACCATCGAAGGGGGTGCGCTCAGCATACGCGAGCCGGCGGAAGCCAGGCGGGTCGAGCGACTGCGCTTTCACGGCATCGAGCGCGAAGATAAGGGCGATATGGATGTGCTCGAAGCAGGCGGCAAATACAATCTCACCGACGTTGCCGCATGCGTGGGACTCGGCCAGTTGCGCAAGCTCGAGCAGTTCAACCAGCGCCGGCGCACGCTCGCGGCCCGCTATTTCGAACGGCTTAAGACCGATCCTGAGATGCTGCTGCCCGCGCGCGGAGATGAAGGCCACAGCTGGCACATGTTTGCGCCGCTGCTGCCGCTCGAACACATGCGCATCGGGCAACCACAGTTTATCGAGGAGATGCGCAAGCGGGGAATCGGTGTCGGCATCCACTATCCGGCGCTGCACCTGTTCAGCCTTTATCGTAAAATGGGCTACAGGATAGGGGATTTTCCAAACGCCGAACGCATCGGCCAGTCCACTGTCACCCTGCCCCTGTTTCCCGCCATGAGCGAGAACGACGTGGATCGCGTATGCGAGTCCTGCAGCGGGATTCTGGGGAAGTTCCGGAAGGATGCGCCATGAATCTGCCAGTGCTCTCTG
This sequence comes from Burkholderiales bacterium, assembly GCA_035319205.1. GTDB lineage: Bacteria > Pseudomonadota > Gammaproteobacteria > Burkholderiales > JAHFRG01 > JAHFRG01. The sequence continues at coordinate 35,310 of DATHDD010000150.1, read as the reverse complement.
TCGTCATACCCGTCTACAACGAAGAAGAAGGACTGCCTGCGCTGTTCGCGCGTCTGTATCCGGCACTGGATAAGCTCAGCGTGAACTATGAGATCATCTTCGTCAACGACGGCAGCCGCGACCGCTCCGCCGCGCTGCTGCGCCAGCAATTCTCGCTCCGGCCCGACGTTACTCGTGTGGTGCTGTTTGCCGGCAATTATGGCCAGCACCTCGCAATCATGGCCGGCTTCGAGCGCTGCCGCGGTGAGCGGATCGTCACGCTGGACGCTGATCTGCAGAACCCGCCCGAGGAAATTTCCAAACTGCTGGCAAAGATGGACGAAGGCCATGACTACGTCGGCGGGGTGCGCACAAAGCGGGCGGATTCGTGGTTCCGGCGCAACGTGTCCCGGCTGGGGAATTACGTGCGCGAGCGAACGACCGGTATTCGAATGACGGACCACGGCTGCATGCTGCGTGCGTACAGCCGCTCGATCGTCAATGCAATAAACGCCTGCACCGAGATTAATACATTCATTCCCGCGCTCGCATACACGTTTGCCCAGAATCCTACCGAGGTCGGCGTGGAGCATGCCCAGCGCGCGATGGGCGCGACTAAATACTCGTTCTACAAATTGCTGCGGCTCAATTTCGACCTTGTAACCGGCTTTTCTCTAGCTCCGCTGCAGGTGTTCTCGCTGATTGGCTTTCTTCTCGCGCTCGGCGCGATGAGCATGGTTGGTTTCCAGGTGATTCATCGATTGGTGCGAGGGGAGGCAGCCGAGGGCGTGTTCGCCTCGGTCATGGATGCAGTCTTGCTCTTCGTTTCCGGACTCGTGCTTTTCGGTATAGGCCTGCTCGGCGAGTACATCGGGCGGATTTACCAAGAAGTGCTGCGGCGACCCCGATTCCTGATCAGCAGCGTGCTCGAAAAGCCGGAGGTCGAGGACCAACAAGTGACTGGCATACAGGTTGCGCCCGAGACGCGCGTCGAAACGCGCGCCAGGATCAAGTGACCCGAGCTACCGTTTTCGCCTACCACAACGTCGGAGTACGCTGTCTAGAGGTATTGCTCGCCGGGGGTGTTGAAGTCCATTTGGTAGTCACACACGAGGATGACCGGAACGAAAATGTCTGGTTCGCTAGTGTCGCTGAACGCGCCAGGCTGTACGGCATCCCGGTCATCGCGCCGCAGGATCCCAATACGGCCGAAGCAATCGAGAGGGTTCGCTCCTCTACGCCCGATATCCTGTTCTCGTTCTACTACCGTCGCCTGCTCGGGCCAGGGCTGCTCGCGCTGCCGCGGCTCGGCGCGTACAACGTCCACGGGTCGCTCCTCCCGAAATACCGCGGTCGGGCCCCTGTGAATTGGGCGCTCGTAAACGGGGAGCGTGAAACTGGCGCCACGCTGCACGAAATGGTCGCGCAGCCGGATGGGGGCCGCATCGTCGATCAAGAGCGTGTTCCAATTCTGCCCAATGACGTGGCGCGCGAGGTTTTCGACAAGGTGACCCTGGCGGCCGAAGTCGTCCTTGAGCGGTCCCTCCCCGGGTTACTTTCCGGCACTGCGAGACTGGTGCCACAGGAACAGGCAGCGGCCAGCTACTTCGGCGGGCGCCGGTCCGAGGACGGCGCCATCGATCTGGCATGGCCAGCATGCCGCGTTCACAACCTGGTGCGAGCCGTGGCGCCGCCGTACCCCGGTGCGTTTTGCCGATTGGCTGGAAAGACGCTGCGCCTGTTGCTAACCTTCACTACCGGTGAGCGCGACGCCATCACAGGCCATCCGGCGCTGCTTGCGCGCGGTTCCGAATTGCATCTCCGTTGCGCGGATGGAGGAGTGCTGCGAGTGCTGGAAGCGGAATTCGACGGTCTGCCCTTCAACGCTGACGTGATGCGAGCGCGATACAAAACAGATTTACTGGCATTAAAGAAAGAAACCACAATCCCATGAAGAAAATCCTGATACTCGGCGTCAATGGATTCATCGGCCATCACCTCTCGAAACGTATCCTCGCGACCACGCCGTGGGAGATATACGGCATGGACATGAATACCGACCGCATCGCAGACCTGGTGGGTGAGCCGCGTTTCCACTTCTTCGAAGGTGACATTACCATCAACCTGGAATGGATCGCCTACCACATCCGCAAGTGCGATACCGTGCTGCCGCTGGTCGCAATCGCGACTCCTGCGACTTACGTGAAGGAGCCGCTGCGCGTATTCGAGCTCGACTTCGAGGCCAACCTGCCGATCGTGCGCGCCTGCGTGCAACACCGCAAGCGGTTGGTGTTTCCCTCGACCTCGGAGGTCTACGGGATGTGCCGCGACCGGTATTTTGACGCGGAGGTCTCCGAACTGATTCTGGGACCGATCAACCGGCCGCGCTGGATTTATTCGTGCGCCAAGCAGCTCATGGACCGCGTGATCTGGGCTTACGGCATGGAACACCTGCTCGATTTCACTCTGTTCCGACCCTTCAACTGGATCGGCCCCGGGCTCGACAACCTGCACGCCCAGAAGGAAGGCAGCTCGCGCGTCGTCACCCAATTTCTGGGACAGATCGTGCGGGGAGAGCAGATCAAGCTGGTCGACGGCGGACGTCAGCGCCGATCTTTCACCTATATCGATGACGGCATCGATGCACTTATGAAGATCATCGAGAACCCGAGCCGCGTCGCGAGCGGCAAGATCTACAATATAGGCAACCCGAAGAACAATCTTTCGATCCGGCAACTGGCTCAATTGATGATCGAGACCGCGCTGAATTATCCGGAGTACCGTGCGCAAGCCAGCAAAGTACGTATTACCCTGACCACTGCCGACAAATACTACGGCAAGGGCTACCAGGACATGCAGAACCGTGTGCCCAGGATCGACGGCACCTGCCGCGACCTCCGTTGGAAGCCGCGTGTAGGTATGCGTGACGCGCTCAAGCGGATATATGACGCTTACCGCGGACACCTTCCCGAAGCGCGTCGCCTTGTATCGTGATCCCCTGCCACGGTCAAACAGCATATGACCATCTGCTGTGCGTTTGAATCCGCGTCCCATCGATGAAGCTTGCATTGAAAATCGACGTCGATACCTATCGAGGCACGCGGGATGGCGTCCCGCGACTGCTTGCGCTTCTGGCACGGCATCGGGCGCAGGCGACTTTCTTGTTCAGCCTGGGTCCCGATCACACCGGTCGCGCCATTCGCAGAGTGTTCCGTCCCGGCTTTACATCAAAAGTATCGCGCACCTCAGTGATCTCACATTACGGCGTGACCACTCTCCTCTACGGCACGCTGCTGCCGGGACCCGATATCGGCCGGTGCTGCGCGGAGGTGATGCGAAGGGTGCGGGAAGAAGGATTTGAGGTCGGGATACATACCTATGACCATGTGGAATGGCAGGATCGCATCGGTAGCGCCGGGCCTGAATGGACTGAACGCGAGATGCGGCGCGCTTGCAACCGCTTTCAGGAGATCTTCGGCGAGCCGGCACGGACCCACGGCGCTGCTGGCTGGCAGATGAACATCCATGCTTTTCGGCTGGCCCAGCAGTTCGGCTTCCGCTATTGCTCCGACACGCGCGGCACTCGGCCTTTCATACCGGTCTGTGACTCGGAAATTATCGCCTGTCCCCAGTTGCCGACAACGCTCCCGACACTTGACGAGCTAATCGGCACGGACGGACTGACGGTCGACAATGTCAGCCGCCACCTGCTGGGACTGACGGTGAAATGCCCACCGACGGGGCACGTCTACACTCTTCACGCGGAACTCGAGGGCAACCGGCTGTCCGGTGTATTCGAGCAGTTGCTCGAAGGGTGGAAAATCCAAGGCTATTCGCTTGTGTCCCTGGGCGAATACGCGGGCGGTCTGGATGTTGCACTGCTGCCGCGCTGCACCGTCAGCAACGGAAAGCTGCCGGGCCGCAGCGGGACTTTATCGCTGCAAGACCGTGAAGTCGCAGCATGAGCAGGGACATGCTGGCTTCCTGCATTTTCTTACAAACCCGGCTGCTATCGTATAATAATCTCGTTAGTTGAATCGCCACACGTCGCGCAATTCTTTCCTACCGAACATGTCATCGCACCTTTTCAATGTCCGTCCCAAGCCCGACAAGGTGCTCATCGACATCGCCGATTACGTCACTGCCTTCCGCATCAAGAGCGAGGAAGCCTACAACACCGCCCGGCTATGCCTGATGGATACCCTCGGCTGCGGACTGGAGGCACTGGAGTTTCCAGCCTGCACCAAGCTTATGGGCCCCATCGTTCCCGGCAGCATCGTGCCCAATGGCGCCAAAGTTCCGGGCACTCTCTACCAGCTCGACCCGGTAATGGCGGCATTCAACATCGGCTGCATGATCCGCTGGCTGGATTTCAACGATACCTGGCTTGCCGCAGAATGGGGGCATCCTTCCGACAACCTCGGCGGGATCCTCGCCACCAGCGACTGGACTTCGCGCAACAATTTGGCACGAGGGCAACAGCCGCTGCTAATGCACGACGTGCTCACCGCGATGATCAAGGCGCACGAAATCCAGGGAGTACTCGCGCTGGAAAACAGCTTTAATCGCGTCGGCTTGGATCATGTGGTGCTGGTGAAAGTGGCTTCCGCTGCGGTGGTTACCAAAATACTGGGAGGCACACGTGATGACATCATCAACGCCGTGTCGCAAGCATGGGTGGACGGTCACCCGCTGCGCACTTACCGCCATGCACCCAATACCGGCTCGCGCAAATCCTGGGCGGCGGGCGACGCCACCAGCCGCGCAGTGCGACTGGCACTGATGACGCTTGCGGGCGAAATGGGTTATCCATCGGCGCTGACCGCCAAGACCTGGGGCTTTTACGACGCCCTGTTTAAAGGCAAAAAATTCAAGATTCGGCGCCCCTACGGTTCTTATGTCATGGAAAACGTCCTGTTCAAGATCTCCTTCCCGGCTGAATTCCATGCCCAAACTGCCTTGGAATGCGCATTGAAACTCCATCCTCAAGTCAAAGGCCGGCTTAACGAGGTGAAAAGAATAATCATCACCACTCACGAATCGGCAATCCGCATCATTGACAAGAAAGGACCGCTGCATAACCCAGCCGACCGCGACCACTGCATCCAGTATGTAACTGCTATCGGCCTAATTTTCGGCAACCTTACTGCGCAGTATTATGAAGACAAGATCGCCAAGGACCCGCGCATTGACCGGTTGCGCCACAAGATGAAATGCGTGGAAAACAATCGCTACAGCAGGGATTACCTGAATCCTCGCAAACGTTCAATTGCCAATTCCGTGCAGGTATTCTTCAAAGACGGCAGCAAGACCGATAAAGTAGAAGTAGAATATCCACTGGGACACCGCTTACGCCGCGCTGAAAGCATCCCGTTATTGATCGGAAAATTCAAGGTTAATCTCGCGCGCCGATTCCCTGCCAAGAATCAGAACGCGATACTTGATCTATGTCTTGACCAGAAGAAGCTGGAAGCCACTCCGGTCAACGAATTTGTTGATATGTTCGTAAATTAAGGGCAAACATGCAAAATTTGTTCGGCACTCTCCAGGAGTTCAAGATGGAATCCGGCAAAGCCGGTAAATTCTATTCCCTACCCTTCCTGGGACAAGCCGCAGTAGGAAATATCTCCCGCCTTCCGGTTTCAATCCGGATCGTGCTGGAATCAGTGCTCCGCAATTATGACGGCAAGAAAGTCACTGAAGAGCACGTAAGGCAACTCGCCAACTGGCAGCCAAATGCGCCGCGCGTTGCCGAAATCCCTTTTATCGTGGCGCGCATCATTTTGCAGGATTTTACCGGCGTGCCGCTGCTTGCCGACCTCGCTGCGATGCGCGGCATCGCAAACAAAATGGGCAAGAATCCCAAAGTCATCGAGCCACTGGTGCCGGTGGATCTGGTTGTGGATCACTCGGTGCAGGTTGACCATTACGGCACCAAGGACGCGCTCGACCTGAATATGAAACTCGAGTTCCGGCGCAATGCTGAGCGCTACAAATTCATGAAGTGGGGCATGCAGGCGTTTGACACCTTTAAAGTGGTGCCGCCCGGTATCGGTATCGTGCACCAGGTCAATCTCGAGTATCTTGCGCGCGGGGTGCATCAGAAAAACAATATTTATTATCCCGACACACTGGTCGGCACCGATTCCCATACCACGATGATCAACGGCATAGGTGTAGTCGGCTGGGGCGTGGGCGGTATTGAAGCGGAAGCCGGCATGCTGGGACAACCGGTGTATTTCCTTACCCCGGATGTGGTGGGCGTGAACCTTACTGGCAAACTGCGCGAAGGCGTCACAGCGACCGATCTCGTGCTCACCATCACCGAAATGCTGCGCAAGGAAAAAGTAGTGGGCAAATTCGTTGAGTTCTTCGGCGAAGGCGCTGCCTCGCTGGCCGTGCCTGACCGCGCAACCATCGCCAACATGGCGCCGGAATACGGCGCCACCATGGGTTTCTTCCCGGTGGACGATGCAACGATTGAATACTTCAAGAGTTCCGGCCGCACCACGGAAGAAATAGACGCTTTCCGCTCCTATTTCAAGGCGCAGGGGCTGTACGGAATTCCCAGAGCCGGTCAAATCGACTACAGCAAACTGCTTGAGCTTGATCTTGCTTCAATCAAGCCTTCGCTTGCCGGGCCCAAGCGCCCGCAGGACCGCATCGAACTTGGCGATCTCAAGACCAAGTTTACCGAGCTTTTCTCCAAATCCGTGGCCGACAACGGTTACAACAAACCTGCTGAAGAATTGCACCGGCGTTTTGTGACAAAACTCGGTGTATTAGCCAGTGGCGCGACAGAGCCGTTGATGGGGGGCGGCAGCCAGAAAGGTGAAGCGTCCTCGGCCAGTGAAGTGGAGATGAAGGATGACCACCCGACTCCCAATCCGGTTTACGGTTCTGCCGAAGACGCGCCAAAGAATCAAGTCAACATCGGCAATGGCGACGTGCTGATCGCTGCGATAACGTCCTGCACAAACACCTCCAACCCGGGTGTTCTGCTTGCCGCCGGCTTGCTGGCGAAAAAAGCTGTGGAAAAAGGCCTGTCAGTGAGGAAGCACATCAAGACCTCGCTTGCTCCCGGCTCGCGCGTGGTAACCGATTACCTCCAGAAAGCAGGACTTTTGCCCTATCTGGAGCAACTCGGTTTCACGGTTGCCGCCTACGGGTGTACCACTTGCATCGGCAATGCCGGCCCACTCGATCCACACCTTGAAGAAACCATAACCCAAAATGACCTTATCTGCGCTGCAGTGCTTTCAGGCAATCGCAATTTCGAAGCGCGTATTCATGCCAACCTCAAGGCAAACTTCCTGATGAGCCCGCCGCTGGTTGTCGCGTTCGCCATCGCCGGCACGGTACTTAAAAATCTTGAGCTTGAACCGCTGGGATCAGGCAAGGATGGCAAACCGGTTTACCTCAAGGATATCTGGCCTTCGAGCAGTGAAATACACGCAGTGATGAAATTCGCAACCGATCCAACGACTTTCCGGCGCCTTTACAACAATTTTGCCAAGGACCATCAACTTTGGAACAACGTGCCCCCGGCATCCGGGCAAGTGTATGACTGGCCGAAATCCACTTACATCGCCGAGCCGCCGTTTTTTGCCGGTTTTGGCATGCAGCCCGGCCTCACCGGAAACATCCGCAGCGCTAGATCGCTCGGCATTTTCGGCGATTCAATAACTACGGACCATATCAGCCCGGCCGGGTCGATCAAGGACACTTCGCCTGCGGGAAAATACCTTATTGGAAATGGCGTCATCAAAGCAGACTTCAATAGCTATGGCGCGCGCCGCGGCAATCACGACGTTATGATGCGCGGCACCTTCGCCAACGTGCGCATCAAGAACCTGATGAATCCGCCGAAAGCGGACGGTACCCGGGTGGAAGGCGGCATTACATTGTTCCAACCATCAGGCGAACAGATGAGCATTTACGACGCGGCCATGAAATACATCGCACAAGGCACGCCGACCGTAGTGTTTGGCGGAGAGGAATACGGCAGCGGCTCTTCCCGCGACTGGGCCGCCAAAGGCACCCAATTGCTCGGAGTCAAAGCGGTCATCACTCGCAGCTTCGAGCGCATTCACCGCTCCAATTTGGTCGGCATGGGTGTGCTCCCCTGCCAGTTCAAAGGCAATGACAGCGCGCAGTCTTTGGGTATAAAAGGCGACGAGGAATTCGACATCCTGGGCATTGAAGGTGAAATCAAGCCGCAGCAGGACGTGACGCTGGTAATCAAGCGTAAAGATGGCAGCAAGCAGGAAGTAAAAGTACTGCTGCGCATCGACACGCCGATTGAGGTAGACTACTACAGGCACGGGGGGATATTGCCCTACGTTTTGCGCGAGCTGATGACCGCTTAACCATGAAGCCGTAAGGTTGATACCCGGGAGACGACTAAGCAACACTTTACGAGAGGACAACACTATGGCAGACAAAACTGTCAAATCCGAGCAGGAATGGAAGCGTGAGCTTACTCCCATGCAATATCACGTGACCCGCAAAAAAGGAACTGAGCCCGCCTTCACCGGAGAATACTGGGATTGCAAGGAAAAAGGCGTTTACCGCTGTACCTGCTGCGGCAAGGAACTGTTCAGCTCAGGCACCAAGTTCGATTCCGGCACCGGCTGGCCGAGCTTTTGGGCTCCACTGCAATCTGAAAATGTCAAAACTGAAAATGACAACAGCCTTTTCATGCGCCGCACTGAAGTGCTGTGCAGTGCCTGCGACGCGCATCTCGGCCACGTGTTCCCCGATGGCCCACAACCGACCGGCTTGCGTTATTGCATCAATTCAGCGTCTTTAAAGTTTGAGAAAAAATAAACTTCCGAATTGCTGGGCTCCGCCCAACGCAAGCACCGCGCAAATAGACAAGGCGCAATCAAAGCGTCATAATTGAGCGCGTTTCCTAGCTTGCTTTGTAACCGATGAAGTTACTTTTCGACCTCTTTCCCGTCATCCTGTTTTTTGTCGCTTTCAAGTTCCAGGGGATCTACATCGCCACAGCAGTTGCGATTGCAGCAACATTTTGCCAGGTCGGCTGGGTGTGGACAAAACATGGCAAGGTGGATCCGATGCTTTGGGCGAGTTTGGGGATTATCGTTGTATTCGGCGGTGCTACGCTGTTATTGCACGATGAAACTTTCATCAAGTGGAAGCCCACCGTTTTATATTGGCTGTTCGGTGTTGTGTTGTTTTTCGCAGATATCGTTTTCGGTAAAAATTTAATCCGCGCAATGATGCAAAGCCAGATTACCGTGCCCGATGCGGTCTGGCGCAAACTTAACTTAAGCTGGGTGCTTTTCCTGGCGCTGATGGGTGGTGCCAATATTTACGTCGCATACCATTTCTCAACCGAGAACTGGGTGAACTTCAAGCTCTTCGGCAGCATCGGGCTGATGCTGGTGTTTGTACTGCTCCAGGGGCTGATGCTAGCAAAATATATTGAAGACAAGGAAATCGAATAATGTTCTACGTCATCATCGGTGATGATGCTCCAGGCAGCCTGCCTAAAAGGCAGGTCACGCGCCCCGCGCATCTGGCAAGACTGACCGAACTGCAGCAGGCGGGCCGCTTGATCCTTGCCGGACCGTTCCCCATAATTGACAGCCCCGATCCCGGTCCCGCCGGCTTCAGCGGCAGCTTGATCGTCGCAGACTTCCCATCTCTGGAAGCAGCGCAAACCTGGGCTGATTCCGACCCCTATGTCACTGGCGGCGTTTATGGCAAGATCACCGTCAAACCTTTCAAAAAAGTCTTCCCTACATAGTGATTCGCCGATTTTCCCTATATACTGTGGCTCGGTTAAGGGCATGAGCATTGTAGAAAAGATACGGCGGCAGCTTGACTCTCTCGCACCTGAAAGACTAGAAATCGTGGATGAGAGCAGCAGGCATGCGGGACATGAGGGCGCCAAAAATGGTGGACATTATCAAATGACCATTGTTTCACGGCAATTTCACGGAAAAACCAACCTGGCTCGCCATCGCATGGTGTATGCCGCGTTATCCGGTATGATGCACAAGGAAATTCACGCACTCAGTATCAAAGCCTATACCCCCGAAGAATTTTAACTCAATCACCTACAAAGGATTTTATGATGAGCTTCAAAACTTCAATACTACTGGTTTCGGTGGCTTTCAGCTTGGTAATTTATTCTGCTAGTTATGCCCAGGAAGCGCCGAAAGCCGCGCCTCTGACTCCGGGGGTTGTCGCGACAGTCAATGGCAAACCTATTCCGCAATCCCAACTCGATGTACTGTTAAAGGAGCGCATCGCGCAGGGGGACAAGGATTCCGAAGATCTGCGGAAAAAACTGCGTGAAGATTTAATTACCCGCGAAGTGCTGTATCAAGAAATGGTCAAGAGTGGTTTTGACAAGAGCCCTGGTATGGCCACGCAAGCGGATTTTGTACGCGAGAATTTTCTGTTGCAGGCATTCCTGCAGGACTTTATAAAAACCCACCCGGTAAGCGAAGATATGCTGAAAGCTGAATACGATAAAATCAAATCGGAATTGGAAAACAAGCAAGAATACCACGCACGCCATATCCTGGTAGATAAGGAAGCAGATGCGAAAGATATTATTGCGCAACTGAAAAAAGGCGCAAAATTCGAGAAACTTGCAACTGATAAATCCAAGGATCCGGGCAGCGCAAGCAAGGGTGGAGATTTGGGCTGGAACCTGCCGTCAAGTTATGTAAAGCCTTTTGGAGATGCGCTTGTCAAACTCAAGAAAGGCCAGTACACCCAGGCTCCTGTGGAAACCCAGTTCGGCTGGCACATCATAAGGCTCGAGGACGTGCGACCCGTTAAAGTGCCGCAGTACGACGAGGTAAAGGCCAAACTGCAGCAACGCTTCCAGCAGCAACAGTTCGATAAATATTTGGCCGACCTGCGAGCCAAAGCCAAAATCGAATAATCTGTAATAGCCCGGACTTTATCTGACAGAACAGGTCTGATCGGGTTTATTCTAAAGTCTCTTTAATAGTCTGGAACCGGCTATTTCCAGAAGTCATACAGCTACGTGCAGGTAATATAAGCGTGCTTTAATCTAAAACACGCCCGTTTTCAGGGCGGGTTTTCGTCAAACTGCTAGGACCACCCTTACGCGCTGATTCTCGCAAAGACCCGCCGGGCTCTGCGTGTTTTTGTCACACTTTCAGGGAAGCGCATAACGCGCCTACATGTGACTATTATCGCCGGTTTTATCCCAATCTTACGATCATAGGCACATACCTTATTCAACATAAAGGTTTTTCATCACAGCAAACTAGCATGCAAATTGCTCTATTTATCTTTAGGAAACATTATCAATAAATAAAGCTCAGCGGGCGCAGACGAACGACGCTGGACGCAGTTAAATGAAAAACAGGATGAACAAGACGATGGAGATGTGTCAACAAACGGTGCGGGTAATGGCTGCTGCTCATGTTACAGGCACGCAGGGAATCTGCATCGTAGGAGGTGAATCATGTGGGATAGACCAGATGAGTTTATTGCCCTGTGGGTGCTCCACATATTGCTTGTGGCTGTACTCGCCGGCGTCGGTGTCGCAATGCTAACAGCTACGCTGACGCTAATAGCATCAGAAGCATAATTCCGGGGTAGCTTAGCCGGTAGAGTTGCATGACCGGCATTTTGAACCAGGTTGACAGATAATTTTAACCTGGGCGAGAAAGGTGCTGGTTTCGCCCCAAAAGAAATTTAACCCTGAATAAATCCTACCACGCTGCGCCAGATTCCAGGAACGTCCGTATCCGGACTCCTCAGGTAGAACACGGGCCAAGGACGCGAATTAACAACCAGCTGGATTGTTTCGCTCTTATTCTCGATTTACTTTAGTAAAGTCCAGGTCGTCTACTTGCGGTTCTGAGGATCCCATCTGCGCCCTTGCTGCAGACGTACTGGCATCGTCCAGCGACGCGCGACGGCGTTCGCGTTTACGGCGGTCATACCCGGTCACGCCCCGCTGTATCACCTTGCGCCTGTCCTGCTGTCTGCGTGTCTGCATGTATGTGCTCCTACTGAACGTTATGCTGATCCAGTTTGTCGCTTGGTCGTTTAGCTGTCTGTGCCAGTACCCTCTGGCAAATCGCTACACGTAGGACTACGGATACGGGATATAGGCTACTCCAACGCAGGGTTGAGTGGCAAGAACGCCGGGACCCGTTTTAATTGCTCACTGTTAGCTAGTTGAGCAGATTAAACGAGCACGAAGCGGAATCCAGTTTTGATACTGGCTACCTTGTCGATCAGGGCTCAACCTAAGAATCAGGTTTAAGAGTCAGCGGTAATGACCGCTTCCGGCCAGAAGCAGAATGTGAGGAAGTCATATTAATCGCATATCCAGAGAAGTTCGAGCCTCACTGGGTTTCTTAACAACGGTGAAATGGCCGTAACGTGACAGCGAAGAATTTCGTGAACCAATTTTGGATGAATCGGACAGAAAACAGCATCTTTGTATGTTTAGGTAATTTATTACATTTTATCTTCATGATTTTAATGATTATTTATCATAAGACAATGGCATGCAATTTGCTTTCTATATGCTTGCAGTACAAAATTTTGTATTAAATATATTTTTTAGGAGCTATGCACATGAAACTTTTACAAAAAGGCTTTACCTTGATTGAGTTAATGATCGTGGTGGCCATTATTGGTATTTTGGCCGCGGTGGCGATTCCGGCTTATCAAGACTACACAGCACGCGCGCAAGTAACTGAAGCGGTGGAATTGCTGTCCGGCGGCAAAACCGCGATGGCCGAGTTTTATGCCGACAAGGGCGTATGGCCTCTGGCGTCATCTTCAGTGATGGGCAATACCGTCGGCAAATACGTGGCGGGCATTGGCATCACTGTGGGAGCTGGTATCTCCGGCCCGTTGACGCTGACGGCGACCATGAAAGCCACCGGGGTTAACACCTTGGTTCAAGGCAAGACTTTGTTCTTGAAGACTTTGGATGGTGGCAAGAACTGGATTTGTTCAGACGCAGCTGCCACAATTGCGACAAGATATCGTCCTGCTGCATGCAGGTAATTTAAGCCTGCTTTTAATCCAAAACCCGCCCTGCTTTCAGGGCGGGTTTTTTTCGTCAATGGGCTGGGTTCGCTTGCCGCCTCGATTAGAATTACTCGAGAAATTTTAACGTCATGATGGCGCAGAAACTGAAATTAAGTGGATCCTGATCTGAACTCGATACAAGAACCCGGATTAACAGTCAGCTGCAATGGTCGCTTTGGTTAGTCGGCGGACACCGAACTTCCCACGCAAACCGGCAATCGGGTCTGAACTACTGCACATTTGGAAGCTCAATTGGTCAGATATTTCACTCACATATTGCGAGGGGCGAAAGCCAGGTTGCTTTACACATCAGCATCGGGCAATCAACGGCTCTTGACCTAGATCAAAACAGCGATTCGAACCTGGAGTATTCTCTTAACTCTATTTTTTGCATGGGGTCATCATGGGCAAAAAACAACAAAGACGAAATCGTGCGATCCGCAGGCATCGGAGACATCCACATCCTTTTGTTATACGCAAGCAGCCGGAACAAAAGATCCGGGGATTGCAGACGTCAATTGCCCCAACACCGGACAGTTCTGCCAAAAAACAGCAAGACTGACGAGAGCAGCGCTATTGTCTCGCACGGCCGCGCACCGTGATATGGGTTGCTTCAACGGGTTGCGCAGCCATAATTAAGAAGTACAGCATAATCACCATGTGTACCGGCATGGGCGCAGCAGGAATATTTGATGCGTTTTGAATACTGCCTTGATTTTTGCAGTAGGATAACCCCAGTTTTTGAAATTGCCTTTATTTAAATTCGGCTTGAGATTCTGGTGAAGATAATCCATGCGCATGAGCAAGTTTCGATCATGGCACGCGCTGCATTCGGATTGGCACTGCTTGCGTGCTTGCCGGCAAGCTCCGGCCAGAGCCCAGCCGGCGTGTGGAAAATCGTTGACGAGCGCACCGGACAGCCCAATGCGTTGCTGCGGATAGCCGAAACTGGAGGCCGAATTGAGGGAAAATTCGAGAAAATATTTTTCCAACCAGGCGATGACCCCAATCCACGATGCGAAAAATGCGAAGGCGCAAATAAAAACCAGCCGCTGCTGGGTATGACCATCCTATGGGGCCGGCAAAAACAGGGAAATGAATACACGGGCCGCATCCTCAATCCGGACACCGGGGAAATCTACCAATGCAAACTGGTTTTGGAGGAGGACGGCAGGAAACTCAAGGTGCACGGCTATGTGTGGGTTCCCCTGTTCGGGCAAACTCAAATCTGGCTGCGGGTAGAGTAGTGATCTGCGAGCAACCGGCTGGTGCGGTACTCCCCTACACACGCGGGTTGCGAGGCAATAATTTCAGGGACCCACGGTAAGGTTCCTGCGAGAGTTCCAGTCTGCGGCAATGACTGCTTTGAGTCGGTAACCGATATTGAGTCCAAGCTCCCCCAGATGCTTTGGCAACAATCATTGCCCGCCATTGCGCTGTCCCTGGCTCAGATTTCCGATGCTTTTTTCCGTCCAACTGCTTTTCTACCGTTCTTTGGCAGCGCGGCTGCCGTGCTGTTTCTCCTTTAAATGTTCATTGCGCATTTGCTTCTGGTGCTGCGATTTTTCGCCTATCGTTTTTTTGCGCTGTTCTGCGCGCTTTTGCTGAATAGACTTGCGGCGATCCAAACGGCGTTGCTCAATTTGCTGCTTCAGGACCTCGCGCCTCTGCACGATGTGCTGCTCATTGTGAGTGGCGCGGAAAAAGTCCGGTATATGTGCCAGCAATCTTGGCGCGGTGCGGCCGTGATAGGGCACAAAGCCCGCCTGGTTGGGTTTGACGAAAATTTTGCCTTGCTTGTTCTGAATGAAACTTTCTCCTTCGTTCACTTTTTCGTACAAGCCTGGCTCGCCTTCCGGCCGGATGGCATTTTCAGGGATGTAGAGTGGCTCATGGTCGGTGCCGCGGATGCCGATGGTTGCGGTGGGCGTCTTGATTTGGTAGTTCTTGCGCGAATATTTGCCGATCCAGCCTGTAATCGAGCGGAAAGTACCCTTAAACAGCGACAGGATGCTTTTGTCGTTGGCATCGCCCTCGGCGCGGTAGGCTTCGATTTTCATGCTGGTATTGGGGCGCACCGCGATGAAGCCGCCATCCTGCATGCCGACTTGAAGTTCGCCTTCGGCGCCGGTTGCGATGGTATCGCCTTCCTCAAGCGAATCGCCGACAATAGGCACCAAATCCACATTGCTGCCGCGGGTGATTTTGACATCGCCTTCGACGAGCTCGATTACACCAGCTGTGGTTGCGGCATGTACGGGATTAAAGCAAAACAGTGCAAGCCAAACCACAGCACGCCAGATTGGGGATTTATTCATTCTTCTGAACTGCATCCAAACAAGGTTGGGCAATATACTGCTGTGATTGGACCAAATTTGCAAACTGAGCTAAGTTGACGTAACCCAGGTAGAGATCAATAGCCATCATGTGGCAACCGCTGACAACTGGGATTCAAGACTAGGTGCGGGATTACTGTATCGTTCTATCACTGCATCAACGAACCACTACTGTTACTTGAAGGGCTTATATACCATGAAAAATACTTATCTTGCAGGGATGCTGGCCGGGTTTTTCGGGGGACTTTTGGGCGCTTATGTCCTGGGACATTTGGACCGCGGCAGCGCTTTGCCGCCGCCAAGATTGGTAGCTTCTACGCTTGAGCAGCACATAGTCTCTGCGGACAGGATCCAGCTGATCGACGCAGGCGGCAAACTGCGCGCAGAACTAGCGATGTCGGGGGACGGAGGTCCCGCGCTCTTCTTCTACGATAGCGCTGGAAGAAACCGTCTGGTGCTGGGGCTGTACTCTCCCGCGGAAAGCGAATATCCGTTCGTCGTGCTGAACGATACCCAGCAGCACGCGGCAGGTATATTTCGCCTGTTCAGCGCACACGAAACGCCGGTGGTTGTACTGAAGAACCAGGGGCGTGACCGCTCCATATACGGTCTCAACCCAAGCTCCACGGAGCCGTTTCTCGTAAATTATTCCAATGACGGAAAAAAGAGCGAAGTTTTCGGCAACTTCTAGACGGCAAAGCGCGCTGATTGCCGCATGCGTCGCTTTGGTGGTCATCGCCGGCGGTTGGTTCGCCTGGTGGCACCAACGCGAGCCGCATCGTCCCGAGTATGTGCTGATCAACGAAACAGGGCAGCACGATTACGACCTTGCCTTTAAAATGAGCCTCAAGCTTGCCGAGAAAAAATCGGGCATCGAAAACGCACTGGTGTTGCTAACCTCACTGCCGCCATCGAAGACCATCGAGGAAACTGCAACTGAGCTTTTTACGCAACTGCAAATAGGGGCACGGCGCAACGGTCGGGGCATCCTCTACCTGTACAGCGCCAAGGAAAATCTGCTGAAGATCGAGGTTTCCTACAGCCTTGAAGGCGACATCCCCGACGCATACTGCCACCGCCTCGAGGAGGCGGCAAGAACTTACATGCTTTCCGAGGTGCCACAGGATTTCATTTCCGAACTCATCATTACTACCAATCTGCGCGGCATGGGCTCAAAGAGTGAAATAGACCCGCTATCGCAGCCCAAATGGCTCAGCAATGAATTTCTTTCTGGTGGAGGGGGAGCGCTCATACATGGGTACAGCAAAACGCTGGCCGACTACCAGCGCGCGATTCGTCGCCTGCCGGACGCAAACTTGAATGAATTTTCGCCGTCGCAGGATGCCAATATATCGGCACAGCGCTACCTGTCGTCGCTCACTGCGGGAATCGGTGATCCGCGGCTTCCGCTACTTACAGAGGGCAGCCGGATTTTCCGTGCCGTGGTGCCGCGCGACGAAGCGCAGCAAAAAAGAATTTTCGAATTTTTCCAGGCCGCTTCTCCCTACCGGTTGATCTTTGTCCAGAATCTGGGCCTCATGGTCCCACAACCGGATCACTCGAATCTTCCTATCGTGCTCCGCCGCGGTACCGATAATCTGTGGTACGTGGATGAAGCCAAGGCATGGACTTACTTTCACCGTTTCGAGGACAACGTCAATTTTTACGTTAAGTACTCGGACAATCCGTTTCTTGGCACCTTGCGCGCACTGAACGCGCCCAATACGGAGCGTGCGATCTACGGCGATCATGCACACACACCCGCTTTGCCCGAATATCCTTTTTCACTGGCTGCAGAGGTACAGGCGCGCGAAGGTAAAATTCGTGAAGCACCGAACAATGCCGCAGGCTATGCCGCCCTTGGCGACCTTTATTTGTTCGAGATGAACTGGCTCACGAAGTCGATAGCCCTGTATGAAAAGGCGGCAGCTCTCGCGCCGAACGAGCTTGCGTACCGATGGCGGCTGTTGGATCTTTACCTGAACGCTTCACGCGCGGACAAAGCGCTAGCAGAGCTCAAGTTTCTGTCGGAGCAATTGTCTGCAGACCAGCAAACCCGGGATTGGTATAACTATTACAGGAAAGAATATGACTTTGGTGGTGATTAAGCGACATCAAACGCGAAAGTTGCGTAAACGTCTGCTTAGAGTCGATAGCCAACGCTGAGTATTTTCAAGAGGGCTACATCTGTCGCGTAGGGATAGTGGATTGATAGGCATCGCGAAAAATACGAATCAAGGTTTACATTACCGAACGAAACTATCCAGGTACCAGTCAAAACCTTAGAATGCCCATTACACCGAATTTGCGCAGGCAGCTGCAACGAGGATTTTGATGCAAACAGACAAGAAGCGGCCCACAGTTGCCGGGAGTGACGCGCGCTTTAGTACTAATGCGCCCGGCTTGCCGGATAAGATACTGACGTTTGCGTCAGCTGCTTTGCTGCTTGTCGCAGCTTTCATGTTTTCATTGCTGGTGTTTGCAATATTGGTCACAGTCGGGTTGCTGGTTTGGGGCTACCTGTGGTGGCAAACGCGTGAACTACGTAGAGAGATGAGCGAGTACCCGCCTGGAGGGCGCGTGATCGAGGGCGAAGCGATCTGCAATGACGAGTCCCACGATAAGATCGAGCGTTGACCGCAAAGTACTGACGGATGGAGCGTGCCGTGGTAGCCCGTGCCCAGGTTTCACTTAGCCAAGGGTGGTATTGGGATCGCCCCCGTAAAGACATAGGCCTGCAGGAGCGCGATTAAACCGATTACCCCGGCTCCAGCGATCGAGTACCAGAACACCTTGCGGAATATGGGTCCCAGCGCATGCGAACGCTCCTTCGGATCATCGTAACAAGCGGCGCACGCGACCATGATGGACTGCGCATCAATCATCTTGCCCATCACTCCACCCGTCGAGTTGGTCGCCACGATCAGAATCTCGTTCAGATGCAGCTGCTGCGCGGTAATTCGCTGCAGGCTGCCGAAGAGAGCGTTGGACGCCGTGTCGGAGCCGGTAAGGAAGACACCCAGCCAACCCAGGTAAGCAGCGAAAAATGGATACATGTATCCTGCGCCGGTGAACGCCAGGCCCAAGACTGCATCCGTGCCGGCGTAACGGGTCAGGAATCCGAGTCCCAGCACCAGCGCAATGACCACAACCGGGATCTTCATGCGGTGTCCTGTGCGAACAATTGCGTCTTTCCACTGAGTCACGCTCATTTTGAGGACCAAACCCGACAAGATTGCAGCGACGAATACACCGGTCCCTGCAGCCGACAGCCAGTTGATGATAAAGCGCGCCGCCTCTGGCTTTGCGCCGGGAAGGACGACGGGCGGCGTGCGCTGTACCAAGTTGTGCAATGCAGGCATATCCCACGCCGGCAAGGAAAGCGTGCCCGAAAACGTCGAGCCGAGGAGAGTCGTCTTGAACGTAATCCCCGAGAATAAAAGATTCAGGTATTTCTTCCATTCCGGCATGCCCCACACCGCGCAGGAGATGATCAGGATCACCCATGGCATCCAGGCGTGTATCGTTTCGCCGACACTGTATGGGTACTTCCACATGGTGCTGTCGGTGGTGGCCGTTGCAGTGGACTTCCCTGCCTTTGCCAGCGCTTCGCGCTCCGATTTCAACAGGAAGCGGGTCTTGGGGTGCCATACGAAACGCAGAAACAAGGCGGTGCAGATAACGGAGAAAACGCCTGACACCACGTCGGTCATCAGGTGGAATTCATTCGTCCCCGAGGCGAGATATTGCATGAGCGCGAAGGTTCCGCCCGCGCACAGCGTGGCCGGCCACACCTCGAACACCTCCTTCCAAGTGCCCCCCTCCATTTTCACGAACACGGCGACCAGCCAAAACGGGACCATGATCGACACCCATGGAAGCTGATGACCTGCCATGGCGGAAAGCGTAACTTGGTCCAAGCCGCTAACGAACGCCAGCGTGACGATCGGTGTACCGATCGCACCCCACGCGACCGGGGCGGTGTTGGCAAGGAGATTCAACACAGCGGACTGGAAGGGTCTGAATCCCAGCCCCACCATGACTGCGCCGGCGATTGCGACCGGCGTGCCAAAGCCCGACGTTCCCTCGATGATGGCGCCGAATGAAAAAGCGATCAGCACACACTGGAGACGACGGTCGAATGAGATATGAACTATGGATTCTTTCACGATCTCGAACTTGCCCGTGACGACCGTCATGGTGTAGAGAAGCATGGCGGCCAAAACGATCCAGATGATGCCGAGGAACCCTGACAGGGATCCCAATGCAAAGGCCGATGCGGCGGCGGCAACAGGCATCTTGAATGCCAGGCAGGAAACGAGAAAGGCGGCGATAACGCCATACAATGCCGCATACGGAGCTGAGATGCCGAGATGCCTCACCCCGTCCCGGTCACGATTCGGATGCAAAGCAATAAAGTACAACAGGACGACGATTGGGATCGCTGCAACGAGAGTGGAGAGAAACACATTCCCCATCGGATTGTAACTCTGATAGTACATGAACTCCTCCTCTTGATTAAATTTATTCCATTGCTCCTGGCATGCCAGGAATGAAAACCACAACCGCCAACGCATCACAAACTAGTAGCGCCCGCCCTCATTAGGTTTACTACCGCTGGACCACCAAACAAAACCTGATGGGTGATCAAGCGTACGGCGAGCATCAACATTCAGTTTCCTCCTAACCAGCTTACCACCTAGAAACTGACGGCCCAGGTCGGGTTTGCGCAATGGGTTTGTGCCATTGTCCGCCATAGTTCTTTCACGGCAACAAGAATGTGCCTGTTTTCTGCGAATTTCAACCCTTTTTTGGCACTTCCTCCATTACTGGGCCGTTTCCGGAAATAGGCACCAGACACTTTCTGTAAGAACAGATCTGAACTACAACAAATAATCCACGCGTCACTGGGCGAACTAGGCTAAGCCGCCCATTTCCGCGCATTCCTGAAGACGCGCAACCATGGGGCGTCCTCGCCCCATTCGCGCGGATGCCAGGAGTGCTGCACGCTGCGGAATACCCTCTCGGGATGCGGCATGAGGATGGTAAAACGCCCGTCACGGGTGGTTAGTCCGGTGATTCCCGAAGGCGAGCCGTTGGGATTGTAAGGATAAATTTCCGTAGGCTCGCCGCGATTGTCCACGAAGCGCAGTGCAACCAAAGGCTGCGCTGCCTGCAATTGCTTCGCATCTGAAAATTCAGCATAACCCTCGCCGTGTGCCACCACGATGGGCATGCGGCTTCCCGCCATATCCGCAAAAAATATAGATGGGCTGTTTTCGACCCGAGCCATCACCAAGCGCGCCTCAAACTGCTCGGAGCGATTGCGCACAAAATGCGGCCAATGTTCGGAGCCTGGAATCAGCTCCCGCAGGTTGCTCATCATCTGGCATCCGTTGCATACTCCTAAAGCAAAACTATCCTGGCGCTTGAAGAACGCAGCGAACTCATCGCGTGCACGTGGATTAAACAATATGGACTTGGCCCACCCTTCTCCCGCACCCAGCACATCGCCATATGAAAATCCGCCGCACGCGGCAAAACCTTTGAAATCTTTGAGCGAGACGCGCCCTTCCATGATATCGCTCATATGCACGTCCACTGCCGAAAACCCGGCGCGGTCGTATGCAGCCGCCATTTCAATCTGGCCGTTCACCCCTTGCTCGCGCAGGATGGCGATGCGCGGGCGTTTGCCCGCTGCAATGTAAGGCGCAGCGATATCCTGGGCGATGTCGAAAGTAAGCTGCGCATGCAAGCCGGGATCAGCGCCATCCAGTATGCGGTCATATTCCTGTTGTGCGGCTTCCGTGTTATCGCGCATCCGCTGCATGTGGTAAGTAGTCTCCGACCACATGCGTTGCAGTTTCACCCTTGTTTCGGAAAAAATCACCTTGGCGTTGCGCACCAAGCGCAGCTCATCGCTTTGGTTCAGGCTTCCGAGGAGATGCACGGAAAGGCCTGCTTCAGAGAAGGCTTGCATTACCGGCTTGCGGTCGGCGGCCCGGATTTGCACCACCGCGCCCAATTCCTCATTAAACAGCACCTGCAAAATGCGCTCCTGGTATCTGCCTGCTAATAAAAGTTCGGGCTGCCGTTCCTGCCCATCCACGTCATGGCACAGCGGGTCATAGCAAAGCTCATCGAGATTCGCTGTGATGCCCACATGCCCGGCAAATGCCATTTCGCAAAGCGTGACCAGCAGCCCGCCATCCGAGCGGTCGTGGTAAGCAAGAAGCTTGTTTTCCCGATTAAGCTTTTGCATCACACTGAAAAACGCCTTGAGCCGCTGCGGGTCGTCCACGTCAGGCGCTTCATTCCCGGTTTGCTTGTAAACCTGCGCCAGCGCCGAACCACCCAGACGGTTTTTGCCGTTGCCTAGATCAATCAGGATCAGTTCGGTCTCTCCACTGTCGGTGCGCAATTGCGGCGTCAGGGTTTTGCTCACGTCCGGAACCGGAGCAAACGCCGATACAATCAACGAGAGCGGCGCGGTAACCTCTTTCCTTTTTCCGCGGTCTTCCCACACCGTCTTCATTGACAATGAATCCTTGCCCACAGGGATGCTTACTCCCAGCTGCGGACACAATTCCATCGCCACGGCATGCACCGCATCAAACAACGCCGCATCTTCTCCCGGATGTCCCGCCGCCGCCATCCAGTTGCAGGAAAGCTTCACCTCGCCAAGGCTTGCAATCGGCGCAGCTGCTATATTGGTTAGCGCTTCAGCTACCGCCATGCGCGCCGAAGCTTTGGGATCAATCACTGCCAGAGGCGTGCGTTCGCCCATGGCAAAAGCTTCTCCTCTCACCGTTTTGTAACCCATCAAGGTTGCTGCAACATCTGCCACTGGAATTTGCCAGGGTCCAACCATCTGGTCGCGCGAGCTTAACCCGCCCACAGTGCGGTCGCCGATGCTGATAAGGAAAGTTTTGTCCGCCACCGCAGGCAAGCGCAGCACACGACTTACCGCATCCAGTAAATCAATATCGTTTACAGCGAATGAAGGCGATGCTCTCGCAACATGTGAAACGTGGCGAGTCATCTTCGGCGGCTTGCCAAGCAACACATCCAATTCCATATCCACAGGCCGGTTGTTGAACACGCTGTCTTCTACGCGCAGCTGCTGCTTGGCAGTCGCCTCGCCGATCACCGCGAATGGGCAGCGCTCGCGCTCGCAGATTTTCCTGAACAAGGCAAAGTTATCAGCATTCACTGCCAGCACGTAGCGCTCCTGCGCTTCGTTGCACCACACTTGCAACGGGGACATGCCGGGCTCTTCGCTGGGTATTTCCCGCAAGCTGATTCGTCCGCCGCAGTTTGAGCCGTGCACCAGCTCAGGCAGCGCATTGGACAATCCACCGGCGCCTATATCATGTATCGAGATAACGGGATTGCTCTCTCCCAGAGCCCAGCAGCGGTCTATCACTTCCTGAGCGCGGCGCTGCATTTCGGCGTTGCTCCGCTGCACCGAAGCAAAATCCAGGCTTTCAACATTGGAACCTGTGTCCATGCTGGATGCCGCGCCGCCGCCCAGCCCGATCAGCATTCCCGGCCCGCCCAATTGAATCAGCAAGCTCTTATTCGTCATTTTGCTTTTTGTTACCTGCTCGCTACTGATATTGCCCACTCCGCCGGCGATCATGATGGGTTTATGGTAGCCGCGCATTTCTCCTGCCACCAGCTCTTCATAAGTGCGGAAATAACCGCTTAAATTCGGGCGGCCAAATTCATTGTTGAATGAGGCCGCACCTATAGGTCCTTCCAACATGATTTGCAAAGCTGAAGCGATGCGCGAAGGGGCGCCGTAACATCCATCTGCAGCTCCTTGATGCATCTCCCAGGGTTGTTTGAAGCCGGGGATATTCAGATTGGAAACCGAAAATCCCGCCAATCCCGCCTTGGGCTTGGCTCCACGACCGGTCGCGCCTTCATCACGAATTTCACCGCCCGAGCCCGTGGCCGCCCCGGGAAAAGGCGCAATCGCTGTGGGATGATTGTGTGTTTCCACTTTCATCAGGATTTGCGTCTGTTTTTCCGCATAGCCGTATTCGGCGTCGCTATTGGCAGGACAAAAACGCTCTATGCGGGCACCTTCAATCACCGATGCGTTGTCAGCATAGGCCACCAGCGTGCCTTGCGGGTGCTGCTTATGGGTGTTCTTAATCATGGAAAAGAGTGAAAGCGGTTGCTTTACTCCATCTATCACCCAATCGGCATTGAAAATCTTGTGGCGGCAGTGTTCGGAATTCACCTGCGCAAACATCATCAGCTCAACATCCGTGGGATTACGCCCGATGCGACTGAAATTTTCCTGTAAATAGGCGATCTCGTCATCAGAAAGCGCAAGCCCCATATCCTGGTTGGCACGGTTGAGAGCTGTCGCGCCGCCGCCCAGCATATCCACCGTCTGCATAGGCGCTGCCGCAAAATGCTGGAACAGCTTGCCTGCTTCGTCGAAAGACTCCAGCACCGATTCGGTCATCCGGTCGTGAATCAGCGGCAGCAAAGCTTGTTTGTCGCCGTAAGAGAGCTTATCCCGTTTTTCGAAATAAAAAGCAACACCCCGCTCGATACGCTGGACGGGTTCCAGCCCGCAGTGGCGGGCGATGTCCGTGGCTTTGGATGACCAGGGTGAAACAGTGCCAATGCGCGGCACTACCAGCAACAGCTCGCCTGTAATATTATCGGCTCGCGCCGCCGGGCCATAGGTTAAAATCAGCTTCAGGATACCGGTTTCCGCATCCGTTAATTCTCTCGACAAGGCCGTGAAATGCCAATATTCCGCCTGAACCCCGGCAATCCAGGGTACGGTGGTTTTCAAGGCAAATAGCAATTTGTTGAGACGGAATTCGGAGAGGGCGCTGCGCCCGCGCAGTTTGAGGAGTTGGGGCATCAGTTGCGGATCGACTCCTAAAAGCCGAATTATAACCTAACCAGCCGACTGCTTTACAGCTAAACTATCATCACCATGACGGAAGATGCGACCACGCCCGCGCCTGTTTACCTGACTCGCGACATCAGGAAAATCGAATCCAAGTTTTTGCCTGCGCAGCGCTTGATGGAAGCGGCAGGCCTCGCCGCCGCCGAGCTAGCGCGCGAGCTGTTGGGTGAAGGCGGCACCAGCGTACTAATTCTTGCCGGGCCGGGCAACAACGGTGGTGACGCCTTGGTCCTCGCCCGTCACCTTAAACAATGGTGGTTCAAGGTTGACGTCGTGTTTGCCGGCGATGCAAAGAAATTGCCGCGCGATGCCACCCGCGCTTTGCGTCTGTGGCAAAAAGCCGGCGGCATTTTGCACAACAAAATTCCCGCAGGCAAATGGGACTTGGCAGTAGATGGTTTGTTCGGCATTGGGCTCAAGCGCCGGCTCGAAGGCCGTTACGCACAGCTTGTCGAGCGCATCAACGGGCTTGGCATTCCGGTGCTGGCACTGGATGTGCCCAGCGGGCTTGATGCAGATACCGGCCGCATTCTAGGCGCTGCGGTGCGTGCGACGCATACAGTTACTTTTATCGCCTTGAAGCCTGGATTGCTCACTGCGGAAGGTGTGAACTGTTGCGGTAAAATACACGTGCGCGGCCTTGATATTGATGCTGCGGCTACCCTGCCTGCTAAAGGATGGCTGCTCTCACACGCTTCTTGCCCGCGGCTTAAGCAACGTCCGCGCAATAGCCACAAAGGATTATTTGGCAATGTCGGCATACTTGGCGGTGCAAAGGGCATGGTTGGCGCCGCGTTGCTGGCAGGCAGCGCAGCGCTGAAACTGGGCGCAGGCAGAACTTATGTCGCGCTGCTCGCCAAAAACGCGCCCTTGGTAGATCCGTTGCAGCCTGAACTCATGCTGCGTTCACCCAAGGAATTGCTTGAGCTCGATTATCTCAATTGCCTGGCGGTTGGACCGGGATTGGGACAATCAAAAGAAGCACAACATCTTCTTGTCGATGCGCTTAAAACAAAATTGCCACTAGTGCTGGATGCCGATGCGCTCAATCTGCTCGGAGCCGATAACAGACCGCAATTGCTGCTGAAGCGGCGCACCGCCGCAACCATTCTATCACCCCACCCTGCTGAAGCCGGGCGTTTGCTCAAGAGAGGTACCGCAGAGATCCAGCTTGACCGCCTGGCTGCAGCACTTGAAATGGCGCGGATCTTCCGCTGCCATGTTGTGTTAAAAGGCGCCGGCAGCATTTGCGCGCTGCCGGATGGAAGCTGGTACATCAATTCTAGCGGCAATCCGGGAATGGCCAGCGCAGGTATGGGCGATGTGCTGACAGGAATGATTGCGGCGCTGATCGCGCAAGGTATGAACGCTGGTAGCGCAATGCTGCTTGCTGTCTACCTGCACGGCGCGGCGGCGGATGATTTGGTCGCACGCGGAATTGGACCGGCAGGCTTAACTGCATCTGAAGTCACCGATGCGGCAAGAAATTTGTTAAACCAATCGGTAGTTAATTAATGAGTGGCTAAGTCCGGGTGTATTCGCGGCTTCGTGGGTACTCGGATCACTCATTTCGTTCCGGCGACTGCGTATCGGGGCCGTTTATTTCTGCAAATCTCCCAGCCAGCCATACTCGGCAGGTGTCTTGATGTAGAACAATGAGAACTTTTCCTTCTTGAGAAGTGCGAGAAACTTTTCTGCCAGTTCCTCGCTCGTCATGAACACCATCTCCATGGGCGATTCTCCAAAAACATTGTCCACGCTGAGGTCGCCGTGCCGGCCGAAGCCGGAAACGGCGCGGAAAGCTGTTCCGCCCTCGATGCCCATAGACTTTGCTTTATTCATCAACCACTGGTGCAGCGCTATACCATCTGGATGCTTATCGAATTCGGGCACGTAAAGCTTCAGATAAATACCTTTCATTGATTCTCCTTATGAAAGTCAGGAATCCGTCAAAGAAACCGGCGATGACAAAGAGCCTCCTCGGATTTCATCCTCAGGCTATTCCGCGTGAGCCAGATATTAAACTCGATTATGAGGTATTTCAATCGGTCGCGCCTTCAGTGCCAGCGCTGTGCGGCATCGTCATCGATGTCGCGCGCCTCGACCCAACGCACACCTTTATCGGTCTTCTCCTTTTTCCAAAACGGCGCCCTGGTCTTCAAATAATCCATGATGAATTCACAGGCGGCGAAAGCTACCCTGCGGTGGGAGCCCGCCACCGCCACCAGAACGATTTGGTCCATGGGTTTGAGCGTACCCACCCGGTGCACCACTAAAACATCCATTATGTCCCATCGTCGCTTTGCCTGTTCAACGATCTCGGTAAGCGCCTTTTCAGTCATCGCAGGGTAATGCTCCAAGGTCATTTCGGTAACCGTGACGTTCTCATTAATGTCGCGCATTAATCCAATGAAACACGCGACTGCGCCTATTTTTGGATTACCCCTGCGCAGCTTCAGCACTTCCACTGTGATATCGAAATCCTCGGTTTGAACACGCACTGCCATGTTAGCCCCCTGTCACTGGCGGGAAAAACGCCACTTCATCGCCGTCGGCAATACAAGTGGATTGCTCAGCCACTTCCAGATTCACCGCCACGCGCACCCTGTTGCCGGGCGCAAGCTCCGTGTCCCACACTTTGCCGCGGCCGCGCAACCATTGGGTGAGGCTCGCCACATCACCCACGCCTTGCGGTAACGCCACTTTCTCCGAATCCAGTCCGAGCGCTTCGCGCAATCGGGCAAAATAAACCAAATTCACCATGTTTCTGCCACAATCTTTCTCCTGTTCATTTTACCTCCAGATGCCTCAGGATGAATTCCGAAATTTGCTCCGGGTCATTCAGGTCCAGCAGCGGAACTTTAACCTTGATTTGCGCGTCAGACGCAACTGCAATGATATTGGGGTCGTCGGGTTGCAGCAAAGGCTGGCGCATCGCGGCGCGGTGAATTTCCAATTTGGGAATCGGCTCTTTCTTAAATCCCTCGACCAGCACAAGATCGCACGGCGATAAGCGTTTTAACTGGTGCTGCAAACCCCGCTCCTGCTCTCCGCGCAATTCATGCATCAGCACCCAGCGCTGGCTGGAAGTGATTAGCACTTCACTGCAGCCGGCTTCGCGGTGACGGTAGGAATCCTTTCCAGGGCGGTCTATGTCGAAAACGTGGTGGGCATGTTTAATCAGCGATACCTTGAGGCCTCGCATGACGAATTGCGGGATCAATTGTTCTATCAGCGTGGTTTTGCCACTTCCCGAGTATCCTGCAAATCCAAAAATTTTCATCAGGTCCGCCATCAGGACGACTTACACAGCCTGAGCTTCACGCCCGCTTATCAGTTGCCCGCTGTTAATAGCCACGCCATTTCGTCATTTAAACACGGGTTCAACATTATGTTCAACTCGAACGCGGGCGAAAACCATTATGGAACAATGGCTTTTCTTTTGCCTAGACTGCCCGCTCTAGACTTGCTGTTGCCACTTGAGGTAGAAGTTGGCCATCAGACAAGGTCATGCGGCGCATGCGTGGAAGATGAATGAGCTCGTAGTCGTGACACGCGATCAATATGCAATTGTTGTCAAGGCACAAACGCTGGATCAGCTCTATGGCTTGGCGGCGCGCCTCGGCATCCAGATTGGCGGTCGGCTCGTCCAGCAAATAAAGTTTTGGTTTGAGCACCTTGGTACGGGCGAGAGCCACCCGCTGTTTCTCCCCGCCGGATAGTCTCTGCGGCGGCACATTATTGAGATGGACAACTCCCGCCCATTCCATCGCTTCCCTGACCAGCGTCACGCGTTCAACTTTGGGCAGATTTCTGGCTTTCAATCCGTAACCGATGTTCGCTGCCACCGTGGTTTTGAACAGGTATGGATGCTGGTGCATGTAAATGATTTCCCGACGCAGCCAGTGCGGGAAATTTTCCAGTGATATTGTCCACCCATCAAACTGATAGTTGGTTACTTGCGCGCTTTCCAAACCGGCAATAATTCTCAACAAGGTGGTTTTCCCGACGCCGTTATCGCCGGTCACCACATAACTCTCGCCCGCGTGGAGTTCAAGGCACTCGATATCCAGGATGCGCCGGGAACCGAAGTTTTTGCGCAAGCCGTCGATTTGCAGCAACGGGCCGCTCACTTGAGACCGCCCTCTCCCTGCAAAAATGCCAGCGCATAATTCACCCCCAAAGCCACCGCCATCAGCACAATACCCAGTGCAATGCCTTGCGCGAATTCGCCTTTGCTCGTTTCCAGAGCGATTGCAGTGGGAATGTTGCGCGTCAATCCTAAAATATTACCGCCGACCATGAGCGAGCAGCCGATTTCCGAAAACACCCGTCCAAAGGCATTGAAGACAGCGGCCATCACGCCAAATCGAACTTCCAGAAGCGTGGTGAGCGCGGCGCGCGCCGTGCCTGCGCCGAGGCTTACCGCGGTTTCATGCGCTCGCGGATCAGCGCCTTGGACTGCGGATAAGGTGAACGCAACAACCACTGGAAAAGCGATGATAATCTGGCCGATGATCATCGCTTCCTGCGTAAACAGCAGATGCCATGAACCGAATGGCCCCTGACGTGAGAGCAGAAGGTAGAGCAGCAAACCGACCACCACCGTGGGCGAGGACAACAGGCCCTGGATTAAAATTACCAGTGCGCGCCGTCCCGGAAACGCAACGGTGGCCAGGAAAAAACCAGCCGCCACGGCGAGCGGAGTCACTACCAACATGGCGATGAGCGAGACGCGCAGCGAGATAAAGATGATCCTCCAAATCTCGGGATTTCCCGAGAAAAGCAGAGAGAACGCTTCGTGAGTGGGCTGCAGCAGGTCCATGCAGATCAGTTATCTTTCTTCGCCGAAGGGAAAAACAACTGTTCTCCGTCCACTTTGAATTCGGCGATTCTCTTTTGCCCTTCATCAGAAGTAATCCAGTTGATAAAATCCATCGCACCCTCATAGTTTGCATCGGGATATTTCTTGGGGTTGACAGCGATTACGCCATAAGGATTAAACATCTTTGGATCGCCCTGTACCAGAATATCCAGTCCAGTCTTGGAGCGATACGCGCCGTAAGTTGCGCGATCGCTCAAAGTGTAAGCCTGCAATTCCCCTGCCATGGTCAACACTTCGCCCATGCCCAGGCCCGCGGAAATGAACCAGGCGCCTTTGGGTTCGACGCCGGCCTGCTTCCAGTAATTTTTTTCCATCTGGTCGGTGCCTGAATTGTCGCCGCGCGATATGAATTTGGCCTTGCCCTCGCCGAGTATCTTGAACGCCGCAATTACATCTTTGGTGCCGCGAAGTCGCAGGGGATCGGTCTGCGATCCAACCAAAATGAAATCGTTATACATCACATCACTGCGGTTCACGCCATGGCCTTCCGCTACAAATTTATCTTCTGAGGGCCTGGCGTGCACCAGCACCACGTCAACGTCTCCGTTCTTGCCGAGCTCCAGCGCCTTGCCGGTTCCCACAGAAATCACCCGCACTTTGCAACTACATTTTGCTTCGTATACTGGCAGGAGGTAGCCCAACAAACCGGAATTTTCAGTGCTGGTCGTAGTCGACATCCTTATATCCTTTGCCGCAGTTGCCTGGTTTGCACCCCATCCAGTAACACAGAGTACAAAAAATACAATTAAGGCTTTTAATAAACGTCGTTTCATAAACTTCTCCTTGACTAGTTAAACCCGTATTTTGTGAGAATGCGCTTCCCCTCTGGACTGAGAATAAAAGTAATGAAACGCTCCGTTTCCATGGGCGCTTTGACCGAGGTGCTGATGGCATAAGTGCCGCTGTTATTCACGTCTTCGGGAAAACGCATCCAGCTCAAGCCCTGAATTGCCTTTGCGGTAGCGGCCGCGTTGGTGCAATAGGAAATAAAAACGTCAACCTTGTTCTCTTCAAAGATCGCAGCGTAAGGAAGCGTTTTTAGTTTCGTGTCGACTGCAATTCCCGTTAGCTGAATGGCTTTCTCTGAAAGCGTTTTGAAAGCACCCGGCCTTTGTTTGTCCACCTCCCTGAACAATTGCCAGGTATAGTCGCCCGCTGGGTCAGATTCCGGCTTTGAAGTGCCCAGACGGATTTTTGGGTCAAGGATGAGATCAATCATTTTTTTCTGATCCAGAGCGATGCCGGGTCTTGCCATCAAACACAAGGCGTTATGGGCGAAAACTACGGCTTTGCGCATGATTTCCGCTTGGTACAATGCGTCGGTGTGCTCCAGAGATGCTGAAGCGAATATTTCTGGGATATCGCCGTTTTCGATTTGCTTCCTTAATGTACCGGAAGGCCCATAAACCGGCTCAAAACGTGTCCCTCCGTTAGCTGTGTAAGTTTCTATGAGCTCGTCCATGGCGAGCCGCAAGCTTCCTGCAGCAAAGATTCGAGGTTCACCAGCCCAAGCCGTCAGCGCGATAAGCAAGACGATAGAGGGCAAAAATCGAATTCGCTTAAGCATTTTTGCCTCATTGTTAAGAGGAATTACTACATATTTGATTCACAATTGCCATCAAATATACTATAAGATATAAATTCATAACTAAATATGTACTCTATTTCATAGATGATTCAAGTCAAGCTTGATTGCCGATGGTTGCTAGGCAATGCATTTGCCGAACAACAGGGACAACAAATTTTTAATTTACTGGAGGCAATTCACCGCACTGGTTCGCTTAATAAGGCGGCACCGGTCATCGGTTTGTCTTACCGCCATTTATGGAACCTCATCGGAAAGTGGTCGGAATTGCTGGGACAACCGCTTGCCGTATTGGAGCGAGGACGCGGCACCCGTCTCACACCTTTCGGGGAAAAATTACTATGGGCAGACCAGCGTGTAAAAGCCCGTCTGGGGCCGCAGCTTGAAAACCTGGCATCTGAACTCGAACAAGAGCTCAACCAAACCTTCGCTGCCGGACATGCTGCGTTACGTTTGTACGCCAGCCATGACCTTGCGCTGGCTGAATTACGCGATATGTTGAACCAGAGTTTGAATGGCCCACGCCTAGATTTGCAGTTCCGCGGCAGCCTGGATTGCCTCGCTTCACTGGCGCGTTCGCAGTGTGATCTGGCCGGATTTCACATTCCCGAAAACGGCATCAGCAAAAATCTGCTGTTGCGCTACCGCAAATGGTTGAAGCTCCGCAGTCAAAAACTGATTGAATTTGTCACGCGCCAGCAGGGGTTGATGGTGGCAAGCGGAAACCCGAAACAGATATTCAGCTTGATTGATCTCGTTAAACAAGACGTGCGCTTTGTCAGCCGCCAGCAGGGTTCAGGAACGCGCTTGCTGCTGGATATGCTATTGGATCGGGCTGGTATCGAACAGAAACAGATTCAAGGAATAAATGATGAAGAGTTCACGCACGCTGCGGTGGCTGCCACGATTGCCAGCGGCAAAGCCGACGCAGGCATGGGAATAGAAGCAGCAGCAAGGCAATTCAATCTGGATTTTGTCCCGCTTGCGAGTGAACGCTATTTCCTGATCGCTTATCAAGAAAGCCTGCGCCGACCTGCAGTCAAAGAACTCATATCGGCTATGCAAAGCAGAGAATTTAAAAACGTGATTTCCCGCTTGCCGGGTTATGATGCTACGCGTGCCGGCGAAATTATATCGATTGGGAAATTGTTTCCTTGAACGCAATCTGCATGACTTGAACATTATCAAACGCTCAAGCAAAGCTTTTGGTGCCAAAACCAGCACAGACTCTATCCTCCGCCACGCCGGTAGTACATATCGAATCGCCCCAGAAACTGCTGTACTTCGAGTTCCGAATAACCTGAAAAAACAAATTCCACATGAGTCACGGGCAATGATACCGGTCCGAAACTGCGCGTAGACTCCGGAGAGAGTAAAATTCGCAGTACCCTGTTTTCCAATTCCACGCTGATTTCGTTGCCGTTTATGGTATACGCTGCGTTGTTCAGGGTAGCGGGCAAACTGCGTAGAAAATCGGCGTGGCTAATGGTCATTTCACGTGTTAAACGATAAATTTTCCCACTCATTGAAGCCTCAGGAAACAAGAAGTTTGACTTCAGACGAGGCGCGGCGAAGTTGAGCAGCGGAGCATACACGACAAGTATGTGAGCAGCGGAAACGAACCGCAACAAAGTATAAAGGCAAAAATCGCAGTTTGTTGAGGCTTCAATTAGCCGCCGGCGATGGGCGGCCAGATAGCCAGCACATCCCCTTCTTTTAACTTAGTGGTGATGCGGTCGGACGGATAGATATAAAGCCCGTTAACCAGGACAAGATGCACCAGCTTGATCGGGAGCTGGAACTGATCAATTACCGATTGGATAGTCGAATCTGCAGCGACCTCGAGTTCTACGGAGTTGGTTCTGGAAGGTTGCGGTAGATAATCGGCAAGAGCGGCAAACAACTTGAATTTGATTTTCATGTAGCAAATTTGAAATTTGATCCCTGTGTGCGCGCCAGATACGCTTCCATGATACGCGTAGGATCCTTGAGCAAAAGATCTTTCCATTCTCCAAGGCGTATTTTACCCTGAATAAGGCCACGGATGACCCCAACATGCTGAGTAAGCCCCAGGCTGGTGGCGCCAACGAGAATATCGTCCTTGAATTCCAGGTGCATGTATCGGAAATTTTCCTCGTCTACTAGTTCGGTATGTTCACCTCCCGCTACCCCCATCCATTGCCCGAATGAAGATGAAATCAGCCCCAGCGTATTCAGCACATTGATTGCCATCGTGCCTTGCGAACGCGTGGATTTACCCGCCATGTTGAGCGCAGCGATGCGCGCCTGATCTGCAGCGTTGGGCTGAATCGCATTCACCATCTGTGCGCCGGTATAAAACTCCTGAGCTTGTACTACATCTCCGGCAGCATAAACGCCTGACACGTTTGTTTGCATCGTCTCATCCACTTTGATCCCCGCATCCGTGATGATCCCGCTGCCTTTTAGGAATTCGGTGTTCGGGCGCACCCCGGTTGCGCTGATAACGAGACCCACGGTCAGTGATTCGCCGTTGCTTAGTTTCACTTTGAGCGGATTGGATCTGTCGCCCGATTTTTCAATCGCCTCGACCTTGGTGGAAGTAAAGACCTTCACACCTTTTTTCTCACACCACTTTTTGATAAGCCCGCCCGCCCCTTCGGTCATCATGCGCGGCACCATGCGGTTACCCATTTCCACCACGATAAGCTCCACGCCGCGCGAAGCCAGCGCTTCCAGTATGATACAACCGATAAAACCCGCGCCCATCTGCAGTACGCGTACGCCTTTCTTGGCAAGTTTCATGATGTGCCGCGAGTCTTCCATTGTCCAGCATGGGTAAATTCCGGGCAGATTCATTCCCGTAATCGGAGGCGCAACTGGTCTGGAACCACTGGCTATCAGCAGCTTGTCGTAATTCACTGTTTCGCCGTTATTCAAAAACACTTTCTTGTTTGAGGTGTCAATTTTATCCGCTCTGGCAACAAGCAGTTCAATATTAAGATTGCGGAAGTGATTCGCGTCCTTGCGTAAATAGGTTCCGGGTTCCTGGATATCGCCCATCAGCAAATAAGGAATCGCCATGCGCGAATACGGTGGTTCCGCTTCATCTCCAATGAGTATAATGCTGCCCCGCGAATCGGTTTTGCGCAGGGTTTCCGCAGCGATAACACCTGCTGGCCCGTTGCCGATAATCACGTAATTCATTTAGCTTCCTCCGTTATTCTGAAATTAAAAGGGGAAAATATGTACATATTTTCCCCTTAACCCCCTAAACCGGGCGAAACTTACAGACCCAATCTTTGTCTTGTTTCCTTGGTCGGCACACCGTCAGGGGTCCAACCGCGCAGTTTGTAATATTCCGGCAGCATCTTGCCAAGCTCATTCACCTTGCCTTTGGCGGGTCCGGTCTTGGCAGCTTCAGTCAGCAGGCGTTTCGGCAGTGTATCGTCCTTTGCAGAGAAACCAGCAGCGTTGTTGAATTCCCGCTCCATATTCCAGATGCGTTCGCCCATCAGATTCAATTTCCCCATAGACCAGTCGCCCTCGCATGCGGCCTGAAGCTGTGGTTGAATGTCGTTCAAGGTCCAGGCAAAGGTGGTAAATACGCAAAGCCCTGTAGAGTCCACTACTGCAGTCGCATCCTGAAAAGCTTTAACGAGTCCCGCTTTGCCGTCAGTGGTGAGGGGATCAGTTTTTACCGGGATGCCCATTACTTCTGAAGCCACAGTATAGCCACGCAGGTGGCAGGCCCCGCGGTTGGAAGTGGCGTAAGCCAAACCCATGCCCTGGATGCCGCGCGAATCATAAGCCGGAAACTCCTGTCCTTTAACCGTCATCGAGAGTTCCGGGTGGCCGTATTTTTCGCACATGCGTTTCGAACCCAGACCCAGAACCTTTCCAAAACCCTCGCCGCGTGCAGTCCATTCAGTGAATTTGCACAACGCTTCGGCGGAACCGAAAGGCGCTTTAATGCCGGTGTCTTTTTCGGTAATAACGCCCATTTCATACAACTCCATAGCCGCAGCCACCGTGGCGCCGAAGGTAATCGGGTCCATACCGTCCTCATTACAGATGAAGTTGGCGTAGGTCAGCGCTTCCAGGTCGTCGACTCCGTTGTCATTGCCCAATGCCCAAGCGGCTTCGTATTCCAGTCCACCTGAAGCGCCCCAGTATTCGGGCTTGTTCTTCACCGTCCAGTGAGTCTCGTCGATCTTCGAGATGCGTCCGCAAGCGATGGTGCACCCGAAACAAGCCTGGTTGGTCACCAGATTGGCCTTGCCGTCGGTTGGACGCTTCTCATACATCGCCTCAGCGGATATTTTACTCGCGCCTTCAAACTGCACATCGCGATGGTTGCGAGTCGGTGAGGCGCCAATTTCGTTGATGACATTCATCAACACCTGGGTTCCGTACTTCGGCAAACCTTGTCCTGTCACCGCGCTGTCAGCCAGAACTTTTTTCGCCGCGATTGTTGCTTTCATGAATTCTTTCGGGTTGGCAACAGTCACGCCCTTGGTGCCGCGCACAGCTACTG
>DATHDD010000149.1:0-13310 GCA_035319205.1 Burkholderiales bacterium | reverse complement strand
CCCTGAGGCATTTCATCCCAATCGTGTAATTGACGCCGGCAACCGAGTGGTCTGCCCCGGGTTAGTTGATCTTTCAGCGCGCCTGCGCGAACCCGGTTTCGAATACAAGGCGACCCTGGAATCGGAAATGCAAGCGGCTGTGGCGGGCGGCATCACCAGCCTTGCCTGCCCGCCCGACACCGACCCGCCGCTGGATGAGCCAGGACTGGTGGAAATGCTGAAACACCGCGCCAGGAGCTTGAATCAGGCGCACGTTTATCCGCTTGGTGCATTGACGCAGGGACTCAATGGCAAGCGCATCACGGAAATGGCGGAACTCCATGACGCCGGGTGTATTGCCTTTTCTCAAGCCAATGCTCCGCTTAGCGATACCAATGTGCTGATGTGCGCCATGCAATACGCTGCGACATTCGGCTACACGGTATGGCTGCGCCCACAGGATGTGCATCTTGCGCAGGGTGGTGTCGCGCATGACGGGGAAGTAGCCACACGTCTGGGCCTGCCAGCGATACCAAGCTGTGCCGAAACCATAGCGCTCTCGGGTATTTTGCTGCTCGCCAAGGAAACCGGGGCGCGCATTCATTTATGCCGGCTTTCCACCGCCGAAGGCGTTGAGATGGTACGCCAGGCTAAAAGCCGAGGACTGGCGATTACCTGCGACATTGCCGCGACACATGTTCACCTGAGCGAAATGGATCTGGGGTTTTTTGATGCCAACTGCAACCTCACCCCGCCGCTGCGGTCATTGCGCGACCGCGACGCGCTGCGCGCGGGACTTAAAGACGGCACCATAGATGCGCTGTGCTCAGATCACGCTCCAGTGGACGATGATGCCAAGCTGCTGCCTTTTGCCGAAGCCGAGAGTGGCGCGACCGGTTTGGAACTGCTCCTGCCGCTCACGCTAAAATGGGCTGCCGAAACCAAAACTCCGTTATCCCAGGCGCTTGCCAAAATCACCCACACCCCCGCGAAAATCCTTGGTATCGATGCTGGCGAACTCACTCCCGGGCATGCTGCGGATGTCTGTATATTCGACCCGCAACAATACTGGAAAATAGAGCCTAATGCCTTGAAAAGTCAAGGTAAAAACACCCCTTTCCTGGGGCTGGAAGTGCAGGGCCGAGTAGCTTATACATTGGTTGAAGGTCACGTAGTCTACGAAAGCTAGTCTGCGGCTGGTATAATATACCCAGCTGTACCCTGAATTCCTTTAATTATGAACCCCTTGCTTGACTTTTCGGGCCTGCCGCGCTTTACAGAAATCACGCCGCAGCAGGTGACCCCTGCGGTAGATTCGCTGCTGAAGGAAAACCGTTCGCTGATTAGCCGGTTGCTGACAGATAGCGCGCCAGTGACCTGGGATCATTTTGTAAAACCGCTGGAAGATGCCAACGAGCGCTTAAGCCGCGCCTGGGGGCAGGTAACGCATTTGAATGCGGTAATGAACTGCCCGGAACTGCGCGAGGCTTACAACGCCAACCTCCCGAAAATCACCCAATTCCACTCTGAGCTTGCGCAAAACCAGGACTTGTTCGAAAAATTCAAGACGCTCAAGTCGGGGAGCAGCTTTGCCCATTTGAGCCGTGCACAGCAAAAAATCGTGGAAAACGAACTGCGCGATTTCCGTCTAGGCGGCGCCGAATTGCCACCCGACAAAAAAGCGCGCTTTCTGCAAATTCAGGAGGAGCTCGCAAGGCTTTATGCCAAGTTCGAGGAAAATCTGCTCGATGCCACCAATGATTTTGCACTGTATATCAATAACCGTAACGAGCTGGCGGGTCTGCCAGAAGATGTTTTGCAGGTGGCCCAAGAAGCAGCGGCTAAAGATGGCAGGCAAGACTGGAAACTTACCCTGCACGCGCCATCCTGGATGCCAGCGATGCAATACGCGGAAAACAGAAGCTTGCGTGAGGCGCTCTATCGCGCCTACGTCACGCGTGCCTCCGAGTTTGGAAAGACCGAATGGGATAACACGCCATTGATACCTCAAATCCTCAAGCTTCGGCAAGAAAAAGCCGGACTTCTAGGCTTCCGCTGTTATGCCGAAGTATCGCTTACCCGCAAAATGGTGAAGTCGCCGCGCGAAGTATTGGATTTTCTAGCCGAGCTCGGGGCAAAAGCCAAACCCCATGCCGAGCGCGATTATCACGAGCTCGAGCAATTTGCGCGCGACGAACTTAAAATTGACAACCTGCAGGCTTGGGATATCGCTTTTGCTTCTGAAAAATTGCGCGCTGTGCGCTACGCGTTTTCCGACCAGGAAGTCAAGCAGTATTTCCCTGAGTCTCAAGTATTACAGGGGATGTTCAAACTGGTTGAAACGCTATACGGCATTTCCATCAGCCCAGGGCAGGCGCCGCTGTGGCACCCCGATGTGCGCTTTTTCGATATCCGCGATCTGGGCGGCAAGCTGATCGGGCAGTTTTACGCAGATCCCTATGCGCGTCCCTCAAAACGCAGTGGCGCGTGGATGGACGAAGCTATCGCCCGCAGGCGCAAAGAATCCGGAATTCAGTACCCGGTCGCGTATCTGAATTGCAATTTTTCTTCCCCGGTGGGCGGCAAGCCTGCGTTGTTTACCCATGACGAAGTCATCACGCTATTCCACGAATTCGGCCATGGCCTGCATCATCTGCTCACCAGCGTGGATGAGCTTGGTGTGTCGGGAATCAATGGCGTGGAGTGGGACGCCGTGGAATTGCCCAGCCAGTTCATGGAAAATTTCTGCTGGGAATGGGAAGTGCTGAAATATTTGACCCGGCACGTAGACAACGGACAGCCCCTGCCGCGATCGCTATACGACAAAATGCTTGCGGCCAAGAATTTCCAAAGCGGCATGCAGACTGTGCGCCAGCTGGAATTCGCGCTGTTTGACATGCGCCTGCATCATGATTTTGATCCCCATGGGGATAAAACCATGTTGCAATTGCTGAATGAAATCCGCAGCCAGGTAGCGGTAGTGATTCCCCCCGAATACAACCGTTTCCCCAACAATTTCTCGCACATTTTCGCCGGAGGCTACGCCGCGGGCTATTACAGCTATAAATGGGCGGAAGTGCTGTCGGCGGATGCCTACAGCCTGTTCGAGGAAAACGGCGTGGTCAATCGCGATATCGGCCGCCGCTTCAGAGAGGAAATCCTGAGTGTCGGCGGCAGCCGCCCGGCACTCGAATCCTTCGTCGCTTTTCGGGGACGCGGACCACAAATCGATGCGCTGCTGCGGCACAATGGCATGGCAGGTACTGCATATTGAGGCCGACTGTGTTAAAGTTTTCCTTATGCATGAACATACTCTGAAACTGCGGATCCTAATCTGCGCGCTCCTGTTTTCGGCGGGTGCCAGCTTGGCGGGTAATCTTTATCACTGGGTGGATAGCGATGGCACAGAGCATTATTCCGATCAACCGCCGCCGCCGTCAGTCAAGGATGTTGAGCAAAAAAAACTGAGCGTCAGCGTGATTGAAGGCAGCCCGACCTACCAATTGCAACAGGCCGTTAAAAATTTTCCTGTCACCCTTTTCGCCAACGATTGCGGCGCGGGATGCACCAGAGCGCGCGAGTTACTGAATAAACGGGGGGTGCCGTTCACCGAAAAAAATCCGATGCAGCCCGAGAATGCCGATGAATTAAAAAATATCGTAGGGGATTTGGTGGTGCCGGTGATGGTCTTGGGCAAGACTCAACCGCTGAGAGGCTTTGACGAATCCAGCTGGAACAATGCGCTGAGTGTCGCGGGTTACCCTTCAGCTCCGGTTCCTGGAGCCGGCACAACTACCAAACCACAACAGCCAAGCGAAGCTCCGGCGCCCGCTCCCGCACCCCAATCCAAGCCTTATTGATGCGGCTTGCCGCCTGGAATGTCAACTCGCTGAAAATCCGCCTGCCGCAAGTCGCAGCCTGGCTTTCAACCAACCGGCCCGATGTGCTGTGCCTGCAGGAAACCAAGATCGAAGACGAAAAGTTCCCGCTGCAGGACATTCAAGCAGCCGGATATCACGCCTTATTTTCCGGACAAAAAACCTATAACGGCGTTGCCATTCTGAGCAAACAGCCAGGGGTGGAAACCATATCCGCGATACCCGCATTCAACGACGCGCAGAAACGCGTGCTCGCCGCCACCATTGATAGTGTGCGGGTAATCTGCGTTTACGCGCCGAACGGGCAAAGCGTGGATTCGGACAAGTACCGCTACAAGTTGGAATGGCTTGCCGCTTTCAACAACTGGCTGAAAGACGAGCTGGTCCGCTATCCGCAACTTGCAGTGCTGGGCGATTTGAACATCGCACCTGAAGACCGGGATGTCCACGATCCGCTGGCTTGGGAGGGAAATGTTCTGGTCAGTCCTCGGGAGCGGCAAGCTTTTCGCGAGCTACTCAAGCTGGGTTTGAAAGACAGCTTCCGTCTTTTTGAGCAACCCGAGAAAT
This sequence comes from Burkholderiales bacterium, assembly GCA_035319205.1. Taxonomy (GTDB): domain Bacteria; phylum Pseudomonadota; class Gammaproteobacteria; order Burkholderiales; family JAHFRG01; genus JAHFRG01. The sequence goes on along the minus strand of DATHDD010000149.1, from coordinate 8,886 downwards.
CCTTCAGCTGGTGGGATTACCGTTTGAGCGCGTTCCGCCGCAACCTGGGACTGCGCATCGACCATATTTTGCTGAGCAGCGCGCTGGCCTCTTGTTGCAAATCCAGCACGATTGATACCAAACCGCGGCAGGCTGATCGCCCCTCCGACCACGCCCCGGTGCTGGCGGATATTTAATCGAGTTTATCGGGCTTTTCTTCTAGACCCAGTTCCTGGATCTTGCGTGTCAATGTATTGCGGCCAAGCCCTAGGAGGCTAGCTGCCTCGATGCGCCGTCCGCCAGTGTGGGCGAGTGCTCTGGCAATCAGCGCTTTTTCAAACTGCCGGGTAAGCTCTTCCATGATTCCCTGCTCGCCGCGGGAAAGCGCGCGCGCCACTTCCTTGTGCAGCGCGCTAATCCAATCTGTTTCCTGAACCGGGCTTTCAGCGCGCAAATCGGCAGGCAAATCCTTGACGTCGATATTCTGTCCCGGCGCCATGACGGTCAGCCAGTGGCAGAGGTTTTCCAGTTGCCGCACGTTGCCCGGAAAGTCCTGGGTTGAAAGATATTCCATTGCGGCATTTGACAGGTGCTTTGCTTCCACTCCCAGTTCTTTCGCGCTTTTCTGCAGAAAATGTTTGGCTAACAGCGGAATGTCCTCGCGGCGTTCGCGTAAAGATGGCAGGCGCAGCCGGATCACGTTGATACGGTGATACAGGTCTTCGCGAAACAATCCTTGTTTAACCCTTTGCTCCAAATCCTGATGGGTCGCTGCGATGACGCGCACATTGGCCTTGATCGGCTGGTGGCCACCGACGCGATAGAACTGGCCTTCGGAAAGCACGCGCAGCAATCGGGTCTGCAAGTCCGCCGGCATATCGCCGATTTCGTCGAGGAACAGGGTGCCGCCTTCAGCCTGCTCGAAGCGCCCGCGGCGCATGCTTTGCGCCCCGGTAAATGCACCCCGCTCATGCCCGAAGAGTTCCGACTCGAGCAAATCCTTCGGGACAGCCGCAGTGTTGATCGCGATAAAAGGCTTAGCCGCGCGCGGGCTGTGGCGATGCAGCGCGCGCGCTACCAGTTCCTTGCCGGTTCCCGATTCACCCGTGATTAAAACCGTAGCCTGCGACTGGCTGAGCCTGCCGATGGCGCGAAATATCTCCTGCATCGAAGCCGCTTGCCCCAGGATTTCCGGCGCGGCCTTGCCTGATTCAGTTTCATCGTGCACACGCAGGCTCTGGTGCATGGCGCGCCGTATCAGCTCAACGGCATGGTCCACATCGAATGGCTTGGCAAGATATTCGAAAGCACCCTCCTGGAATGACGCCACCGCGCTGTCCAAATCGGAATAAGCGGTCATGATGATGACCGGAAGCTGCGGGTAGTGCTGCTTGAGAGTCTGCAGCAACTCCAGGCCTGATGCGCCCGGCATGCGGATATCGCTCACTACCACCTGCGGCGGGTTCGCTGCGATTTCCGCCATTGCCTCAGAAGCAGCGGCAAAAGTTTTGAATGCGATGCCTTCGCGTACAAGCGCTTTTTCAAATACCCAGCGGATAGAACGATCGTCGTCTATAATCCACACTGGTTTCATCAGGCCGGCTCCGTGTGCGAAGCGCCATCTTCAACTAGAGGCAATAGCATCGTGAAGCAAGTGTATCCTTGCCGGCTCTCACATTCGATAATTCCATGATGTTGGTTGACGAAAGTCTGGGCAATGGTGAGGCCCAGGCCGCTTCCGCCCTCCTTGCCTGAAACCAGCGGATAAAAAATCTTTTCACGTAGTGCCTCGGGTATTCCCGGGCCGTTGTCGATGATCTGCACCATGAGCACATGCCGGTAGCGCTTCTTCGCCAGCGTTGTCTGCCGCACGATGCGGGTGCGCAGGATAATCCTGCCTTTGCTCTGCAGAGCCTGCGCCGCGTTGCGCATGATGTTCAGCGTTGCTTGAATCAGCTGCTCGCGGTCACCGGTGAGCGGTGGCAGGCTGCTGTCATAATCGCGCTCGATTTCAATGCCCTGAGGAAATTCCGCGAGCAGCAGCGTTTTCACCTGTTCCAGAACTTCGTGAATGTTGATTTCGGCAAGCCGCGGCAGGCGGTGCGGTGTAAGCAGGCGGCCCAGGAGCGCTTGCAGCCGATCCGCTTCCTTGATGATGACCTGAGTATATTCATGCAGGCCCTGCCTCTTCAGCTCGCGCTCGAGCAATTGCGCCGCGCCGCGGATGCCGCCCAGCGGGTTTTTGATTTCATGTGCAAGATTGCGGATCAGATCGCGGTTTGCCTGTTGCTGATCCAGCATGCGCTCTTCCTTGGCAATTTTGAGCTGCTTGTCCATCTGCCAGAACTCAAGCAGCACGCGCGCATCTCTTATTTCCAACGGGGTCACTGCGCAGCTCAAGTGCAATTCGGGATGCCCGGTCACGGCAAGCCGCAGGTCATGCTCGATATAACTGCAGTTGTTGGCAAGCGCATAATCCACCGCGGACAATAAGGTGCCGGCATCGTTAAATATCTTGCTGAGCGGGCGGCCTACCATGGTTTTGCTACTCGACTCGAACAGGTTTTCAGCTGCGGGGTTGGCGTATTGCATCAGCAAATCCTCGTCGAGAAGAATCACCGCAGCCGCAAGCAGTTCAAGGCCGTGATAAGCAGAAGGTATCATGAACAAAAGGACCAGCCACAAAAAAAGAATACTAGCAAGAAGCGCACTACCATAAAGTGCTGTGGGCGGCTCTGGGCGAAGGGGTCGGGCAAACGCTGCCTGGATCTGCTTGAGGCGCCGGGACTGTCGCTTATTTTAACCCTGCGATTTCCTCTTTTAACGCATCGATATTTTTCTGATGCTCGGCGACCGCATCCTTATAGGGTTGTACACGGTCCAGATACCTCTGATAGTTGCGCTCACTGCCCAGACGCGTCGACTCGGCTTCGGCGAGCGCTTTCTTAGCATCATCAAGCTGCGTCATTTCCTGCGCCAGTTCATTCTCAAGAATTTGGCGGCGTACGTTGTCGCGGCTTTTTTGCGTTTCAGCGTCAACTTTGGGGAAGTTGCCGGGAGGCTGTGTGCTGGGCTTGCTCGAAGGTACAGTATTGAGCGGCTCAAGATTAAGTTTCTGCGCACCCTTGCTCGGAACATTGGAATAGGTAACCCGGCCGTCTTCATCCACTTTTTTGTAGATATCGGCCTTGGCATGCGCAACCGCAAGCACCAACATCACCATCAATACAGCTCTCATATTTTCACTGCTTATCCAGATGATTACGGCACCCGCAGCATTTTAGACTCCCCCTCGCTGACGTGGTGCCGAAAAATATTAAGTTTAAGCCATGCCAGCAGAACTTTCAATGCAAGCAACGTGCAAGAACAGCTGCCGGTTGACCAAAAAAACAGGGCGGGTAACCCCGCCCTTTTGTTATAGGCTTTTTCAGCCTGGTAAGAGAGGCCGCAACCCGTCGAGCGCAGCTAGAGCGAGGCGCGCGGCCGGACCAAGAGCGGAGTTTACAACCAAGTAAATGAGCATCTTGGGTTGGACGCGCAACAAAGCTATAGCAAGCACAGACGCAAGTTGCGGTTAAAGGCTGTAGTACATGTCGAATTCTAACGGGTGCGTAGTCATGCGGAAGCGCGTCACTTCCTCCATCTTCAGCGCGATATAGGCATCGAGCATGTCGTTGGAGAACACTCCGCCGCGCGTCAGGAAATCGCGGTCCTTGCTAAGACAATCCAGCGCTTCATCCAGGGACGCACAGGGATGCGTAATTTTCTTTGCTTCTTCGGGAGGCAGATCATAGAGGTTCTTGTCGATCGGGTCGCCCGGGTGAATTTTCTTCTGGATGCCGTCAAGTCCCGCCATCATCATCGCTGTAAAGGCAAGATATGGGTTGGTGGTCGGATCTGGGAAGCGCACCTCGATGCGCCGCGATTTCGGATTCGACACCAGTGGCACGCGCACAGCCGCGGAACGGTTGCGTGACGAATACGCCAGATTGATAGGTGCCTCGAACCCCGGAACCAGCCGCTTGTAGGAATTGGTTCCCGGGTTGGTGATGGCATTCAACGCCCTGGCATGTTTGATAATGCCGCCGATGTAAAAAAGCGCCAATTCCGACAGCCCTGCGTAGCCGTTGCCGCTGAAAAGATTCTTGCCGTCTTTTGCCAACGACTGGTGCACGTGCATTCCCGAGCCGTTGTCGCCTACGATGGGCTTGGGCATGAAAGTCGCGGTCTTGCCATAGGAGTGTGCCACGCTCCAGACAGTGTACTTGAGGATTTGCATCCAGTCGGCGCGTTTCACCAGCGATTCGTACTTGGTGCCGATTTCGTTTTGCCCCGCGGCCGCGACTTCATGATGGTGTACTTCGCATTCCATGCCTTGCTCTTCCATCGCGAGCACCATGGCGTTGCGAATGTCATGCAGGGTATCAGTCGGCGGCACCGGAAAGTACCCTCCTTTTATCGGGGCACGGTGTCCTGAGTTGCCGCCTTCGAATTCCTCGCCGGAAGACCACGGCGCTTCTTCGGATTTGATTTTGACGAAGCAGCCGGACATGTCCACGTTCCAGGTCACCGAATCAAAAATGAAGAACTCGGGCTCGGGACCGAAGTAAGCCGTGTCGGCGATTCCCGTGGATTTGAGGTAAGCCTCCCCACGCTTGGCAATTGAGCGCGGGTCGCGGTCGTAGCCCTTGCCGTCGGAAGGTTCAATCACGTCGCAGGTGATGTTGAGAACCGCTTCGTCAGTAAATGGATCCATGCGCACGGTGTTGGGATCAGGTACTAACAGCATGTCGGAGGCTTCAATGCTTTTCCAGCCTGCAATTGAAGAACCGTCGAAATAGTGGCCGTCAGTGAACTTGAGTTCGGTAAAAGCCTTCACGGGTACTGTGACATGCTGTTCCTTGCCGCGGGTGTCGGTAAAACGCAGGTCCACAAATTTGACATCTTTTTCCTTGATTATTTTGAATACATCAGTGGGTGACGCCATTTTTCTCTCCTAAAGATTGTAAAGTGCAGGGTATTTTAAAAATTGGGGAAATCAACAGGCATTGGTTAGCATTAAATGTGCCATTGCCAATAACGAGCAAGGTATTGTGCCATAAGTCTTTAGATATTGAATAGCAGAATAAAACGCACCAAAGTGGCACAAAAAAACTGTTATCGCACCATAACTGTGCCGGACTTGGAGCATTATTTTTATTCATGATGAGACTTTCAAACACTCCAAGAATTTTGCGCATTTTGGATATAATGTGTTTACTTCTCGATACCATCATTTATTTCTAATCATGGGAAAAGTTGACGAGATACTTAAAGCGGCTAAAGAGCGCGCGACAGAAATGAGTTTGCCTTACGCAGGCGCGCTTCTTCCCAAGGAGGCCCATTTACTCATGACCGAAGCGCCTAATGCCAAGCTGGTGGACGTGCGCTCCCGCGCTGAGTGGGATTACGTCGGGCGCATACCCGGCAGTGTTGAAATTGAATTGCTCCCTTACCCCAGCTCGTACCCCAACCCCAATTTCCTCTTCCAGTTCAAACAACAGGTCAAGCCTGACTCGTTGGTGATGTTCATATGCAGAAGCGGCCAACGCTCGCACAATGCCGCAGTGATGGCAACCCAGGCCGGATACCCAAATTGCTTTAATGTGCTGGAAGGTTTTGAAGGTGCCAAGGACAGTGCACAGCACCGCAACACCGTGGGCGGCTGGCGCGTTGCCGGCCTTCCCTGGTTTCAAAGTTAGCAGTAGTTTCTATTCCGCTTAAAATATCATCATGAGTAACAACGGCGGTTCAAAACCCGTCATAGCCTGTCTGCCAAACGGCCCGTACTACCTGCTCAACAATCTCGAGCCCGTATTGGTTCCCAACTTGCGTGATTCGAAGGGCGCGGCTTTCTCCTCGGTGCGCGGTGTGGCCTTGTGCCGCTGCGGCGGCTCCAAAAATAAACCGTTCTGCGACGGCACCCATGGCCTGAACGGCTTCAGCGACAAGAAGCTTGCCGACGGCAGCCAGAACAAACGCACTAACTACAAGGGCAAGCGCATCACTATTCACGATAACCGCGGTATTTGCTCTCATGCAGGATTTTGCACGGATAGCCTTGCTGCCGTTTTCAGGATGAATAAGGACCCATGGATAGAACCCGATGGTGCCGCAGTCGAGGAAATCATCGAAACCATCAAGCGTTGTCCTTCAGGAGCGCTGAGCTTTTCCATAAACGGAGTGGAGCATCGCGACCAAGAGCGGCCACCCATGGTGACCGTAACCAAGGACGGCCCTTACGCCGTGACGGGGGGCATCAAGTTGATGGGCGTAGTCATGGGCGAGGATGCATCTGAAGAACATTACACACTCTGCCGTTGCGGTGCTTCCAAAAACAAGCCGTTTTGCGACGGCTCGCACTGGCATACCGGATTCAAAGACGGCTAGAACTGAGTTGTAAGGAGATTAGGTTTTCAGAACACATTCTGAGCTGCCTGCACGATTTACCCTGCTGACCAATTCACCAGTCCGCTGTAGGACGACGCCAACACCACCAAGCCGAATGCGATGCGGTACCACGCAAATGCGCTGAAATCGTGGCTGCTGATGTAGCGCAACAGACCGCGCACCGCGTAGAAAGCGCTGATGAACGAGCCCGCGAAACCCACCGCGAACATTCCGACATCGCCGCCGTTGAGCAAATCGCGATGCTCATACATTTCGTAAAACGTCGCTGCGAACATAATGGGTATGGCGAGAAAAAAGGAAAACTCGGTCGCCGCGCGCCGCGACAAACCGAAAAATAACCCGCCGATGATGGTCGCGCCCGAGCGCGAAGTGCCGGGAATCAATGCAAAACATTGAGCAAGGCCCACTTTCAGCGCATCTTGCCAGCGCATTTCATCAACTTCCTGAACCCTGATCTTGTGCTTCCTGCGTTCGGCCCAAAGAATCAACAGCCCGCCGATGATAAACGCCAGCGCCACCGGCACCGCATGAAACAAATATTGCTTGATGGTCTTGATGAAGAGCAAGCCCAGAATCGCTGCAGGTAGAAAAGCGATAAAAAGATTCAGCGCAAAACGCTGCGCATCCTGCTTTGAGGTCAGGCCCACCAAAACCTCGATGAGCTTCCCGCGGTACTCCCAGCATACGGCGAGGATCGCTGCGAGCTGGATGGCGATTTCAAACACCTTGCCTTTTTCGTCGTTGAAATCGAGCAGCTCGCCTGCGAGAATCAAGTGGCCAGTGCTGGAAACCGGCAGGAATTCAGTCACGCCCTCGACAATTCCGAGGATGAACGCCTTCAGCAGCAGTATGGAGTCCACAGTCTGCTACTGTTTAAATTCCTGGCTGATCAACTCACGCCGGTATTCTTTAAGCTTTGCCTTGATCCTCGCGGCATTCTTGGCGCCCATCCGGACCATAATTTTTTGGCCGGCAGAAAGCGCCTCCAGCTCATGATCCGCGAATTGATACATAACGCTTGGCTGGACCAGCTTTACTGGCTCCTGCACATCCGGCGCTGCAAGCAGATGGTCTATCACTTGAACCAGGCGGTCGTTGAAGTACCCGGATGGATACCCTAGGTCTTTATACGCTTGCTGGAACAACGGGTAAAAATAAACGTATACCGCGACGAGCTGTTTGACGTTCACAGCCTCAGCCAGCTTGACATAAGGCGCATAGCGCAAATAATTGGCGGGGTTGAGAACAAGATTATCCTCTTCGCCTGTCACAAGAAATTTCCCTGCGACCGGCTTGACGGGCATCAACCGCTGAGACACTTTTTCGCGAGGCAAATTGTCAACCGTGGCAACAATACGTTGGATGATTCCATCCAGGTAAAAAAAATCCGCAAACGCTTTTTGCCCGACCGGGCCCGCCAGTGCTTTCTGCACGGCCGCATCGCTTTCGCTCAGCGCAGGCAGGGGTTTCGCTTCGCTAGATTCCGCAATCGGATACTGAATCTTCGGCTCGGCCTTGGTTTCCGGCGCCGGTTTAGCTTCGGCGGGTGCCGGAGGTTGGGGCAGCAGTTCTGGCTCTTGTCTGAACCAGTGATAGTAAACAATGGCCGCAACGCCGGCTAACCCGAGAATAAGAACTACCCACCTGATCGGATTTTTCATGAGCCAAGTACTTAGTTAAATATAATTACTAAGATTTTACCCCGGCTGATTTCGTTCCACTAGATGAGCGAATGCGCGGTACGGAATCGGCAAATGAAAAGCCGACCAACTGGTCGGCTCTCGAAATTCCAGGTTGAATCAGATGGCACCCGGCTGTTGATTCAACTCGCGCACCATTTGTTTGACGCTTTCTTCAAGTTCGTTCAAGAGCAGCATGCCGACCAGCGCCCCACGAGCCTGCAACGACTGGCCGAGTGCTTCCATTTTCTTTTTCAGCCGCTCGGAAGGCTCGACTTGCTTGCCCGCCATGCTGGAACGGATGATGGAGAAAATCTCCGTAACATCCTCTTCATTGAACTGGCCCCGCAGGATATTTTCGGGCTGGAGCAGCTGCTCGATAATCGGTTCTACTCGGCTGAACGGGTCGGTAGATTCAGCCCACGACGGGCCGGCTAGAAAAAGCGCCGCCAGTATTGCCGGAATCAGTCGGGTTGCGCGCATGACTGCCTCCTTGCTTTATTAACAATGCCCAAGTGAGCATTTAACGCTTAGCAACGAATCCAGTTTACACCTAATCGCCGGCAATGGGCAGCGCACACCATGGCTAGGTCGGAATCGGCATCGGCTCGCTGTTGATGAGCGCGACCCAGCCGCGGGTAATACGGTAAACCACCCACAGCCCGGCGATGATCGCCAGTATCCAGGCAAACGGGATGCCGAAGACGGTGATGAAAAGCAGCGCCACGATCACCACCAACAGCAGCGCATACCAGAAAGTGCGGATCTGCCAGCCGAA
>DATHDD010000148.1:0-2295 GCA_035319205.1 Burkholderiales bacterium | reverse complement strand
CACCTGCACCGACACATTTGGGAGCAAATTTGCCGCCGCCAACGCGGGGCTGCTTTATACGGCAAAGGGAACAGCAGCGTTACTGGTGCCTCTTGCAAATGTGCTCACTTCGGCAACCGGTAGCTGGCATGCCGTGTTTATTGTGGCGGCCGTAATGAACGTAATTGCCGCATTAACGGCTTGGTTCATACTCCGGCCGATGAGAAGTGCCCACATCGCAGCCGATGCGCTCGTTGCGCAACCGGCCTAAGGCCTGTAAGCAGCGTTTGGCAGTCGCAATGCGGGGTTTTGCCTAAATAGCGCTGATTACGATCTAAGTGCGAGATGTCGGGAAAGGCAGGGTCAGCGCCCTGCCTTTCTTGTTTGGCAGCAGCACCAGCACCTTACGCTCCGTTTTGGACGCTGTTTGAAGCAAAATTTTTTACGCACGCAAAGCCCATGCCGCAACTTGACGCCTTTCTTGCATCTCCCTGGTTCATCCTGGCGCTGCTCGTAATGACTGTCGCGGCGCTGGCTCACGGTACTCTTGGATTCGGCTTCCCGTTGATTTCGACTCCGGTAATTGCGATGTTTACCGATATCAAGACCGCAATTCTCACCACCTTGTTCCCCAATATCGTAATCAATCTGATCAGCATCATTAAAGGCGGAAACTGGCGCTTAAGCATTGGCAAGTACTGGGCTGTTGCGGTGTACGTGCTGATTGGCGCTGTCGCCGGGACACATGTTCTGGTCGTCGCGGATCCCGAACCTTTGAAGCTGCTGCTTGCCTTCATGATAGTGGTGTATCTCCAACAAGCCCGCTTCCGCCAGCTCGATTGGTCGTGGCTCCAGCGTAACCCGCGAGTCTCGGCTCCTCTGTTCGGGCTAATTGCGGGTTTCCTTTCGGGGACAGTAAATGTCGCAGTGCCGCCGTTGGTGATCTACTTCATGGTGCTAGGCTTGGGACCTCCGGCATTGACGCAGATTCTCAACCTTTGTTTCCTGGTCGGAAAATCGACGCAAGCAATTACCTTCGGTGTCTCCGGCCAGATCGGCCTCATCACGCTTGTCGCGACTGCGCCCCTGACCATCATTTCGGTCGCGGCGCTGCTGTTTGGCATGCGCGTTCAAGCGCGCATTCACCCGGAGGTGTACCGGATGCTGCTAAGGAAGATACTGTGGGTGATGGCCCTGATATTGCTGTTACAGGTCGGCTGGCATTATCTAAGATGAATCTTGCCGTCATGCTGCAAGCGGCTCAGTGTTTCAGCAGAGAGATTGAGATAGGACGCCAGTTCCTTCTTCGGCACCCGATCGGAAAGTTCCGGATGCTTGCGCAAGAAGCGGCTCACCCGGCCAGGCGCGTCGAGCAGATGCAAAGTAATGGTATGTGCCATGATCTCGCTCATAAGGTGCATGACCTCGTATTCAAATGCCTGCTTGATCTCCACGTGGTGATCCATAAACGCTGCCCATTCCGGCAGCGGTAGTTTTGCCACACGCGCCTTCGTGACGGCAATGATGCTGTAGGGTGCTGGTGTCTTGAGTCTCCACGCCGCATAGCTGGTTTCGATGTTGTTCTCGTCAGCAAAGCGCAAAATCATCTGCTTGCCCTGCTGGTTGGCCACCACCCTTTTTAATATTCCGTCGAGAATGAAGTACTGCTCCATTTCCAGATCACCCTGGTGCAGCAAACAATCTCCTTTTTGACAATCGACCACGACCAAATGGGTTTCTAGCTCGACCATCTCGTCCGGGGTCAGCAGCTTCAAAACGATGTTGTGCTTAAGCTGTGCACGAATGATATTTTTTTCGGGGTGATGTGCAACCAAAACCATGGAAGATATTTATATAAACGGCGCGCTTAATTGATGCGGAGAAAATTGACTTGGGTCAAGGACCGAAATTGATGCTGGTCAAGGATATTGCTCGCGCGATTACCTATGATACGGCTTTAATTGAGGATTGTTAAGATTTTTGTAGCGTATGGCGTGGGAACGGGTGTCTTCTGCGATTTGAAATTTCCGTTATTCACTTAAGAATTATCCGCCGCATTTGCGCAGCATCAGTTTCTCGCCGTATAGCGGAAGCAGCGTATTTGGAGAATGGAGAAAAGAATTATGGGAATCATTACCGAAAAATCTTTAGCGCAGCCTGTAGCAGAAGCCGCACCGCAGCTGATCAGCGGCGGGCAAATTGTTGCCAAAATGTTGAAGCAGGAAGGGGTGAAGCACATTTTCACCATTTCCGGTGGCCATATCATCGACATTTACAACGGGTGTCTTGACGAGGGCATCAAAATCGTTGACGTGC
>DATHDD010000147.1:0-6412 GCA_035319205.1 Burkholderiales bacterium | reverse complement strand
TGTAGTTCTCACCCATGCTCACATTGATCACAGCGGTTACCTGCCGCTGCTCGTCAAAAACGGTTTCAAAGGCAGAATCTACTGCACGCGCGCGACCCGTGATCTCTGTGAGATCCTGCTTCCCGACAGCGGTCATCTGCAAGAGGAAGAAGCCGAATATGCAAATCGGCAGGGATTCTCCAAGCACAAGCCGGCACTGCCGCTTTACACAAAGCAGGATGCCGAGCATTGTCTGAAGCTTTTCTCTCCACTTGATTTCGACGCCGAGTGGGTTCTGGAAGAAAAACTCAAAGTGCGATTCATTCCTTCAGGGCATATTCTCGGCTCTGCATTCGTATCCATTCGCAGCCCGGAAACATCAATCCTTTTCTCCGGTGACATCGGGCGTCCCAATGACATCGTGATGCCCGCGCCCAAGATGATCGAGGCCACCAGTTATCTGGTGGTCGAATCCACTTATGGCGATCGCCGGCATGATCCGGCTGACCCGCGCCTGAAACTTGCAGAGATCATCAACCGCACCGCCAAACGCGGGGGAGTCATCCTCATTCCCGCATTTGCGGTCGGCCGTGCCCAGACGCTTCTCTATTACATCCACTTGCTGAAGGCAGAGAAAACCATTCCCGATCTTCCGGTATTTCTCAACAGCCCGATGGCAGCCGATGTGACGCAGGTATTCCACAATCACCTCGGCGAACACAGGTTGACGCCGGAACAGTGTGACGCGATGTGCACCACCGCCCGCATCGTCAACAGTGCAGAAGAATCGAAGAGCCTCAATAACGGGCTCGGCCCCATGATTATCATCGCGGCAAGCGGAATGGCTACAGGCGGCCGGGTCGTGCATCACCTGAAGGCTTTCGCACCTGATCCCCGCAATACCATTCTCTTTTCCGGATTCCAGGCCGGCGGCACGCGCGGCGCGTCCATTCTTGCCGGGGCCGAGTCGGTGAAGATTCACGGCGGCTATGTGCCGATCCGCGCCGAGGTCGCTGCCATCAACAACCTTTCAGCGCATGCCGACGCTTATGAGATCATGGATTGGTTGAAAGGATTCAGGACGCCACCCCGGCGCACATTCGTGACCCACGGCGAACCCGCCGCCGCGGACGCCCTGCGTCACCGCATCGAGGAAAAGTTAGGCTGGAACTGCCGCGTCCCGGATTATCTCGAGCAGGACCAGCTTGATTGAAAAGTACGATCTCTTAAATTTTAGAAGCCGGCCGCATTGAGCAGGCCGCGCTTCTGCAGCAATAGTTACGGCTTAAGCTTTCTTAATGTAAGCTGAGCACCAGCCTTTGGCGTTGACAACCTTGCCGGGAAAAATAGGACAGGGGCCCCACGCTTCGCCGGGCTTGCCTTGAAACACCTGACAATTCGAGCATGTCTGCCCTGCTGCGTATTTTGGATATTTCGCTTTGTCGGCCTTGGTTGCATCGTTCTTGTATCCCAAGCTTACTGCTGTCGAATCGTTTTCATCTAGCTGCGCACCCGCCGCTACGGAAGTTCCGGTGCGAATTCCTATCGCGACAGACGCTACTGCAAGGCTGCCGATTTTCAGGAAATCACGACGATGGATATTGATACAGGTCTGTTTCATATTTATAGTCTCCGCTCTGTTGAACACCGCAATGTTATAATTTACAAGGATTCCAGGTAAGCCGCAACCGCCTTCATTTCAGTCTCGGAGAGATTCTGCACAATCCCGTGCATAATTGGGGATTTGCGCAGACTGTCCTGAATTACAGAAAGCTGCCGCACCAGATATTCGCTTTGCTGTCCTGCCAAACGAGGGAATTGGGAGGAACCTTGGGCGTTTTGCCCATGGCAAGATGCGCAGGCGGGTATATCCTTGGGTGGAATGCCGTTTTTGAATAACTCCTCGCCTTGCTTAATGAGCGCAGCGGAAGCCTTTGTTGTGCTGTGCATAGGGGGCAGCTTTGAATAATACTCCGCGAGTCCGTTGATTGTGGAATCATCCAGCTTGCCAGCGATGCCCCACATAAAATCATGCGCCTCGGGATCCGCGCGGGTCTTGCTCTTGAGCGCGTGCAGTTGCGCTGCCAGGTAGACCTGTTGCTGGCCGGCAAGCCGCGGAAATTGCGGCGCGACACTCTGTCCTGCAGGTCCGTGGCAGGATGAACAGAGCTCGATCGCAATTTTGGCGGCAGCTTTCCTTCTCTCCGCGGTATGTTCGTCACTCAAAGACTCCAAATATATTGCGAGCGCTTCCTTTTCATCGTCCGAAAGCTGCCGCACAATCCCATGCATAACCGGCGCATCGCGCAGTTGGTTCTGAATCACACTAATCTGCCGCACCAAATAATCGGCATGCTGCCCGGCCAAACGAGGGAATACGGATTGACCTTCGATCGTACGAGGGGAGATATTTTGTCCTTCGGCATTTTCCCCATGGCAATCTGCGCATGCCCGAATATTCTTGGAAGGAACGCCGTTATTAAAAAGCGCATTTCCTTTTTCGATGAGCGCAGCGGAGCCTTTTGTTGTGCCGTACATGGGAGGCTGCTTGGCATAATACTCAGCGAGGCCGTAAATTGTGGAGTCATCCAGCGATCTAACCATGCCCCACATAAAATCATGCGCTTCAGGGTCTGCGCGGGTCTTGCTCTTAAGCGCGAGCAGCTGCGCTGACAGGTAGAGCTGTTGCTGGCCGTTGAGCCGCGGAAACTGCGGCGATACGCTCTGCCCGCCCGGTCCGTGGCAGGATGAACACAGCTCGATCGCAACTTTGGCGGCGGCTTTCTTTGCCTCTGCGGTAGGTTCATCGCCCCGCGACAATCCACTGTAGAGAATAGTCACCGCCGCGGTAAAAACTGCAAAGATCCTAATCATTGTGGTGGTCCTTATATAGATATAGCTTGTTTCCACTCGCTTTATGCTCTTATGGTTGAAAAGTTTTTAAAGCGCCGCATGCCATCAATATGCAAACCAGAGGTTCAGGAACAAGGTGTTGTTGTCGCTCGCTTTCCTGCCGAAGCCATCGTAATTGGTGTCCCCTCCGTTGAATTTGTTATAAGCTGTATATTGAAGCATCAGCCTCACATTCTGGATTGGCACAAAGTCCAGTTCATAGATCTGCCCCCGGCTGTTGGGGGAGCCGTTTAAGAACCCATTAATAGGCTCACCAGCGGGATAGAGAAGCGGGTCAATTGTTCCGGTTGTATTAAAGTACTGGAACGTGGCGCCATATTTCCTCTGGTAGTAGTACGTCACCTTGCCCTTCCAAGTCTTGAGATAATCAACATCATTTGAAGTACTGCCCGCAGGGAAGTTTGCATCCCAATTCTGCTTCTCATGAATATAGGTCCACTGCGAGGTAAACACATGCGGAATAGTGATGTACTGGTACTGCGCGTCAAATGCGTAGTCGGTGAACTTGTTAGTCCCCGATCCGGGATCGAGGTTATCAGCGTACACCTTGGCCTGCATTCCATATGATCCCACCATCGCCGAGTGTGGGCCCCAATCATGGGTCAGCGCAACCCGGTAGTACGGATTAACGTTTTGCAAACGATTAACCCCGCCCGATTCGTTGCTGGGTTGGCCATGCCTCATCCACGAGAACATCCCGTCTGCGGTTTGGTAAAAGGAAAATTCAGCGTACACCGTTTTTTTCAAAAAGGCATACACACCGTATCCCGCGACCTGCTGCGCAAGACCGCCGTCAATCAGCGTCGCTGCCCCGGGGGTAGGAGCTAGCGGTGAGGTTGTGTACGGAAAGCCGAAAGCGGGGGTGCTGTTCCATACGTCCTGCACTGTCGGGTTGTTGTTCATGGTGAAGCCGTATATATATTCCACTTCTTGTGCGTCAACCCCGTAAGATTTGCCGACCAGGCGAATGTCGGCATTATCCATACCGGAATGCCCCACTAAATGCTCGGCAGGGTTTGATGGGTTCGAAGCATTGTCATAGGTGTACTGGATGAAGGCGCCGAGGAAATCGGTTGCTTTACCTGCCAGGAAAATGCTAGCACCTGAAAATAGAGGGTTGTTATTCCTGTTGATTACCGAGGCGCCGCTACCATCGTCCATTGTGTTATTGGAAATCGAGGTAACGCCTATCTGAGCCATCATTGCCAGGGGCACCAATTGCCGTTGGCCGATGGTGTAGCCGGTCAACTTGAAATAGCGGCCGTAAGGCGTAAGTTCAGGAAAACTGATGTGGCAGGCAATGCATTCCTGTCCTGTTTGACGGGCATATGCGGGAAGCGCATGCGCATTGCCTCCCTGCAACAGCGCGCCGAGAGCCAAAGCAAGTATAAGCGCCCAACGTCCTTTAAAACTTGCTGCGAGCATAGTTGAACCCTTCCTTTCAGGCGGATTGAGGCAAAATAAGAATGGCGTAATAAAGTTCCTTTGTTTACAGTAAATAATTACATTTTCTTTGATCTGGATCAAATTTTTGAGAATATATAATCTATTAATGCAGAAAATGTTGTTTTAAAGCTACAAAACGGAATTAAATATTATTCGAGGTAACACTAAAGATAATTCTCCTCGCGGTGGATGTTCAACGCATTCCAATAAAGCCACGGAAACCTTGTTTAAACACGCTGTGCTTTATAAGGATGCGCCTGAGATTTTTTGCTCCATGTCCATTTTCCCATCTGAAAAAATGCATGGCATGATCAAGGTGGTGAGCCGGGAAATGATTGATCGGCATTATCAGGAAGAATCAGAAGAAGCGCTCGCGATGAGCAAGCGTTTGTTGGAAAAAGCAGGAGTGCAAGCCAGGTCCGAATGCTGGTTGGCCCGGTCGCAGGAACCATAGTCAAACAAGCTGAAGCGCAAGGCTGTGCCCATGATTTACGTGGGGACCCGCGTCATGGGAGGTTTGAAAGTCGTCCTGGTCAAATTGGTATTTGTGCACGAAGCTTGTAAGCCGGTAACCGGCGAATTGTATCCTCGATCCCGGATACAGGATTTGCTATTTCGCGGGCTTGGTTGAGGCTTCTTTCATAATGTCGGCTAGATAGGCCAATGCCGCGATCCATGCCTCGCGCACGTCCTTCGTGAAATCGTCCCCAACAACATCTGACAACGTATCTATCAAGGCCTGCTCGAATGGCTCATAGTGATGTTCCCGGACTCCATACATTGCATGGCGTTTGCCGAGGTCAAAGATAATCGGAACGATTTTGTCCTGAATGTCGAGACTCTTCACGATCATATCGAGCATCAGAAACAGCGCCCTGCCTTGATGCTGCATATTGCCCCAAAAAAGCTGACGGGCACGGGGGTCCCGTTCGAACAAGCGCTGGTAGAAAATCTCTCCAGCCCTGTCAGGAAAATCTGCAAGTCTCTGGAACGAGCCCCTAACGAGCTCGATTTGCTCTGGCGTCACGCCTCCTCCATTATTCCCTGAAGCCTCCTGCTAAATATGAGGCTGCTATCCGCTATTCAAGCATAAAACTTATTTTTGCGTTAATCCGGTACCGCATAATTTTGTTGTTTTCCACCTTGGCCTCGAAATCCTTGATGTAAATGGACTTGATGCCATTGAGGGTCTTGCCTGCGCGCAAAACTGCGTTTGCCGCGGCATCTTCCCAGCTTTTGTTCGACTCCGCGAGTACTTCAATGACTTTCAACATATCTGCCATGATTTTTCTCCTTTGCCAAAGTTGAAAACAATAAAAAGTGGCGCATCTGAAAAAGATCCTTCAGTTTTCATCGGCACACCAACACCGGGATCTTGGTGTGAGTCAATACCTTATTGGTCTCGCTGCCCAGAACCAGTGCGGAAATGCCCTTCCGGCCGTGGGACGCCATGAAAATCAGGTCGCAACCTTTTTTCCGGGCTGTGCTGATAATTGCCGCAAAGGGTTGATCATCTACAACGTGCACCCCCTCAAACCTGATACCAGCGGCTTTGGCAGCGCTCTTCGCGACATCAAGCAATTTTTTGGCGCGTGCTGCGCTGTCTTTTCTAAATTCCGGTTCGGTATCAGTAATCATTAGCGGCTCGGCAGTGACAGCATGGAAGGTGGGCGTGACAGTAACCGCGATTACCTTTGCACGGAGCGACTTCGCGAATGCGGTGCCCTGTTTAATGGCCTTTTTTGAAAGATCCGAACCGTCGGTCGGAATTAGTATGTGCTTATACATTGTGGTCTCCTTTCCGGCCGAATGTAGATTCCTAATACTGACTGCTAGGTATCAGCCGGCCGTCGCATAAACTGACCTGAATATCATATTTATTATTGCTTTTTGGCTTCCAAATACCTTGATCCAAATCAAACCAAACACCACTTTTTACCAAGATATACCTCTTCCACGCAGCATTCAGGTGCGCTGGGCTGGCATGGCTCGCAGTAATGAATACTGCGTGCTGTACAATAATACCAAGTGGCTGACAAAGGAGTGTCACGTTGCCAAGGAAACGGAATCCGGC
>DATHDD010000146.1:0-3584 GCA_035319205.1 Burkholderiales bacterium | reverse complement strand
TTCCCAACTGCTGCAAGTATTGCACCTCGATCATGGGAAGCTCCCTGCCGTTAATGAATACGCCTGTGTTCCCGTTTGAAGCGTTGGCTTTCAGCGGACCGCCGAGCTGCAACCCTGGATAAATCTGCCCCGCAGTCGGTTGTCCTGCATAGCCCCACAACCCTGACATCTTGTCGTACCAGTACCTGCCGGGCTGAAGAGGCACTCCATAGCTGCGTTCCAGGGATTGGATGTCCTTTGCAGGCAACTGAGTTCCATTGATGATCACTTTTTTGACTGCAGTCTCCTCAGCTGCTGCGTCAAACAAAGCAGCAATGCTCAGAATCAAGAACAATGCGATACTCTTTTTCATTGGCGCGTCCTTACGAGCAATTTGCTCGACAAACCGGAACTTGCAGTATTTATTGTAAAATATTAAAAACAGTTAGAATCGATTTTTTTGAATAGCGATTATCATGTTCCATCAAGATTTAACCGCTGCTGCGGTTAGTCACGCCATTCAGCTTGCGGTAGCACCGGTCTTTCTAATTACCGGCATAGGCGCGATGCTGGGCGTGCTTGCCAGCAGGCTGGGCAGAATCGTCGATTTTGCCCGAGTTCTTGAATCCAGGCTGTCTGCCAGCGGCGAGAAAGAGCGCGGCGAAATCCATAGACAGCTTACCGTGCTCTCCAAGCGCGCTCGGCTTATATACACGGCAATCAGCCTGAGCGCACTGTGCGCCCTGCTGATTTGTGCGCTTATTGTGATTCTGTTCCTGGAAGTGTTTCTTTCCCTGGAAATGCCCAGCCTGATCGGCGTGTTGTTTATCATTGCCATGCTGGCTTTCATCGCGGCGCTGTTTTGCTTTCTGCGCGAAGTCTATCTAGCAACGGCCAATTTGAGAATCGGCACGCATTAGCAGTAGTGAAGGAAGGGTGTCGAATAATTGGTGTCGATTTTCTTCACAATTCTACAACAAGCCGCCTGCAACGAGTTCAGGACAAGTGGTAAACAACCAACTTATGCTGCCTGCCGCACCATTGCGCCAGCTTTTTCGTCGACCGGGCGCGTTATCAGTGGAAGCCGCTTGATTTCATTTCCCGTCGCATCGCGGTAGATGAGGTCACGGCTGTCAAAATCATACTCCGGGTGTTCTGGCTCGTTCCATTTGTCCAGGAAGTGCATGTAAAAAGGCACAAAGAGACCTTGTTTCGGATCGCGGTCCTGCAGGGCAAACACATATTCCGGCGTCCTCTTCATCTCCTGTCCACCGTGGCAGTATTGAACCCATACATGCTCCCCAAGCACAACAATCTTCCAGAATGGCTGGTGCTCATAAAATTTGAGCGTGACTTTTTTCCCGGCAGTACGCAGCGCATTTAGATAGGCAATACTCAACTCAATTTCATCGCAAAAAGTGGTAAAGCTGTTTTTCTTCGGCGGAAGAGACTGCATGCGTTGCCGAGCTCCATCACCGTTGGGATTGAGCAGCATGACACGAATCTCATATGACGTTTTGAGAATATCCCCCAAAAGGCTTTTTTTGTCTGAGAAAGTGATGAACCCGGTGACCGCGAGCACAAAGGCATCGCGAGACGCGGGCAATTTTTTCATCAGTCTCCGCTCCCGCCAACGTGCAAGCCAGCTGTCATTGCTTCGCGCATACACCAGCGAAGCCAATTTTGCGCTGGTCATATAACGACGATTGTCCCAGAATATCTTGGCTATATTGAAAAGCACAACCAATACTGAAGCAAAACCGATTTCAGTAAACAACAGCAACTGTGCATCGGCTTCCACCCGCGGCCACCACTGGTAGAGAATGTACTGCGCCGCTATGGGAAGCGTGAATGCGATGCCAATCGCAAGCAATGTAATGAGGCTGTGTGAAAAAATATAGGTAAGACCGGAAGCAATATGATGTGAATCTTTAGGTCTATACATTACTTAGTTCTCCTTATCAACAAATTCAAGAGTTGTCGCCAATAGACGGCCTAACTCGGCAGAATTAAATAGAACTATAGTAAGAATGAGCCTTGCGGTGGTCAGAAATCCCAGCAAGTGCTTGTTAACACAAGCTGACCGCAATTACAGATGTGAGTTTCTTAAAATAAGAAATTCTTACTGTTAAATATAAAACTATAAGAATAATCTCGCGGCTTTATGGCGTGTCTGATGCACGCATTGATTCAGCTTTTTTGATCAGCGCTTCCGCCATGCGGATGCTGGCGATATCAATAAGTCGCCCATCCAGCGACACCGCGCCTTTCCCTTCCTTCGCCGCCTGCGCCATGGCCTCCATTATACGCCGGGCCTTGGTCACCTCGGCTTCAGAAGGCGTGAAAACCCGGTTTGCCAATTCGACCTGCGAAGGATGGATCGCCCACTTGCCTTCATAACCAAGCACTGCTGCTCGATTGGCCGCGGCGATAAAACCGTCCGGATCGTTGAAATCTCCAAACGGACCATCGATCGGACGCAATCCATAAGCGCGGCATGCGACCATCATGCGCGTCTGCGCGGCGTGCCAGGGATCGCTCCAGAAGTATTGCCGGTTGCCATGAGCATCCTTGTCAGTGAGCACGCCTGAATCTTTGTTCACCCCGCCGATGACAGTGGTGCGTGCACGAGTGGAAGCGGCGTAATCTGCCACGCCAAACGACATGGCTTCAAGCCTTTTGCTCGATTGCGCAATCGATTCAACGTTGGCCATGCCCAAAGCGGTTTCAATCAATACTTCAAATCCAATTCGTTTCTCGCGCTTCTTCGCAGTTTCAATCTGTGTGACCATCATGTCCACGGCGTAAACATCGGCGGGCATGCCCACTTTCGGAATGAGGATCATGTCCAGGCGCGGGCAGGCTTCTACAATGTCCACCACATCGCGGTACATGTAGTGGGTGTCGAGGCCGTTGATGCGCACCATCAAGGTCTTGGTTCCCCAGTTGAGTTCATTCAGGCCCTGGATGATGTTCTTGCGTGCTTTTTCCTTGTCGTCGGGTGCGACGGCGTCTTCGCAATCAAGAAAAATAATATCTGCCGCAGATTTCGCAGCCTTTTCGAAAAGCGATGTATTGGTGCCGGGAACAGCCAGTTCAGAACGATGCAGCCGCGAGGTAGCGGGTTCAATGCTGGTAAAGCTCATTTATGTGCCCTTTCTCAAGAATAAGCGAATAATGAACGGGGTACGGAAAATAGTAAATGGTGAACATTGAAATGCCTGTTTACTGATAACTATCTACTGTTCATTGCATTTTGATTAGCCAGTGGCGCCAAAGCCCGCAGCAATGCAGTTGATCGATTGCAACAGAGCGTCGCGGTAATGGTTTTTTGCTCCTCCATTCGGTTCCTGGCGGTAGCGGCGCAGCAAATCAACTTGTTCGTGGTTGACCTGATTGAGCATGGGTAGACGCAACGCGAGGCGCCTGCAGAATTCGGGAAAGCGCTCGGCTATTTCCTTGCCACCGCTTACTTTCAGCACCATATCGCGGGTAAGCCGGTATTCCGCCTCTATCATGCGCATGATTTCCTCGCGCACCCGCTTATCTTCAACCAATCCCGCGTATTCCCGGGCAATATTCAGATCAACCTGGGCCAGTGTTTT
>DATHDD010000145.1:0-21404 GCA_035319205.1 Burkholderiales bacterium | reverse complement strand
GGTAAATATTAAAGAACTGGAAGCTAGCTGGTTTGCCCCGCTATTTAGCGCGCTGAAGCGCGGCGAAATTGAGGAACTTATCATCAGCAGCAGCTCCCGGTCGTTCGCTATTTCACGCAGAGATTTATGGAAGCTGTGGCGCAGAGGACAGCCGCTGGCCAGGTATGCAAATTGAATATGAGCACGCCGAAAATCATCTGTCGCGCTTTCCCGCAGAACCTGTTTGAGGCTTTGCATTCCGACGGGCTGCACCCGGTGCTCGCGCGCGTTTTCGCTGCGCGCGGAATCCAAAGTCCCATGCAGTTGAAAAGCGAACTTTCCTCGCTTGTTCCTTTTGACAGATTGAAAAATTCGGCGCAGATGGCGCAAATCCTGGCGGACGCGATCGCGGCAAAAAAACGGCTTTTGATCATCGCCGATTACGATGCCGACGGAGCCACCGCCTGTGCAGTGGGCATGCGCGCTTTGCGTGAATTCGGCGCGCTTGTGGATTATCTCGTTCCCAACCGCTTCGAGTACGGTTATGGCTTGACTCCTGAGATCGTGCAACTGGCCGCGCGAACCAAGCGCCCCGATATATTGATCACGGTGGATAACGGAATTGCCGCAGTGGAAGGCGTGGCCGAAGCGAGCCGCCTCGGCATGGCAACTCTTGTGACCGACCACCATTTGCCGGGTGCCGAATTGCCGCAGGCAGCGTGCATCGTCAACCCCAACCAGCCCGGATGCGAATTCCCCAGCAAAAATCTCGCGGGCGTAGGCGTGATGTTCTATGTCATGCTGGCGCTGCGCGCCGAACTGCGCGCGCGGCGCGCATTCGAAGACAGGGCCGAACCGAATCTCTCCAGGCTGCTGGATCTGGTTGCGCTCGGCACTGTCGCCGACGTGGTGAAACTCGACCACAATAACCGCATCCTGGTAAGCCAGGGCATGAAGCGCATGCGCGAAGGCAAAGCGCAGGCAGGCATACAGGCATTGTTTCGCGCGGCCGGTCGAGATCCCCTGCGCGCCTCGACTTATGATTTGGCATTCATGCTGGGGCCGCGCCTTAACGCCGCGGGACGACTGGATGACATGTCGCTCGGCATC
This sequence comes from Burkholderiales bacterium, assembly GCA_035319205.1. GTDB lineage: Bacteria > Pseudomonadota > Gammaproteobacteria > Burkholderiales > JAHFRG01 > JAHFRG01. The sequence goes on along the minus strand of DATHDD010000145.1, from coordinate 20,315 downwards.
GAATGTCTCCTGAGTGACAGTGAAGAATCGGCTTCGGCCATGGCGCGGCAGCTCGACGCGCTCAACCGCGAACGCCGCGATATCGAGGCCGGCATGCAGCAGGAGGCGCTAGCCGTGCTGGAGCGCATTGAAGTGCACGACAGCGTAAGCCTGTGCTTGTTTGACCCCGAGTGGCACCCCGGTGTGGTGGGTCTGCTGGCATCGCGCATCAAGGACAAATTTCACCGGCCGGTTTTCGCCTTCGCACCCGCAGGCAATGGCGAAATCAAGGGCTCGGGGCGAGCCATTCCTGGACTGCATCTGCGCGATGCACTGGATTTGATAGCAAAACATTACCCCGGACTGATTCTCAAGTTCGGCGGTCATGCGGCGGCGGCAGGGCTCACAATACGCCGGGACGATTTCGAGAGATTTTCCCTGGCGTTAGAGGAAACAACAGCTACGCTGGTCTCACCCTCCGATCTTGAGCGCGTGATCGAGACCGATGGCGCGCTGGCCGCGGCTGACATGCAAATCGAGCTGGCGCGCTTGCTGGAAAAAGAGGTGTGGGGTCAGGGATTTCCGCATCCCAGCTTCAACAGCGATTTCACGGTGGAAAATCAGCGCGTGGTTGGGGAAAAACATCTTAAACTCAGACTTTCTCTTTCCGGCCGCGCTTTTGACGCGATGCTGTTTTTTCACAGCAACCCGCTTCCCGAGCGCATCCTGGCGGTATACCGGCTTGCCGTCAACGAATACAACGGCGCGCAATCGCTGCAGCTCAACATCGAACATTGGCAACCCGCTGCATGATAAAATGCAGCGCTATGGAACCCGAACAACTCAACGCTATAGCCAACCGACTCACCGATCTCAGCTCCCGTTCCTTGGAACTGCGGAGGTATCTTTGACTTCGAGGGAAAGCAAAAGCGCCTCCAAGAAGTCGAAAAACTCCTGACGGACCCAAACGTCTGGAACGATCAGAAACGCGCCCAGGAACTCGGCAAAGAAAAAAAATACCTGGACACCACCATAATGGGCATGGTTTCGATGGCTTCGTCCCTGCGTGATGCACAAGAACTGTTCGAGATGGCGCGAGCCGAAAACGACGACGCCACAATAGTCGGTGTCGCCTCCGACGTCGCGAAGCTGGAAAAAGACGTTGCAGACCTCGAATTCCGGCGCATGTTTTCCAATCCCATGGACCCCAACAACTGTTTCCTAGTAATTCAGGCCGGCTCGGGGGGCACTGAGGCGCAAGACTGGGCGGCCATGCTGGAGCGCATGTATTTGCGCTATAGTGAACGCCAGGGCTATCAGGCGGAGTTGCTGGAAGAATCAGCAGGGGAGGTCGCGGGAATCAAAAGCGCCACCATGAAAATCTCGGGCGACTACGCCTACGGGCGGTTGCGCACCGAGACTGGAGTGCACCGCCTGGTGCGCAAGTCTCCTTTTGATGCCGGCAACCGCCGCCATACCTCGTTTGCCAGTGTGTTCGTCTATCCCGAAGTGGATGAATCAATCGAGGTCGACATTAATCCGGCGGATTTGCGAATTGATACCTACCGCGCATCCGGCGCAGGCGGGCAGCATGTGAACAAGACCGATTCTGCGGTGCGCATCACGCATAACCCGACTGGCATCGTGGTGCAATGCCAGAATGACCGCTCGCAGCACCGCAATAAGGCCGCGGCAATGGCAATGCTGAAATCGCGCCTGTTCGAGCTGGAGTTGAGAAAACGCACCGAGCAGCTGCAGGCGCTGGAAGAAGCCAAGACTGACATCGGCTGGGGGCACCAGATTCGTTCCTATGTGCTCGACCAGTCGCGCATCAAAGACCTGCGCACGGGCGTCGAAATCGGTAATACGCAGTCGGTGCTTGACGGCAACCTGGACGATTTCATCACGGCCAGCCTGAAACAGGGGGTGTAAATGTCCGAGCATGATAACGAAAAATCCCGGGACACCAACCAGATCATCGAGGAGCGCCGCGAGAAGTTGAAAGCATTGCGCGGCAAAGGCGTTGCCTTTCCCAATGATTTCCGGCGCATGCACCTCGCCTGCGAGCTGCATGCGCAGTATGGAAATAAATCCCACGACGAACTCGAAGCCGAGCACATCGAGGTCAGCATCGCCGGACGGATGATGCTGAAACGAGTCATGGGCAAAGCCAGCTTTGCCACCGTCCAGGATATGAGTGGGCGCATCCAGCTTTATATCACCAACGACCATGCAGGCGAGCCGGCGCACGAATCGTTCAAACACTGGGATCTGGGCGACATCATCGGCGCCAAAGGTTTGCTGTTTAAAACCAAGACCGGCGAGCTTTCAGTGCGTGTTTCCGAATTGCGCCTGCTTACCAAGTCGCTGCGGCCGCTGCCTGAAAAATTTCACGGCTTGACCGATCAGGAGCAGAAATACCGCCTGCGCTATGTAGACCTGGTTACCAACGAGGAAACCCGCAAGGTATTCGCTATCCGCTCAAAAATCATGCAGGCGGTCCGCGATTTTCTGGCAAGGGATGGTTATCTTGAAGTGGAAACGCCGATGATGCAATCGATCCCCGGCGGCGCCGCGGCGCGCCCTTTCGTGACTCACCACAACGCGCTCGACATGCAGCTTTACCTGCGCATCGCGCCGGAGCTTTACCTGAAGCGCTTGCTGGTGGGCGGGCTGGAAAAAGTGTTCGAGATCAACCGCAGTTTCAGGAACGAAGGCATATCCACCAAGCACAACCCCGAATTTACCATGCTGGAATTTTATTGCGCCTACCAGGACTACCGCTATCTGATGGCATTTACCGAGAGCATGCTGCGCGAAGTAGCAATAGCTGCATTCGGCTCAAGCCAGATCACCTTTCAGGGACAGGAAATTGATTTCTCCAAACCCTATGCCCGGCTTTCCGTAATTCAGGCGATCCGGAAATATCACCCCGAATTCAATGATGCAAAGCTTGAGGACCGCAAGTATCTGGTTGGTGAATTCAAAAAACGCGATATCGCCTACAAACCCGATGACGGCATCGGCGGCCTGCAGCTCACACTGTTCGAGCATACCACCGAACAAATGCTCATCCAGCCGACCTTTATTGTCGATTACCCCGCCGAGGTATCTCCACTCGCCCGCCGCAGCGACAAAAATCCTGAGGTTGCCGAGCGCTTTGAGCTCTACATCGCCGGGCGCGAAATTGCAAATGGTTTTTCCGAGCTTAACGATCCCGAAGACCAGGCGGCGCGTTTCCTGGAGCAGGTCAAGCAAAAAGAAGCCGGCAACCAGGAGGCCATGCATTACGATGCCGATTATATCCGCGCGCTGGAGTACGGGCTGCCGCCCGCCGCAGGCTGCGGTATCGGTATCGATCGGCTGGTGATGTTGTTCACCGACAGCCCGAGTATCCGTGATGTGATTTTATTCCCTCACATGCGGCCGGAAGACTAGATTGAATCAAAAACGGATCACGTCGTTGATCATCCCGGGTAAATTTCATACCCAGATGTTTTCCGCAGCATGAGCACTCTTGCACTGGTATTGGTGCTGGTTGCCGCGTTTCTGCATGCCATGTGGAATTATCTGCTGAAGCGCAGCGGCGGCGGTGTGGGCTTCGTGTGGCTGTTTGCCTCGTTCTCCACTCTGATCTATGCGCCGATCGCCCTCGGTCTAATCCTCTGGCAAAAACCGCATATTGGTTTTATCCAGATTGCCTTCATTTTTGGGAGCGCGGTTCTCCACACCGTGTATTTCCTGCTGCTCGACAAGGGGTACCGCGTTGGTGATTTGTCTTTGGTCTATCCGCTGGCGCGCGGCAGCGGTCCGCTGATTGCTGTGGTTGCAGCAATTCTTTTTCTCGGAGAACATCCCAGCCCGCTTGCTGTCGCCGGTGCCATTATGATTGGTATTGGCGTTTTCGCCCTCACCGGAGACCCGCGCAGGCTCAGGCAACATGGCGCGTTGCACGCAGTCGGCTTTGCGCTGCTTACCGGCATGGTCATTGCTGCCTATACCCTATGGGACAAAGTCGCGGTAAGCACCTTGCTGATCCCGCCTTTGCTGCAGGACTGGGGCAACAATCTGGGACGAACCTTGTTGATGGTTCCGATCGCCGCACGCAATTCAGGAAAAATCAGGTACGCCTGGAACAATTTCCGCAAGGAAGTCTTCATGGTGGCGATTTTGTGTCCCCTTTCGTATATCCTTATACTGAGCGCTATGGCGTTCACTCCCGTGAGCTATGTTGCGCCTTCGCGCGAGATCAGCATTCTCATCGCCGCGCTGATGGGCAGCCATTTTCTGGCGGAAGGCAAGCTTGGACGGCGCATGCTTGCGGCCACTGCCATGGTCATCGGCGTAATTTCGCTGGCGCTGGGATGATGCGGGCCGGCTTTGCCTTGAACCTCCGTTTTCCCTGCGCTGGAATTGTTACTTCACACCGGCTACACTGAATCCATGCATCCCGCCTACACCGAAATCTACCGTCCGAACGACCAGTTAGAAGTCATGATGCTGAAAATGGTGTTGGAACGCGAGGGTGTTGATTTTTTCATCACCAACGAACACCTGAACAGCATCCTGCCGCCCGCAGGCCTCGGTGACATGCGGCTCATGGTGGATACCAGCAGAGCGCAGCAGTGCGTCGAGATTCTGCGCGACGAACTTCATTATTTGCAGGAACCGAAATGAGTTCGCAGCCTGGAATCGGGCCCAGTGCGCCCCATTCCTGACCTCTTTCCCCACATCCTGACTTTCTCGGTTACCAGAGCTTCCACCACGATTTGCCGCCAGCTGCAGAGCCCGACAGGTATTGGCTGTTTGGGAAATTATGTTTCATCACGCGCTCTGCGTCATCGCGCAACTCGTTCATGCCCAATGCGTCATAGGCTTGAATCATGATCATCAACGCTCCTTCCGTGGACGGCGTCTGCTGGTAATTTTTCACGATGTACTGGGCGCGATTCAGTGCTGCAACATATGCCTTGCGCTTCATGTAGTAGCGCGCTACCTGCAATTCATAATTCGCCAGTCCGTTCAGCAAGTAACGCGCTCGCGCCGCTGAGTCCTCCGCGTATTTGCTGTTCGGGAAACGCGTTACAAGTTCCTTGAACGTCTCGTACGACTCGCGCGCCTGTTTGGGATCGCGTTCAGTGATATCCTGCCCGCCTAGCTTGGCAAGTATTCCCAAGTTTTCGTTGAAGTTGGCAAGCCCCTTCAGATAATAAGCGTAATCCACGTTGGGGTGGGTCGGATGCAGTTTGATAAAACGGTCGCACGCGGCGGTTGCGGAAGGCACATCTTCTTGCTTGTAATAGGCATAAGCCACTTCAAGCTGTGCTTGCTCCGCGTACCTGCCATAGGGATAACGTGATTCCAGGGTCTCGAATTTCTTGACCGCCTCCTCGTATTTCTTGTCATCCATATCCGCCATAGCATCGGCAAAGAGATTGCTTGCCGAGAGGTTGCCCGGTTCCTCCTTATTTCCGAACCAGGAGCAGCCGCTTAGCAACAATGCAAGAATTAAAGCTAAACTATGTTTCATATCCATTACGTGAAGAGTAAGGAGTGGAGAGTGAGGAGAAAAATCAGCGTACGGTCCGTGGTCGAGGGGTCTCATCCCTTACCCTCAACCCCCCACTCTTTACTGCCCGCCGATTATAACCCAAACACGGTGTGGAACATCGAGCTGGTAATCCCGCAACATTATGCGGGTTTGCGTCTGGATCAGGCGCTGCAGCGTATGTTGCCGGAATTCTCGCGCAGCCGTTTGCAAAACTGGATTCGCACCCGCCAGGTATGGCAAAACGGCCTGCCTGCCGTGGCCAAGCGTAAAGTGCGAGGCGGCGAAAAAATCCGCGTCGCAGCGCAGCCTGCACCAGAAGTTCTGGCGCATTTGCCGGAAAAAATTCCACTGGATATAGTTTATGAAGATGCCGCTCTTCTGGTCATCAATAAACCGCCAGGTCTGGTGGTTCATCCCGGCAGCGGCAATTGGCGCGGAACCATGCTGAACGCGCTGCTCGAGCATGCACCGCAACTGGCGCATGTTCCGCGCGCAGGCATCGTGCACCGGCTGGATAAAGAGACCAGCGGTCTTTTGGTGGTGGCGAAATCCCTCGCAGCACAAACCAGCCTGGTGCGGCAGCTTCAGGCGCGTACCGTCAAACGTGAATATCTAGCATTAGTGCACGGCCAGATTAAGACAAATGGCAAAGTAGCTGCGCCCATCGGCCGGCATCCTGTGAAGCGTACCAAAATGGCGGTTATGGCGCGCGGCAAGGATGCCGTGACGCATTATCAGGTGCTGGAACGCTTCGCCGACTGTACTTTATTGCGCTGCCTGCTGGAAACGGGTCGTACTCACCAAATCCGTGTGCATATGCAATCCATCGGCCACCCGCTGGTAGGCGATCCGGTTTATTCCGGAAGAAATATAAAACCTGTTTTTGCGCGACAGGCGCTGCACGCGTTCAGGCTTTCATTGCTTCATCCGGAAACGCGAAAAATTATGCAGTGGCAGGCTGAAGCACCACAAGATATTCGGCAATTATTGAACGCTCTGAGGACTGCACCCGGGCGCAAGGAGCGGTGTTGAACACACCAGCGAGCTGGATCATTCCCGAGTGGCCTGCGCCGCATCGCGTCAAGGCATTGATCACCACCCGTGAGGGCGGGTTCAGCCAAGGCTGCTACGCTGGATTTAACCTGGGCGATCATGTGGGCGATGAAGCATGGGCAGTGCGCCAAAACCGCGAGCTTCTGTGCAAGCACATCCCAGCCGAACCGAAATGGCTGAAGCAAGTGCACGGGACCAAGGTTGCAAATGCCGATGCCCTGCCCGCCCCGGTGGAAGCCGATGCCAGCGTTGCACGCAAGGCGAACACGCTGTGTGCGATACTCAGCGCTGATTGCCTGCCGCTATTGCTGTGCGATGCAAAGGGGTCGGTGGTTGCAGCTGCGCATTGCGGCTGGCGCGGACTTGCCGCAGGAGTGATCGAAAAAACCATAAGCGCAATGCAAACCGCTCCTGGTGCATTGCTTACCTATTTGGGTCCGGCCATCGGCCCCAAAGCTTACGAAGTGGGCGCGGACGTGCATGAGGCTTTCCTGCGCAGCGATACCGCCGCGCAACTGGCTTTTGCCGCACTTGCGCCCGGCAAATGGCTTGCCGACCTTTATTTGCTGGCACGACAACGCCTGAACCGCGTCGGCGTGAAAATAATTCATGGCGGAAATTTTTGCACTTACACCGAGGCCGACAGGTTTTTTTCTCATCGCCGCGACGGTAACACCGGGCGCATGGCCTCGCTGATCTGGCTGGAAACGAAAAGGAAATGAACTCTGCTTACAGCAGGTATAATTAAAATTTAATTATTTCAAACGATCCGATGTCCGTCCTAGCCTGGATAGTCTGCGTGAGTTTTGCTGGCGGTGTCCTGAGCGTGCTGTGCGCCGCATTCTTTGCGTTGAAGGCCCGCACCGCATGGCTGCCACTGCTGGTGAGTTACGCTATCGGCGCGCTGCTGGGAGCGGTATTCCTGGAAATCCTGCCGCATGCTGTTGAACTCAGCCAAAACGTGGAACAGATGACCGCAACCATTCTGTTCGGCATCTTGTTTTTCTTCGTGATGGAAAAACTGGTGTTGTGGCGCCACTGCCACCAGGACGCATGCGAAGCGCACGGTTCAGATAATCCGCAACACGATATGGGCCGGAGCGGCATGATGATCATGATCGGCAATACATTCCACAATTTTGTGGACGGCATATTGATTGCGGCGGCCTTCCTCGCGGATGTGAGGCTCGGCATCATCACCTCGCTTGCTATTATCACCCATGAAATCCCGCAGGAAGTCGGCGATTTCCTGGTTCTTTTGCATTCCGGCTACGATCGCCGTCAAGCGCTGGCATTCAATCTGCTGTCGAGCACTGCCACGCTGCTGGGTGGTGTGCTGGCTTATTTTACCTTGCATACCATGCAGCAAATTGTGCCGCCGGTTCTTGGCCTTGCTATAGCGAGCATGCTTTATGTCGCGGTTGCCGACCTGATTCCCGGCCTGCACAAGCGACCTGAATTGCATGTGACGATGCAGCAGGTTTTGCTCATCTCACTAGGCATCGGCTCGATTTGGCTCGCGCAAAGCATCAGCGGCAGTTTGGTGTAAGTTTTCATCGAGTAACATCAGATTAAACTATTGCATCTCAACCTGCACCAACTTCCCCGCTGGCTTGACAAAGCATTTAGCGGCAGAGCAAAGTAATATTTTTCTACTACCTAATTTATTCTTTTCAGCATGAGTTCCCAACAGCTGCCCTATCCGTTATTCATTGAAACCAACCAGCAACTGCTGCAGGACATCCTGAAAAGTCTTTCAATCGGGCATAACCTGGATGCGGCAGAAGTTTATCAACGGCTCACCGCTGCCCACGACCCGGAGAAGTTGATAGATATCAATAACCGTTATTACCAAAAGCAGCTCGATCTGTGGTTAAGCACGCTGGGCCGCAAGCCCGGAGAAGCGAGCCCGCCTATAGCGCTGCAGGAGAAAAACGACCGCCGCTTTCTGTCAGCCGAGTGGAATGAACTGCCTTATTTTGACTATCTCAAGCAATATTACTTGCTGACTTCACAATGGCTGATGGAAATGGTTGAATCGGCGAAATTCGATAACGAGATCAAGAAAAAATTACGCTTCTTTGCCCGCCAGTACATCGATGCCATGTCGCCCGCAAATTTTCCTGCAACCAATCCTGAAGTATTGAAGCTTGCAGCCGACAGCAAGGGAGAAACCATCAATAAAGGCCTCAAGAATTTCCTTGAGGATCTGGAAAAAGGCCACATTTCGATGACCGACGAGTCGGCGTTTGAAGTAGGCCGCAATCTGGCCGTCACTCGCGGCGCGGTGGTATTTGAAAACGACCTGATTCAGCTTATCCAGTATAGTCCGCTCGGTAAAACGGTGAGCGAATACCCCTTGCTCATTGTCCCGCCCTGCATAAATAAATATTATGTGCTCGACATGCGGCCGGAAAATTCTTTTGTGCGTTACGCCCTTGAGCAGGGCAACAATGTGTTTATCATTTCCTGGCGCAATATTCCACCCGGTCTCGACAGCCTCACCTGGGATGACTACCTTGAGCAGGGGGTGATTCAGGCAATCAAGGTTAGCCTGGAGATTGCCGGGGTTAAAAAAGTCAATGCGCTTGGTTTTTGCGTGGGGGGCACCCTGCTTGCATGCGCGCTGGCTGCGCTACGAGTTAAACGGCAAAACCCGGCAGCCAGCCTGACGCTGCTCTCGACCATGCTGGATTTCACCGATACCGGTGAAATCAGCGTTTATATTGACCCGGCTTATGTGCAAAAAATCAAGACGGAGATCGGTACAGGAGGCCTGGTTCCCGGCCGGGATCTTGCTCTCACTTTCGCCAGCCTGCGCGCCAACGAGCTGGTATGGTTCTACGTTGTTAACAATTATCTTAAAGGCAAAACACCCCATGCCTTTGACTTGCTTTACTGGAATAGCGACAGCGCCAACCTGCCCGGCCCGATGTACGTGTACTACGTGAGGAACATGTATCTGGAAAATAACCTGAAAATCCCGGGCAAATTGATTATGTGCGGAGTGCCGATTGATTTGAAGAAAATCAATCTGCCCACCTATGTGCTGGCCGCCAAGGAAGATCACATCGTGCCCTGGAAATCCGCCTATGCCAACGTGCCGCTGCTCAAGGGGCAAATCGAATTCGTACTCACCGCCAGCGGCCATATCGCAGGAGTGGTCAATCCTCCTGCGAATAGCAAGCGAAGTTACTGGAGCGGGAAATCAATAGGCCAAGACCCCGAACAATGGCTGGCAAGCGCGCAATCCAGCCTTGGCAGCTGGTGGCCGCATTGGAGCGCCTGGCTGAAACAAAAAAGCGGCAAACAGGTGCCCGCGTCTGCCAAGCTCGGCAGTAAAAAGTATCCCGAGGTCGAAGCAGCACCGGGACGCTATGTCAAAGAATATTGTGAGATACGCTATTCCAAGCAGCAAGCAGCGTGATATGGAACTTTTGAAATGGCAAGTATTCATCGAAGGGGAAAAACATGGCGCAAAAAAGAATTGCTTTAGTTACCGGCGGAATGGGCGGCCTGGGCGAATCCATCTGCACCAAACTGGCGGACCAGGGCTATCGGGTGGCCACCACTTATTCACCCAATAACACCCGGGCCGAACAGTGGAAGGCTGAAATGAAATCGCTGGGCTACGAGTTTTATACCGCCGGAGTTGACGTTTCAGATTACGATTCCTGCACAAAAGCTGCGGCAATAATTGAGAAGGAAGTCGGGCCCGTAGATATCCTGGTCAACAATGCCGGCATCACGCGCGACATGACGTTCAAGAAAATGGCCAAGGTGGACTGGGACGCGGTAATGAAAACCAACCTTGACAGCGTATTCAACATGACCAAGCCGGTAATAGATGGCATGGTCGAGCGAGGCTGGGGACGTATCATTAACGTATCCTCGGTAAACGGCCAGAAGGGGGCTTTCGGACAAACCAATTATTCCGCAGCGAAAGCGGGGATGCACGGCTTTACCAAGGCACTCGCCCTGGAAGTGGCGAAGAAAGGCGTCACCGTCAACACAATTTCGCCTGGTTACATAGGTACCAAGATGGTGATGGCAATCCCCAAGGACATTTTGGATACAAAAATTCTGCCGCAAATCCCGCTGGGAAGATTGGGCAAGCCTGAAGAAGTCGCCGGTCTGATTATTTATTTGGCCTCAGATGAAGCGGCGTTCATCACTGGCGCCAACATCGCCATCAATGGCGGACAGCATATGTTTTAAGGCCCCTCCAACAAAAAGCCCCGCCGAGATAGCGAGGCTAATATTAATAATAACTTAGTATAAGTAGGAGGAAATTGTAAATCAGCGGCCCTTTTTCGAGCTGCCTTTTGCCATGCTGGAGGTCGCTGATTGAGCGGCCTTGATTCCGCTGTCAGCAAGCTCCGAAACCTGCCTTGCGGCTTTAGTCATGCTATCCACCGCGGCCTGGGTCGCTGCCACCGTGGATTTGAGCGCGGCTACTGCCAATTCTGATCCGGCAGGAGCGGATTTAGTGGATTTCTCGATAACGTTCACCAAATCCTTGGTGTAAGCGGAAAGACTCTCTTCAAACAGCTTGTTAAGTTCGGCTTGTGCGTGAGAAGCCACTTCGTAGACGCTGCGGGAAAAATTCAGCGCTTTCTCCACACCGGATTCAGCCAGCCTGGCTCGCAACGCCATCACTTCCTGCATGTCTTTTACTTCACTTAATGACTTTGCGTTCTTGGCGTTCTCTTCGACTGCCTGCTTGGCAGCTTCAAGTTGCAGCTTGACCAGGCGCTCGGCACTTTCCATTGTGATCTTCGCGAAACGTAGAGCGTTTTCTATGCTGTTTTTATTAAGCTCTGGGTAGGACTCGTTAAACATGTTGGATATCCTTTTCAATAGTAAAAGCAGGCATAATATGTTGCATTGCAATAATATAAATATTAGGCACTGAAACCAGAATTGTCAAGAAATTTTGACGCATTGCAGCACAGATATTTCATGACACTTGTTCAATAATATATTTTCTATTCTGAATCATGCGGTTATAATGACATATAGTTTTATTGCATCGAACATAATAAGCCTATCCAAGGCTTGGCGATTTTAAGGAGTTTGCAACATGAGCGATACCGCGAGAGTCATTAAGAAATACCCTAACCGGCGGCTGTACGACACGACCACCAGCAGCTATATCACTCTGGAAGATGTTAAAAGACTGGTTCTCGAGCATGTGGATTTTCGCGTGGTGGACGCCAAAACCAATGAAAACCTGACACGCAGTATTTTGCTGCAAATCATTCTCGAGGAAGAAAACGCCGGAGTGCCGATGTTTTCCAGCGACATGCTGTCGCAAATTATCCGATTTTACGGCCACGCCATGCAGGGCATGATGGGCAGCTACCTGGAAAAAAACATCCAGACCTTTATCGATATGCAGCACCGCCTGCAGGAACAATCGCGCACCCTATACGGCGACAACCCGATGCTCAATGCCGACACCTGGGCTCAATTTCTAAAATTTCAGGGGCCGGCCATGCAGAGTTTGCTGGGAAGTTATCTCGAGCAAAGTGCAAATATGTTTCTGGACATGCAAAGCCAGCTGCAAAAGCAGACGCGAAGCCTGTTCGGCAATTTTGGTTTCCCCGATTTAGGCGCTGCACCGCAAACGTCCCCCTCCACGCAAGCGGCTTCCAAATCAGAAACCCCTGACGCAGAATCCGGCAAACCCACGGAACACAAAAAGTCCACTTGAGAGAATGGGGTCGTATCCCTCGCAGCTGCATATGGAATGGGAAGGAAAACGAGGGATTCACTGACTTAACGAATCACGGGCAACCCGTGCAATTATCGGTTATTGTCCCCTCGAAATTTGCGCCTTGCAGCTGCGCATCCTGCAAATCCGCATTTTCCAGATTCGCTCCCTTTAAATTTGCTGAAGTCAGATTCGCCCCTTTCAGAATAGCGCCTTTTAGATTAGCTCTGACCAAATTGGCGTCCTGCAAGTCCGCGCCTTCCAGGTCGGCGCCAAGCAGATTGGTATGATAAAAATTGACCTGCTTCAGGTTGGCGCGCTTTAGGATGGCGTGCGAGAGGCTGGCTGAAGTTAGATTGGCGCCTTGCAAGTTTGCGCCCTGAAAAATGGAGTTGTAAAGAAAAGCGTACTGCAGATTCGCTTTTTCCAGGCTCGCGCCCTCGAAGTTTGACTCGTAGAGCTGCGCATACTGAAGGTTTGCTCCTTTTAAATCAGCATTGCGGCAATCGCTGTTGGGCTGTAATTCACATGTATAGCCTTGAGCCGCAGCCGCAGAAAACCAAAACGTAATAGCGCAGGCCGAACCTAACTTTCGCAGGATGTGATTACGAATTCTCATTTCTCGCCCTCCTTTTGCAAGGCCATGCGACACTCTTCAAGAAATTTTACCGCTTCATCTATGTCTCTGGTTCGCCGCATAGGCGGCAGACTATCCAATATTCTGCGACCGTAGGACCGAGACGCGAGCCTCTGGTCGCATAGCATCAGCACGCCGTGGTCGCTGGCGTCGCGAATCAGCCGCCCCGCCCCCTGTTTCAATGTTATCACCGCTTGAGGCAACTGGTATTCCATAAAAGCATTGCGCCCCTGCCGGTTGATTTGTTCAATACGCGCTGCAAGCACCGGGTCATCAGGTGGCGCGAACGGCAGTTTATCAATCACCACCAGCGACAGCGCGGGACCGCGCACATCAACCCCTTCCCAGAATGACTGGCTGCCGACCAGCACCGCGTTGCCCAGTCTGCGAAAGCGCTCCAACAATTCGCTGCGCGAACCATCCCCCTGGGCCAGCAACGGGTAATCAAGATCCTGTTCCCTGAAAACGCGCTTCAGCAGCGTCTGCGCTTCCCGCATGGCGCGCAAGCTGGTGAAAAGCATAAAAGCGCGGCCGTGGTTCGCCCGCAGCAAAGGCAAAGCGGCAAGAATTACTGCTTCGGTGTATTCGTTGCTATTGGGATCCTCGGGCAATCCTTGCGGCAGGTAAAGCAAGGCCTGCCGGTGATAATCGAATGGGCTATCCCAGGCAGCGGCTTTCGCATCTCTCAGACCCATTTCTTCCTGATAATGGCGGAAATCACCTTTTACCGAAAGGGTGGCCGAGGTGAAAATCAGCGAGCGCGGGCTGCCCTGGATCTGCTGCTTGAAAATATCGGCAATCAGAAGCGGCGTGCTGTTGAGCTGCACGCTCTGGTTCAGCACCTCCGCCCAGCGCACTTGATTAGCATCTTCCCCGTCGCGCCATTCGCGCATTTCCCGGGCAAGCGCCAGGCTTCTTTGCCAGCAATTGCGCAATCCCTCCGCGCGCTCCGCCTGGCTTTCGAGCAAACCACTCAGCACATCGAGCTTGGCGCCCAATCCATCCAGCGCCGCTGCGAACGCTTTTTGCTTCAACAACTCGGGTTGCGACAGCCTTCCGCTCCCATTTTCCAGCGCCAGACGCAAATCGCGCGCCGCCTTGTCCAGCGCCTTCGCGGCTTCCGGCAACGCCTCGAAATCGCGCGCATTCGCGATTGCCTCCATGCGCGCATCGCGCGCCAGATCAAGAATCTGGCTGCTGCTGACCGAACTGCCGAAAAACAGCCGCGCGGTTTCCGGCAATTGGTGCGCCTCGTCGAAAATTACCGTGTTGCACGCCGGCAGCAATTCGGTCACGCCCTCGTCGCGCAACATCACGTCGGCAAAAAACAAATGGTGGTTCACCACCACCACGTCCGCCTCTTGCGCCTGCTTGCGCGCGCGCATGACAAAGCATTCGCGGTAATCCGGGCAGGATTGCCCTAGGCAATTGTCGCGGGTGGAAGTGACATGCGGCCAGATGCCCGCGTCTTCCGGCACGTCGGCGAGTCCGCTTTTATCGCCTGCAGCCGAGTTTTGCGCGTAAGTTGCAATCAGCGGCAGATATCCCGCATCTTCGCGGCTTGCAAATCGGCCCTCGCTTAATGCCTGTTTGAGCCGGTAGCGGCAAATATAATTCGCACGGCCCTTAAGCAGCGCCACCGTCACCGGCGCTTTGAGCGCCGCGCGCACGGTGGGAATATCGCGGTTGAACAACTGGTCCTGCAGCGTCTTGGTGCCGCTGGAAATGATCACCTTGCCCCCGGAAAGCAACGCGGGAACAAGATACGCGAAGGTTTTCCCCGTTCCCGTCCCCGCTTCCGCTATAAGCACTCCGGATTGTTCAATCGCCTGCTTTACCTGCTGAGCCATTTCCAGCTGCTGGGGGCGCAGGTGATAATCGGGAACAGTCCGGGCCAGCGGGCTTTGGCTGGAAAAGAATGTGTCAAGCTTCTGCATTTACAATGGATTATAATTGACTTTGATTCCATATTCGCCATTTAGGTTAGAAGCCCAGCTTTAAAGTTAGATGCATCGTGGACCAAGCCGCAGATATATGGGCACAAGCTTCCGGTTGGCTGTTTCCGATTGCATGGGCCGCATTGTCCGTACTCGCGTTCGTTCGCAAGTACCGCGGCCCCGGAATCGCACTTGCCTCAGCCAGCGCAAGCGCACTGCTTTGGAATTTTCTGTTTTATCCGGGCTCGTCATTTACGCAGGGCTGGGAAACCGACTCACCACTTAATGTCGCATTTGATTATCAGCCCTTGGGCTTTCTGGCGGCAAATGTCTTGCCCGCGATTACCAATATCTCATTGCTGGCGGCACTTGCGCTTTTGCTACGGCGGCGCAGCTAGACCCTAAATCGGGTATGACGCACCGCAAGCTGCATGCTAGTTAGAAAAATAAGAAACAAGTTGTAGAAGTTGAATTATTTTCTGCACAGTTCGCATCACGGAAATAAATTTCTAATCCATTTATGACCATCCCGGAACGCCTAGGAAAGTATTCGATCCAGGAAGTGCTCGGCAAGGGCGCGATGGGGATCGTGTATAAAGCCTTCGACCCGCATATCCGCCGTACTGTCGCGCTCAAAGTTATCCACAAGGATTTTATCGAGGATGACCAGGCGGCGACGATGATGGCACGTTTCAAGAACGAAGCGCAGGCAGCAGGCCGGCTCAGCCACCCGGGCATTGTCGCGGTTTATGAGTACGGGGAAGAGGGTGCCGTTGCCTATATCGCGATGGAGTATGTGCAGGGCAAAGGCCTGCGTGAGTATTTTCAGCGCGGCACCCGTTTCGGGCTGAACGACACCGTCAGTATCATGACCCGTCTTCTCGATGCGCTCGCCTATGCCCACGAGCAAGGTGTGATACACCGGGATGTCAAGCCTGCAAATATCATCATCATGAGCAATGGCAAGCTGAAGTTGGCCGATTTCGGTATTGCCCATCTTGACTCGTCAAATCTGACCCATGTCGGCACGATCATGGGGTCGCCCGGCTACATGGCGCCCGAGCAGTACACCGGGGCGAGCGTAGACCAGCGTGCCGACGTCTTCTCGGCCGGCGTTGTGCTGTACCAGCTTCTGACCGGAGTCAAGCCGTTTACCGGGAGTACCGAGACCACCGCCTATAAGATCTGCTTCGAACCCCATGTCGAACCGTCCAAGCTCGTTCCCGAACTGGGGTCGACGAAGTTCGACGATGTGATTGGGAGAGCGCTGGCGAAGACGCCCGAAAATCGCTATCGGACCGCGCAGAAGTTTCTCGAATCGATCCTGGATGCCCATTCAGCGCCGGTCAGCCTGGCAGTGTCTGAAGTTACCATCATCAACGAGGTTAGTCCGCCTCCGGCCGCTTCGGTCAGACCGCCCCCTAACCCGTCCCAGACCGACTCGCTGCCCGGGAGCACGTCCATTCCGCCCGCAGGCTGGGACGAGGAGCTGCTGAAGCAGATCGAGCAGCAACTCACCCGCTATCTGGGACCGTTGGCGAGAGTCATGGTCAAGAAGGGCGCCAAGACCACCACAGAACTCGGCGCTCTCTATTCGCTGCTGGCCGAAGACCTGACCAGCCCACAGGACAAGAAGGATTTCCTTGCAGGAAAAGACCGGCTCGAAGGCGTGCCGCCGGCGAAGCAGAAAGGTGCAGTAGATAAACAGGCCGGCGTTAAGCAGTTGCTCACGCCGAAAGAGATCGACCAGGCAACGCGTCAGCTCGCCGCGTACCTTGGGCCGATCGCCCGAATCGTGGTGAAAAAGGTGGCGGCCGAGGTTACCAGCCGAAAGCAATTCTACTCGATGCTCTCGGAACATCTAGCTAGTGAGGGCGATAAGGAGCGCTTTTTGCGGGACGTCAGTGCAGTGGCTCAAAAGTAAAGGGTCGGCGAACAAATATCGGAGCACATTATTTTTCATCACTGCAATCTCGTTTCCCGAAAAAGCGTCTGCTACCCTTTCATGTTTGCTCTGTCTATGGATTTTCTGAACATCAAATGATTATCGCGGGGATACTGGCTTTATATAATTTCCGGCATAATCCGGATAACGGTATTGATTCCGGTGCAAATCATGCAAGCAAAGATAGCCCGTCGGTTTGCTGAAGGCTAAGACATCCAGCAAAGGTATTGCATGGTGTTCAGGCCCGAATGAGCACTCTAACCCGCGCTCCGCCGGAGACACTAAGCATAGTTGATGACCTGATGAACACAGAGAAGATTACGGTGCGTGTAACGGAAACCGGGCAGACCCTGGACGTTGTGGTCTACAGCAAGCGAGCCGACCGGATACAGATTGTGCTAGGTGAAGGTATTCACAATGTCAAGTGCGAGTTAACTCCGACTCGAAACGGCCTGGCGTATGTTGGGAATGTGATGGGACGGGAGATTGTCTATGTGCGAAGTCGCGAGCAGGTTCAGGCTGATATCGACAGGCTCAACCCGACCCTGCGTGGAACCAGACGACGCTGATTACAACGGGCCCATACAGATATGCAATCTGACTATGATATTTACGCAGTTTGGAGTTAAAAACCAAAATAGGAGCAAAGTTTGACAATTGCCATACGTTTTTTGCTGGCAGCTGCAATATACGGCATTATTTCAATGGTGATGGGTATGGTTATGGGCGCAAAGGAAGAATTCACGCTTACGCCGGTACATGCTCATCTAAATCTATTGGGCTGGATTGCACTTACACTCTACGGCATCGTTTACAAGATTTATCCGGCGATGGGAGAAAGCAAATTGGCGACAGCGCAGTTTTACATCGCCAATGCGGGCATTCTGGTACTTATCCCTTCGCTGGCCGCATTTCTTCTGGGGAATACGGGCGCCTTAACTGTATTGATTGTCGGAGAATTGCTGACCGTTTCAGCTCTGGTCATTTTCTTTGTGAACATTTGGAATCACCGAAACCAATAATGCCGGTCAATTATTTCATAGAAGTAAATCGTACAAAAGCGCATCCAGCATATTATTCAACACATTTATGCAAACGCTGAATCATTTATTTCAGAACAACAAGGCATGGGCCGGCCGCATCAGGCAGCAGGACCCGGAATTCTTCGTCAAGCTTTCGCGCCAGCAGTCTCCCGCCTATCTGTGGATAGGGTGTTCCGACAGCCGGGTACCCGCCAACGAGATTGTCGGGCTTCTTCCGGGAGAATTGTTCGTCCACCGCAACGTTGCCAATATTGTCGTGCATACCGATCTCAATTGCCTTTCGGTGATGCAATTCGCGGTGGATGTTCTCAAGGTGAAACACATCATTGTGTGCGGGCACTATGGCTGCAGCGGCGTGCGGGCAGCCCTGCGCCAGGAACGGCTGGGCATGATAGATAACTGGCTGCGTCATGTTCAGGATGTGCGCCAAAAGCACACGGCGCGGTTGAGCAGTCTCGCCGATGACTCGGCTCGTTGCGACCGGCTCTGCGAGATCAATGTCATTGAGCAAGTCACCAACGTCTGCCAGACCACGATAGTGCAGGACGCTTGGTCGCGCGGGCAGGAGCTGGCGGTGCATGGCTGGGTTTACGGGCTTCAAGACGGGCTTCTGCGCAATTTGAACGTGACGACTGGCGGAGCAAATGAAACCGCTTCGGCCTACAACACGGCGATGGCGGCTTTCACCTGATAAGGAAGCTGTATGAGAACCAGGCGGCCAACATTCGGAGCGTTCAACCAGGGGGGAATTCCCAAAATCGCATGCTTCAACAAGGCGACAGTCGCGCTAGGCGTCAACTTCGACGCCTTGATTGCTGCTATGCAGGTATTCGTGGACAGGTACGTGGCGCCCGTATGGGGCACGCCCGCAAAATTAATCACAACCAAAGGGTTCGTGAAAGGCGCCTGGGCGATGGTTTTTCTTGACGATGCCGATCAGCCGGGCGCCCTCGCGTATCACGATCTCACGCCCGACGGGCTGCCCCAGTCCAAGGTCTTCGTCAAGACAACGCTCAAGAATAATGACCTGGTGAGCGTATCAGCATCTCACGAGCTGGTGGAGATGCTGGTGGACCCCGCCATAAACCTGATGAGCACGGGCCCTGATCCGAAGGTTATCTATGCCTACGAGAGCGCGGATCCAGTTGAAGCGCTCAGCTTCCCGGTCAACGGCATTGCGATGAGCGACTTTGTGTACCCTGCCTACTTCGAAGCTTTCCACAAGCCGGGCTCCGTGCAGTTCGATTATCTCAAGAAGGTCAACAAGCCGTTCCAGATACTTTCCGGCGGCTACCAGATCATCTTCAAGAACGGAAAGTGGACTCAGATCTTCGGCTCAGCAGCGAAAAAAAAGCGCTTTGCACTCGAAGACCGGCGCGGCCACCGCAGCGAGCGGCGCGCTGCGAAGCAGCTGAGACGCGCGTCGGTAAACGAGATCGCGCGGGCGGAATACAAGGGCTGATTGGTACCGCGTCACGCACACCTGTTGAAGCATAGCCAATGAAAGGAACGCTCCACGTGAAATCTGCGAAGAAAACGCTGTCTCCGGCCCGCATTAAGGAAGTTGGCATGGGTTTCTGGCCGGCCAAGACACTGTTGTCAGCGGTAGAGCTAGGGCTTTTCACCACACTCGGCACCAAGTCCATGACCGCCGACCAGCTGCGGGATGCTCTTGGTCTGCACCGCAGGGCAGCTCCCGATTTTTTCGATGCATTGGTTGCGCTGCATTTTCTGGACCGCGAGGGCGATGGTCTACAAGCGCTGTATCGTAATACAGACGAGACGCGGCTATTCCTCGACCGCAACAGCCCTGAGTACATGGGAGGCTTCCTCGAAATGGCCAACGCCCGCCTTTACCGATTTTGGGGCGACCTCACGGAAGGTCTCAGGACGGGCAAGCCCCAGAATGAGATTAAAAATACGGGAGAGTCCATGTTCCAAGCGCTTTACAGCGATCCCAAGCAGCTTGAGCAGTTCATAAATGCGATGAGCGGCATTTCCGCTGACAACTTTAACGCCTTTGCGCAGAAATTTGATTTCTCCCGCTATCACACGCTTTGTGATATCGGCGGGGCTACCGGCCGGCTTTCAATCATTGTAGCGAAGCGGCATCACCATCTTCGCTGCACCACCGTGGATCTTCCGGAAGTGACGCCCATCGCAGAGCGCAAGATTGCTGAAGCGGGATTGTCGGATCGGGTTTCCGCAAAGTCTGTAGACATCTTTGCGGAACCGCTGCCACAGGCTGATGTGATTACCATGGGAATGATACTTCATGACTGGAACCTGGAGAAGAAAATGCAGCTCATCCAGGCTGTCTACGATGCCCTGCCGCCGGGAGGAGCTTTCGTCGTGATAGAAAATCTCATCGACAACGCGAGGCGCGAGAATGCATTCGGACTCATGATGTCGCTCAACATGCTGATAGAGTTCGGTGATGCATTCGACTTCACC
>DATHDD010000144.1:0-2059 GCA_035319205.1 Burkholderiales bacterium | reverse complement strand
ATCACGCTTTTCTGGTCTATAGCGGAGACACCGCGGTCGTCAATTTCCTGAATTCGCTGCCTGGGCATAAAACAGTTTCGCTAAGGGCCACACCCACCGCTGAAAACATGGCGCTCGAAGCCTTCCGGATTCTTTCGAATGCCTACCGCGATATTTACGGCAATCATTTGCGGCTGGAACGCATTCGACTGTATGAAACACCAAACTGCTGGGCGGACGCGGTAAGCAAAGATCTGAAATGAAAATCCTGGTGCTGGGTGCGGGAGCGGTCGGCGGTTATTTTGGCGGCCGGCTTGTTGAAAAAGGCACCGACGTCGTTTTCCTCGTGCGACCGCGCCGCGCCGCTCAACTCAAGGAAAATGGCTTGGTGGTGCACAGCCCCAAGGGCGACATCAAGCAAAAAGTTGCCTTCGTGCTGGCTGAACAGCTAAGGCCGGAATATGATTTCCTTATCCTCACCTGCAAGGCCTATGACCTCGAGAGCGCAATCAGCTCCATTTTGCCGGGAATTGGAAAAAGCACCGCGGTCCTGCCGCTGTTGAATGGCGTTGCCCACATGGAAGCGCTTGGCAAAAAATTGGGCGCAGAGCGGGTGCTGGGAGGTTCCTGCCAGATCGCCGCGACACTGAAGGAAAACGGCGAGATCCAGCACCTCTACCCGGTGCACAAAATCATTTTTGGCGAGCGCTCAGGCGAAAAAAGCGCGCGCTGCAGAGCGCTTGAAACGGAATTCGCGAAGACCCCCGTTTCCTATTTGCTGAGCCAGACCATTGATCTCGATATGTGGGAAAAATTCGTGTTTCTCGCCGCGCTCGCAGCCAGTACCTGCCTGATGCGCGCGTCCATTGGCGCCATCATGCAAACAGCCGAAGGCGAAGCAATTATTTTGGAAATCCTCGACGAGTGTAAATGCGTTGCAGTGGCATCAGGCTACGCGCCGCGAGAGGAACACATGGCGTGGTCTCGAAAAGTATTGACCGAGCGCGGCTCGGTCATGGCCGCTTCAATGCTGCGCGATATTGAAAAGAACGGCAAGACCGAAGGCGAGCATATCATCGGCGACATGTTGCGTAAGGCGCGCGAGCACAATGTTCGAACTCCCCTGCTGCGCCTGGCTTACTGCCATCTGCAGTCCTACGAGGCGAGACGAACCCACGGTTAGATTTGGCGGAGAGTGAGGGATTCGAACCCCCGGTGGGTTGCCCCACAACGGTTTTCAAGACCGCCGCAATAGACCGCTCTGCCAACTCTCCGGCGCTGCATCTTAACTCTTAACGTCTTGTTTTGTCTAAATTCAGTTTTGGCCGTCTTGAAACTTTAACCCAGGCCGAGTAGTCTTAGGCACTGAGCATTTGCTCGAGCTATTTTTAATTTAAGGAGCAGTTTCGATGCAACCCGATTTACAGGCAACCGCGCAATCAACGCAATTAGCGCTGGTCCAGCACAAGGTATTGCGCAATACCTATCTGTTGCTGGCTTTGACCATGATACCAACCGTCATCGGTGCATTGGTTGGCACCGCGACCGATTTCACGTTCCTCGCACAACATCCGATCATGGGGCCGCTGCTGATGCTCGCGGCAATGTTTGGGCTGATGTTCGCAGTAGGCGCGACCCGTAACAGCATCTGGGGCGTAGCGCTGCTGCTGGCCTTCACATTTGTGATGGGCTGGTGGCTGGGACCGATGCTGCAATATGCCCTGCACTTCAGAAATGGCGGGCAATTGGTGGGCATCGCTGCAGGCGGAACCGGGGTAATTTTCTTCACCCTCGCGGGCATCGCCACTGTGACGCGGAAGGACTTCAGCTTTATGGGCAAGTTCCTGATGGTCGGGCTGGTCCTGCTGCTCATCGCCTCAATCGCTAATCTGTTCTTCCAGATTCCCGCTGCGTCCATGACGCTTTCCGCGCTGATAATTTTGCTGTTTTCAGGCTATATCCTTTATGACGTGAGCCAGATCGTGCAAGGCGGCGAGACCAATTATGTCATGGCTACGCTGAAGATTTATCTCGATATCTACAATATCTTCATCAATCTCCTGAATTTGCTGTTGGCGTT
>DATHDD010000143.1:0-17096 GCA_035319205.1 Burkholderiales bacterium | reverse complement strand
TTACCTGACGCAAGAACAGCGCGTGAAGATTGCGCGGCAGCTTAAGGAAAGAATCCGTCAGCCGTAATCGATTTGTATTTTACGCCGCGGGTCTGGGGCCGAAAAAAAGTCGTTAGAATAGTTGCAATCCTTGGGGTGATTATGATTAAAAAGATAACAAAACGTGCTATGGCGTTATTTCTCCCGGCTCTCTACTCCGGTCTGGCGCAAAGCGCATACAAATTAAATCTGCAGCAGCCCGAGACACCCATCGCTCAACAAATTTTCGACCTGCACACCTTGATCCTCCTGGTGTGCCTGTTCATATTCTGCGTGGTGTTTGGCGTGATGTTTTACTCCATATACAAGCATCGCAAATCAGTTGGCCACCAAGCAAGTCAGTTCCACGAGAACACCACCATTGAAATCATCTGGACCATCATTCCTTTCTTTATATTGATCGGCATGGCGTACCCCGCCACGAAAACTGTCCTGGCGATGAAGAACACCAGCAACCCGGACATGACCATCAAAATCACCGGCTATCAATGGAAATGGGGTTATGATTATCTGCAGGACGGCGTCAGTTATTACAGCACTATCGCCACGACGCAGGACCAGATTTACGGCAGGGCGCCCAAAGACGAGCATTATTTGCTGGAAGTAGACAAGCCGCTGGTAGTGCCTGTGGGCAAGAGGGTGCGCGTTATAATCACCGCCGACGATGTGATTCACTCCTGGTGGGTGCCTGCCTTCGGCGTGAAGCAGGACGCCATTCCCGGCTTTATCCGCGATTCCTGGTTCAAGGTTGAGAAGCCGGGAATTTACCGCGGCCAATGCGCTGAATTGTGCGGCAAGGACCACGGCTTCATGCCCATCGTAGTGGATGCGAAGGAACAAAAGGATTATGAAATATGGCTTGCCGAGCAGAAGCAGAAACAGGCGGCAACCCAGGTGGACGCCAGCAAAACCTTCACGCTGGATGAGTTGAAAACTCAGGGTGAAAAGGTTTTTAATACAACTTGCGCAGTTTGCCATCAGGCCAACGGCAAAGGTATTCCCGGTACATTTCCCGCGCTGGATGGCTCGAAGATAGCCAACGGTCCAAAAGCGGATCACCTGAATATCGTGATGAACGGCAAACCGGGGACGGCAATGGTGGCTTTCAGCAATCAGCTGTCTGACGTGGAACTCGCTTCAGTAATAACCTATGAACGCAATGCCTGGGGCAACACGACCGGGGATGCGGTCCAGCCCAGCGAAGTCAAAGCACTGCGCAAGTAATATATTAAGCGGATAAGGAGAGCAGCATTATGGACGCAGCACAAGCAACTCACGCTCACGATGATCACGCACATCATCCTGGCGGCATCATGCGCTGGGTGATGACCACCAACCACAAGGATATCGGCACGCTGTATCTGTCCTTTGCCGGGGTGATGTTCTTGCTCGGCGGCATCATGGCGATGACCATTCGTGCCGAGCTGTTCCAGCCGGGGCTGCAATTTGTGCGGCCCGAGTTCTTCAACCAGCTTACCACTCTGCATGGACTGATAATGGTGTTCGGCGCGATCATGCCGGCATTCGTCGGCTTCGCCAACTGGCAGGTGCCATTGATGATTGGCGCGCCTGACATGGCATTTGCTCGCATGAATAACTGGAGCTTCTGGCTGCTGCCCCCCGCCGCGCTGCTGCTTGTCATTTCTTTCTTCGTGCCGGGCGGCGCCGCGTCCGGCGGCTGGACGCTCTACGCTCCGCTATCCGTGCAATTGGGACCGGGAATGGATCTCACCATTTTTGCCGTTCACCTGTTGGGTGCGTCCTCGATCATGGGTTCGATCAATATCATCACTACCATCCTCAATATGCGCGCCCCTGGCATGACGCTGATGAAAATGCCGCTGTTCGTATGGACCTGGCTGATTACCGCTTACTTGCTGATCGCCGTAATGCCGGTGCTGGCTGGCGCGGTGACCATGACGCTGACCGACCGTCATTTCGGGACCCACTTCTTCAACGCCGCAGGCGGCGGCGACCCGGTCCTGTTCCAGCATGTGTTCTGGTTCTTCGGCCATCCCGAGGTGTACATCATGATTCTGCCCGGATTCGGCATAGTGTCGCAGATCATCCCGACTTTTGCGCGCAAGCCATTGTTTGGCTATTCCTCGATGGTGTATGCGACTGCCTCGATCGCAATTCTCTCGTTCATTGTCTGGGCGCATCACATGTTCACCGTGGGCATGCCGGCGGCCGCACAATTGTTCTTCATGTATGCAACCATGCTGATTGCAGTGCCGACGGGCGTGAAGGTCTTCAACTGGCTTGCCACCATGTGGCGCGGATCGATGACTTTTGAAACGCCGATGCTGTTTGCCATCGGCTTCATCTTCCTGTTCACCATGGGCGGCTTTACCGGGCTGGTGCTGGCGATCACGCCGGTGGATATTCAGCTGCAGGATACCTATTACGTGGTCGCGCACTTCCATTACGTGCTGGTTGCGGGCGCACTGTTCAGCATTTTCGGCGGCATTTATTACTGGCTGCCCAAGTGGACCGGCAAAATGTATGACGAAACGCTTGGCAAGTGGCATTTCTGGCTATCCATGATTTTCTTCAACATCGCTTTCTTTGTGCAGCATTTTCTTGGGCTGGCAGGCATGCCGCGCCGCATTCCGGATTACGCGCCGCAATTCGCCGAATTCAATATGATCTCGAGCATCGGCGCCTTCGGCTTCGGCTTGTCGCAACTGCTGTTCATTTATATCGTAATTAAATGCATCCGCAGCGGGGAAAAAGCCGGTGCCAAACCGTGGGAAGGGGCGCACGGGCTGGAATGGACATTGTCTTCGCCGCCGCCATACCACAGTTTTGAAACCCCTCCGCTGGTAAAATGAAAACGGCGTCTTTCGCTTTTTCATCGGAAAGCTAATATGCAAAAAGAAGCCGTGGCACATCGGGAACAGGGCAAAAAGGTGAAAACCGCGCTGGTTATGCTATCAGTAGCGGCAGCGTTTTTTATCGGCTTCATTATCAGCCATTGGCAATGAGCTCAAATCCGGCGAACCGCGTGATGCTTAGGAAGCTGCTCATCGTCGCAGTGACTATGTTCGGCTTCGGATTCGCGCTGGTGCCTTTTTACAAGAAGATCTGCGAAGTCACAGGTATTAACAACATCCTCAAGGCGGATGAGGTGGCGAAGAACACCCAGGTGGATTATTCGCGCACCGTCACCGTGGAATTCGACGCCAATACCCGTGCCTTGGCGTGGAATTTCCAGCCGTTGCAGGGCAGCGTGAAAGTTCACCCGGGAGAAATGATGCAGGTGGTGTACGAGGCCAAGAATACATTGCCATATGCGGTAACCGGACAGGCGATACCGAGCTACGGTCCGCAGCTCGCCGCGGAGTATTTCAAGAAGCTGCAGTGTTTTTGCTTCACGCAGCAGACCCTGAAAGCGAATGAGGTAAGGCGGATGCCGGTGGTGTTTGTGATTGATCCAGGTTTGCCCAAGGGCGTAAACACCATCACACTTTCATACACTTTTTTCGAGGTGGATGGAGGCCGCAGGCAACCTGGCTAGATGAAACGTTGCCATGCATGAGGAAGCAGGCAAGCCGAGGAGGGCTACCGCTCTGCAAGCGGCAAAAGCGGTGTTTTGGGCTTTTTTCGGCGTCCGCAAGGGAAAGGATCACGACGCCGATGCAGTGAGCATTACGCCGTTGCAGGCGATTGTTGCAGGGTTTATCGGTGCTGCGCTGTTTGTGCTGTGTTTGATTCTGCTGGTGCATTTTGTGACCAGCTAGAATCCTGGCAGTGGATGGAAATAGGAACGGTTAGACTACAAGGAGAGGACTCCATGACCCAACAACCCGGACATTACTATGTGCCGGCACCATCATACTGGCCGATTCTCGGCTCCCTGGCGCTGTTTTGCATGGCGGTCGGCGCGACATTATGGATAAACAATTATGCGGGTATCGGGCCTTGGGTGCTGGTTATTGGGGCTTCCATATTGATCTACATGCTGTTTGGCTGGTTCGGTACCGTGATTCACGAAAGCGAAGGAGATAAATTCAATCAGCAAGTGGACCTCAGTTTCCGCTGGGGCATGAGCTGGTTCATCTTCACCGAGGTCATGTTCTTCGCAGGTTTTTTCGGCGCGCTTTTTTACATGCGAGTCCTGTCGGTGCCCTGGCTGGGGGATTTCGATAACAAGATTTTGTGGCCGGATTTCACCGCACACTGGCCGGTGGCGGGGCCCGGGCTGAAGGGAGCATTCACGCCGATGGCGGCATGGGGCATTCCCGCCATCAACACGCTGATCCTGCTTTCATCCGGAGCCACTGTCACCTGGGCGCACTGGGGATTGAAGCGCAACAACCGCAAACAGCTCATCATCGGGCTGATTTTGACTATCCTGCTGGGCTGTACTTTCTTGGGACTGCAGGCGCACGAGTACGGGCATGCCTACACCGAACTCAATCTCAAGCTCACCACCGGTGCCTATGGTGCGACTTTCTTCATGCTTACCGGCTTTCACGGCTTGCACGTGACCATCGGCACCATCATGCTGCTCACGATACTCGGCCGCTGCATCGTTGGACATTTCAAGCCGGAGCATCATTTCGGATTCGAGGCGGTATCATGGTATTGGCACTTTGTTGACGTGGTGTGGCTGTTGTTGTTTATTCTGGTTTACTGGTTGTAAAGCGCGGGATTATTCTACTCAGGGAGGAAAACGCAGCACACAAGCAACAACAAGGAGGAGGAACCCCATGTTAACAACAAGAGGGACACTGACGCCGCATGGTATTACCGTGCGGCGCTTTTTTTGTAGGTTTACAATCCTTGGGGTGAGATGAGGCCGAAGTAAAAACCGAGCATCAGTATGAGAAAAAGCACGATGGAGAAGGTGATGCGCACGGTCAGTGCCTTGACGGTGCGCTCGGATTGCCCTTTGTCCTTGATAAGGTAATACAGCGCTGAGCCGAGGCTAAAGAGTATGACGGCGATGAACAGGAAGACGATGACTCTGACTATCATGCGGTATATTTCTTGGAAAATTTCAGTTTAGACGATTCCTTATCCCATTGCCAATCAAGATGCCTCATGGTTTTGAATTCAATCCCAGGCTGTGGTCCAGCGTCGCAGCCGGAATAATGTTGTCGCTGACGCTCTGGCTGGGTAATTGGCAGCTCAACCGTGCGCGCGAGAAGCTTGAGCTTGAGGCGCGCCTCGAAGAACTCGCCAAACAACCGCCGGTCAGCGTGCCCGCGACCCAGGTTAATCCTGACGAATATCGGTTCCGTCATGTCGAAGTGCAAGGACGATTTGCTGAACCTTATACGATTTACCTGGACAACCGCATACATCACGGCATTGCGGGTTATCAAGTCATCGCGCCCCTGCAAATCGGTGACAGCCGGACTTACGTATTGGTAAACCGCGGCTGGGTGGCAAGAACCATGGAACGCACGGAATTGCCGAAAATACCCATGCCGCAGGGGCAAGTGAAAATCAGTGGTATTGCGGTTATTCCCAGCAAGAAAATAGTTGAGCTTTCGACGCAAACGGTGGAAGGAAAAATCTGGCAGAATCTCGTGCTCGAACGCTATCGCAAGACGGTGCCGTTTGAGATCCAGCCGATTGTGATTGAGCAGCAAAGCGACGCGGCAGACGGATTGGTAAGGGATTGGGAGCGGCCGGACCTGGGGGTCAACATGCACCGAGGCTACGCGTTCCAGTGGTTTGCGCTGGCAGCCGCGGTGGTAATTTTATACATGGTGCTGAATGTCAAACGCACTTCACCGCGGCAGGATTGAGCTGCTTTTGATTCTAGTGCTGTGCGCTGTGCCGGTGCTTGCCGCGTATATCGCGTTTTATTTTTGGCATCCGCAGCAGGGAACCATGAACTATGGCGAGCTTCTGCCGCCGCGCCCGCTACCCGATGCCGCAATGCAATTGGTGGACGGGCGGACATTTCGCATGAGCGAACTGCGCGGCAAATGGGTGCTGCTGCAAGTTGATTCTGCAGCATGCAGCCAGAACTGCCAGCAGAAACTTTATTATTTGCGACAAGTGCGCCTCACGCAAGGCAAGGATATGCAGCGCATCGAGCGCGCCTGGATAATTGACGACAACGGCACGCCGCAACAAGAACTAACGAGAGAATATGCCGGAACCTGGTTGATACAGGGCGCAGACAGCGCTCTGCTGGCCGCGCTTCCGGCAGAGGTTTCGGTAAAAGATCACGTTTACCTGGTCGATCCCCGCGGAAACTTGATGCTGCGATTCCCGCGCAATCCAGACCCGAGCAAAATGGTCAAGGATATTACTCGGCTGCTTAAAGTCTCACAAATCGGATGATATTTAGAAAACTTGTTTTAGGAGCCGCATTTCTTGCATTTGCAGTCGTGGTATTCGGCGCCTTTGTGCGTCTGGCAGATGCCGGCCTGGGTTGCCCTGACTGGCCGGGCTGTTACGGCCACGTCGCCGTACCACAAAGTACTGAAGCTCGCGATCTTGCTCAATTGCAATATCCCGAACAGCCGCTCGATAACGTCAAGGCATGGATTGAAATGATGCACCGTTATTTGGCGGGTACGCTGGGTCTGCTGATATTGGCGATTGCTGTTTACGCATGGCGCAAGCGCGCCGAATTGCAACAATCGCCTGTGTTGCCACTGTTTCTGGCCGGGCTGGTGGTATTGCAGGCGCTGCTTGGAATGTGGACTGTAACTTTGTTATTGAAACCGGCTGTCGTTTCATTGCATCTTCTGGGAGGCATGGCTACCTTGGCATTGCTGTGCTGGCTGTCCTTGCTGCAATATCCCGCCCCGCAGTCGGTTTATACCGCGAAAATGAGAGAACTTAAATTCTGGAGCTGGTTCGGGCTGCTGCTGTTGACGTTGCAGATTGCGCTGGGTGGCTGGGTGAGCGTCAATTATGCATCGCTCGCTTGCAGCGGCTTTCCTTTATGTAACGGCAGCTGGGTACCCGAGATGGATTTTGCCAGCGGCTTTCATTTTCTGCGCGAGCTGGGAATGACAGCGCAAGGCGAGCTCCTGTCCAAGCCAGCGCTCACTGCCATACATTGGGCGCATCGCCTCGGTGCCTTGATTGTATTTTGTTATCTTGCGTTGCTCGCAATTGCCGTGGTGCGCACTCAGGGCTTGCAAAAATATGGCGCGCTGCTTTTGATCGTATTGTGCGTGCAGGTCATATTGGGCATTGGAAACGTGTTGTTAAGCCTGCCTTTGGCCTTGGCGGTGGCCCACAACGCAGCTGCGGCGCTATTACTCATTGCCATGGTGGTGTTAAACTTCAAAATTAATCGGATTCGGGAGTGAAAGATGGCGTCAAGCTTAAGCTGGGAAAGAACCGGTTCGCGCCTGCAGCTGTATTTTAAATTGTGTAAACCGCGCGTGGTATCGCTGATCGTGTTTACCGCGGTCATCGGCATGTTTCTTGCGGCGCCCGGCATGGTTCAGCTGAAAATCCTGCTTTTCGCCACTTCGGGGATTGCATTGACAGCAGGCGCTGCTGCCGCAGTAAATTGCCTGGTGGAGCAAAAAATTGATGCGGTCATGGCGCGCACCCGCGCGCGTCCGCTGCCCCGCGGGGAGCTGACATCGCTGCAAACACTGGTCTTTTCGGGTGTGCTGGGCGGCGCCGGACTACTATTGCTTTACCGGTTCATCAACCCGCTCACCATGTGGCTGACGCTTGCCACTTTTGTTGGTTACGCGATTGTTTACACAGTGATCCTCAAGCCTATGACGCCGCAGAACATCGTCATAGGGGGCGCGTCCGGTGCAATGCCGCCGGTGCTGGGCTGGGTAGCTGTCACTGGCGAAATTACCTACGATGCCTTGTTGCTGTTTCTGATTATTTTCGCCTGGACCCCTCCGCATTTCTGGTCGCTCGCCCTGTATCGAAAGCACGAGTACGCCAAGGCAGGATTACCCATGCTGCCGGTGACTCATGGCGACAAATTCACCCGCCTTCATGTACTGCTCTACACCTTGATCTTGGTTGCGGTGAGCCTGCTGCCATTTGCCACCAAAATGAGTGGGTGGCCTTATCTCTTGAGCGCCTGTGCTCTGGGAGGAATATATCTGTATTACGCAGTGAGAATCTTTGTTGACTACAGTGACAGACTGGCGCAGCGCGCATTCCGCTATTCGATTGTGTACCTTTCCGCGCTCTTTGCTGCACTGCTGCTGGATCACTGGAGCTAAAGCCGACTTTCCCCCCTCCCCATGTATAGATTGCTGTCGGCAGGTCTGCTGCTAGGCGTTTTGGGTGTGCTTGCTGGATGTGACACAACGGCCAAAGTGGAGGCGTTCAAATCCACTGACATCACCGGCGCCAACTTTGGAAAAGATTTCCAATTGACGGATCACAATGGCAAGGCGAGAAGCCTTGCCGATTTCAAAGGCAAGGTGGTGGTGCTGTTCTTCGGCTACACCCATTGCCCCGATGCATGCCCGACTACGCTTGCTGAACTCGCGCTGGTCATGAAGCAGCTGGGCGCAGACGCCAAGAAAGTGCAGGTGTTGTTTGTGACAGTGGATCCGGAGCGCGACACGCCTCAACTGCTTGCACAGTATGTACCATCATTCGATCCCGGGTTTGTGGGTTTATACGGCGATCTTGATGCGACCGCAAGGACGGCAAAGGAGTTTAAAGTGGTGTATCAAAAAGTTGCCGGCAGCCGCCCCGATAATTACACCATGGACCATTCAGCCGGCACTTATGTGTACGATCAAGCGGGAAGATTGCGCTTGTTTGTCAGCTACGGTCAGGGGGCAACCGTATTGTTGCACGACATCAGAATCCTGCTTGCGCAGAATCCCCCTTAAACATTTGGCATTGCCGCTTTCATTTTGGTGAGCGCTTTTTGCTCAAGCTGGCGTATGCGCTCGGCGGAAATCTTGAATTCCGCTGCTAATTCGTGCAGTGTCGCCGAATCTTTTTCACGCAGCCAGCGCGCTTCGATGATGCGGCGGCTGCGCGGATCGAGATGCTCCAATGCATGCTTGAGGCCTGTTTTTTGTAATTGATCGGTCTGATTGCGTTCCAGAATACCGGAGGGTTCGCTGTCGGGATCACTGAGATAATCAATAGGGCCATAGACCTCTTCATCATCGATCGCCGGTTGCAGCGCCACATCATGACCACTCAAGCGGGTTTCCATTTCCGACACGTCCGAGCTTTTTACGCCGAGCTGCGCTGCCATATCCCTGGTTTGCTCCAGACGCAGGGGTTCCAGCCCCTGTTTCAAGCTGCGCAAATTAAAAAACAGCTTGCGCTGCGCCTTGGTAGTTGCGATTTTTACGATGCGCCAGTTGCGCAGAATAAATTCGTGGATTTCGGCGCGAATCCAATGTACGGCGAACGACACCAGGCGCACTCCGCGCTCAGGGTCGAAGCGTCTTACTGCTTTCATAAGACCGATATTTCCTTCCTGGATCAGGTCGGCCTGCGGCAGCCCGTAGCCCATGTAGCCGCGGGCGATAGACACCACCACGCGCAAGTGCGAAAGAACCAGTTGCCTGGCTGCTTCCAGGTCGTTGTTCGCGCGTAAACGTCTTGCCAATTCCATTTCCTGTTCCAAGGTG
This sequence comes from Burkholderiales bacterium, assembly GCA_035319205.1. Taxonomy (GTDB): domain Bacteria; phylum Pseudomonadota; class Gammaproteobacteria; order Burkholderiales; family JAHFRG01; genus JAHFRG01. Next base: position 7,494 of record DATHDD010000143.1, on the reverse strand, counting down.
AGATAAGGAAAGCGGTTGACTGCCTGAATATAGCTCTCCAGGCTTCCTGCCGCGGATGGGATAGGTAAGGCTATGGTTTCCGACATTAGTTTTTCCTCCATGGACTCATTCTAGCACTCACTACATAAGAGTGCCAATGAGCCTGAAAGTTCTGGCTAGTGCTGTTCGATTCGATGTAAGTGTCTGCTCACCGACATCCAGGCACCTACCCACCCTAACCATGCCGAAAACAGGATCAAGCTGCCGCTATCTGAGATATTTAAATGATTTAATTGAAAATTCACTGAGTATAGCCTTGCCAGATCCGCGATCCCTTTACCCAGAACATGAATGCTGATTGCCACTATGAGCCAAGCAATCACTCCGCCTGCCAACCCCTGCAATGCCCCAATGTACAAAAACGGCCGACGAATGAAACGGGGGGTCGCTCCTATCAATTTCGCTACCTCGATTTCCTCGCGTTGGGTGAGGATTTGCAGTCTGATGGTATTGAAAGTCACCGCTACCAAGGCAAAGCTCAACAAAATGGCCAGAATCAAAATGACAAGCTTGCCAAGTCGCAACAATGCGTCCAGCCGCTGTGCCCACAGCGAGTCGAGCTGCACATGCGCGGCATTAGGCCATAAGCTGATTTCATCTCGCAGCGCCTGCAAGGCTTCGGCGGATGAATTTTTGGCATGAATAATAAATGCATCGGGCAGGGGATTTTGCGTCAGGCTTTGCACCACGTCACCAATTCCAGCGGCTTTCTGCAGTTCGCTCAATGCCTGGTCGCGCGGCACAAACTGGAAATTGCGAACACCGGGATGATTTTTCAATTTCATCTGTATCTGCGCGACTTCAGCAGGAGACGCCTGCATGTTCAAAAACAGGCTGATTTGCGGTTCACTGCTCACCTGCCTGGATAGATTTTCAAGGTTGTTGAGCAGGGCATAGAGTCCACTCGGCAAGCTGAGCGCAATGCCGATGACAGCGATATTGAGCAGGCCGGCAAACGGGTTTTGCAGCAGGCGTTTCAGCGCGAGCCACAGGGATTGCGCATGGTGAGAAAGCCAGTTTTTCATAAAACCAGTTCCCCACTATTGAGTTTCAGCAGCCGCGGGTTCAAGCGCTTCAACATCGCTTCATCATGGCTGGCGATTATTACCGTTACGCCCACCTGGTTGAATGATTTAAACAGCTCCATGATGTCACTGGCATACGCGGCATCCAGATTGCCGGTGGGCTCGTCGGCAAGCAGAATGGCCGGGCGGCTGACAATGGCGCGCGCAATGCACAGGCGCTGCTGCTCGCCTCCGGATAGCGTGATTGGAAACGTTTTTTCCTTGTCGAGCAGCCCCACCTTGTCGAGCGCTGCACGCACACGTTTTGCGCTCTCCCTGCGCTCAAAGCCGGTGATTTGCAGGGGCAGCAGCACGTTTTCAAACACCGTGCGCTCGAACAATAGCTTGTGATCCTGGAATACCAGGCCAAAATTGCGGCGCAGGTAAGGAATTGCGGCGGGGCGCAGTGAACTGGTATTTTGCCCATTGATGATGATGCTGCCGCGGGTGGGGCGCTCGATGGCCGCGATCAGTTTGAGCAGCGTGCTCTTGCCGGCGCCAGAATGCCCCGTCACAGCAACCAGTTCGCCGTCCTGCAACGTGAAAGAAATGTTTTTCAGGGCATCGTAGCCGCCTGGATAGCGCTTGCAGACCTGGCTCAGGCTAATCATGCAAGCAAGGCCTCGACGAATTCTCCAGCATCGAACGGGCGTAAATCATCGATCTTCTCGCCTATGCCGATAAAGCAAACCGGAACCGGCCGGGTTCTTGCGATAGCGGCTATTGCGCCGCCCTTGGCGGTACCGTCGAGCTTGGTGATGATGAGACCGGTCAAACCCAACGCATCGTCAAACGCCTTGACCTGGTTTACCGCGTTCTGGCCGGTATTGGCATCGAGCACCAGCAAATTTTCGTGCGGCGCCGTAGGATCAGCCTTGGTGATCACGCGTTTTACTTTCTTGATTTCCTCCATCAAATGAAGTTGCGTGGGAAGCCGTCCGGCAGTGTCTGCCAGCACAATATCAATAGAACGCGCCTTCGCGGCATGAATAGCATCGAAAACCACCGCTGCGGGATCGCCGCTTTCCTGGGAGATGACTGTAACATTATTGAGTTTGCCCCAAGTCTGTAATTGCTCGCGTGCCGCAGCGCGGAAAGTATCGCCCGCTGCAAGCAGAACCGATTTTCCCTGCAACTGAAAATATTTTGCAAGCTTGCCGATGGATGTGGTTTTGCCGCTGCCATTTACCCCCGACAGCATGATTATGAACGGTCGGCTGCGGCTGGTATCGATGGATTTGGCGAGCGGGGCGAGCAAATCCAGCAAGGACTGCCGCAAAATAGCTCGCAATTCCGCCGCTTGATGCAGGTTTTCTTGCTGCGCTCGTGCGCGCATTTTTTCGAGCAGGTATTGGGTAGCCGCCACACCCATGTCAGCGCAAAGCAGAGTGTTTTCCAGTTCCTGATACAGTGCATCGTCAATCTTGCCGTTGCCTAACAGACCTGCCAACGGTTTGCCTAATTGATTGCGGGTGCGCGCCAGACTTCGTTTCAGCCGCGCCGCCCAGTTTGATGCCTCGTTAGCTGGAGTGCTCCCGTTTTGTTTCAAGAAACTAAGCATAAGGAGATGTTGTCACAGAACGCGTGCCCGAAGTGATTTAGAATCCGGGTATAATTCTATTCCGAATTGGGCAAAGTCAGGCTAAAAATAATGATCGCGTTTTCCAGATCTGCCGTACAACTGGGTCTTGCCCTCATTTTCCTTATTATTGGTCTGTTGCCGCATCCGGCTCGTGCTGCAGCCAGCGAGCATACGCTCAGCAACGGGCTTAAAGTTATTGTCAAGGAAGACCATCGCGCGCCGGTGGTCGTGTCCATGGTGTGGTATAAGGTCGGAAGCATGGACGAAGTGAACGGCACGACCGGTGTCTCCCATGTGCTGGAGCACATGATGTTCAAGGGAACGAAAAAAGTGCCGAGCGGTGAATTTTCCAAGATCATCGCCCAAGCCGGCGGGCGCGATAACGCTTTTACCAGCAAGGATTTCACCGCTTATTTCCAGCAATTGCACAAATCTAAGCTACCGTTGGCTCTGAAACTGGAAGCAGACCGCATGCAAAACCTGAATTTTTCCAAGGACGGGTTTGCAAAGGAAATGAAAGTGGTAATGGAAGAGCGGCGCTGGCGTACCGACGATAAGCCGCAGGCGCTGGTTTACGAGCAATTGCTGGCTACGGCTTTCGAAGCCCATCCCTACCGCAGGCCGATCATTGGCTGGATGAGCGATTTGGAAAATATGCGGGCGGAAGACGCGGAACAGTGGTACCGCTCCTGGTATGCACCGAACAATGCCACACTGGTAGTGGTGGGTGATGTGAAGCCGCGTGAAGTATTCAATCTTGCCCAGCGTTATTTTGGTTCCATCAAAACCAAAGTACTGCCGATACGCAAACCGCAGGAGGAACCAGAGCAAACCGGCGTACGCAGGGTCACAGTCAAAGCGCCTGCCAAGCTGCCTTACCTGATGATGAGTTACCACACGGCAGTGCTGCGCGATGCAGAGGGCGACTGGGAGCCTTACGCGCTTGAGATTCTTGCCGGTGTGCTCGATGGCAACGAGTCGGCGCGGTTAAACCGTTCCTTGGTGCGCGATACACAAATTGCCTCATCCACAGGTGTGAGCTATGACTCTAACGAGCGTGGACCCGGGCTGTTCTACCTGGAAGGCGTTCCCAGCGAAAGCAAAACTGTCGCCGATTTGGAGACGGCACTACGCGGCGAACTGCAAAAAATCATCAACGACGGCGTGACAAATGAGGAACTGGACCGGGTAAAGGCCCAGGTTATTGCCAATGAAGTATTTGAGCGCGATTCAGTCATGGCCCAGGCGCACCAGATCGGCGGGTGGGAAATGGCGGGGTTGTCGTATAAGACGCTGGACATACTGGTGGATAAACTGAAAGCAGTAAGTGCCGAGCAGGTGCAGGCTGTGGCAAAAAAATATTTCAGAGACGACAACCTTACCATCGCGGTGCTCGACCCGCAGCCTCTCGATAATAAAAAGCCTCTCACGGAGCCGAAAGGATTACGGCATGATTAATTTAAAATGGTGCGGCTTGGTGTTGATTGGCATATTCGCGGGGGCAGGACACGCTTTTGCCATCCTGCCAATACAGAATTGGCAAACTTCATCCGGTGCCCGGGTCTATTTCGTGGAAAGCCACCAATTGCCGATGCTTGATGTGAGCATTGATTTTGCCGCGGGCAGCGGCCGCGATACGCCCGCCAATTCGGGATTGGCGAACCTCACACGCCATATGCTGAGCCTCGGCGCTGACGGACTTTCAGAAGATGAAATCGCCGAAAAGCTTGCTGACGTCGGGGCGGAGCTGGGAGGACACATCGACCGCGACCGCGCCGGTATAACGCTGCGCACCTTGAGCAACGCGCGCGAGCGCGGTCAGGCGCTGGATATTATGTCGCGCATGGTGCAAAAACCGGAGTTTCCCGAAAAGGTGCTGGACCGGGAAAAGGCGCGCCTGATGGCGATGCTGAAAGAAGCGGCAACCAAACCGGAGAGCATCGCCGAGCGCGAATTCTATTCACTCCTGTACGGCAGTCATCCGTATGCGCTGCGCACCTCAGGAGAAGTCGACAGCATCGAGCCGCTGAAGCGCGATGACTTGGTGGGTTTTTATCGCACTTATTACACCGCAAACGATGCGGTGGTGGCAATTATCGGCGATGTAAACCGCGAGACCGCGCGGGAAATCGCGGAACGACTCACCGCAAAACTGCCCAAAGAAACTGCGCCCTTAACCGCGCTGCCGCAGGTTACGCTCCCGCGCCAGGCGCAAAACCGCGAGATTCCACATCCGGCAACGCAAAGCCATATCCTGTTGGGCTATCCGGGCATGAAACGCGATGACCCGGATTATTTTGCACTGCTGGTCGGTAACTACATTCTCGGCGGCGGCGGGTTTTCTTCACGCTTTGTCGAACAGGTCAGGCAGAAAAGGGGGCTCGCTTACAGCGTCTACAGCTATTTTGAACCGTTACAGCAGACAGGACCGTTTCAAGTCGGTTTACAGACCAAAAAGGAGCAAGCGGACGAAGCGCTTAAAGTGGTGCGCGAGACGCTGCGCAATTTCATTGCCAAAGGACCGACCGAGCGGGAGCTCACGGCGGCCAAGCAGAATCTGATCGGCGGCTTTCCGCTACGCATAGACAGCAACAAGAAGATACTCGAATATCTCGCGATTATCGGCTTTTACCGCCTGCCACTCACTTATCTGGATGACTTCGTACCCAAGGTGGAGAAAGTGACCGTGACACAGATTAAAAGCGCATTTCAGCGGCGCATTGACCCTGATAACATGGTGACTGTCATCGTGGGAGCGCCGGGCGCAAGCTGAAGCGTCATGGGAACAAGAGGCCGGCTCAGGATTATCGGGGGCACATGGCGCAGCCGCATTATCCACTTCCCGGCAGTGGGCGATTTGCGACCGACCCCGGACCGCGTAAGGGAAACCCTGTTTAACTGGCTGGGCCAGTACCTTGACGGCAAAACCTGTCTGGATTTGTTCTCGGGCAGCGGCGCGCTGGGATTTGAAGCGCTATCCCGCGGCGCGCAGAAAGTGGTGATGGTGGAAAAAAACATCCAGGTGTTCCAGGCGCTGCGCGAAAATGCTCAAAAGCTTCGGGCGCAAAACCTGGAACTGGTGCACGCGGATGCGCTACAATTCCTGAGCGCTGACCGGAACGTCTACCACATAATATTTCTTGACCCTCCGTTCCGCGAGAATAACCTTCCCGCCGTGCTGGCAGTTCTACCGTCGCGGCTTGCCGGGGGAGGGATGGTTTATGTGGAAAGCAGAAATGCCTGTGACGCGCCCGGCTGGGAAGTGTGGCGGCGTGGGAGGGCAGGCAAGGTTAATTATCAACTGCTGAAATGGAAACAACATGAATAAAGCAGTGTACCCGGGTACTTTCGACCCCATCACACGCGGCCATGAAGACCTGGTGCGGCGCGCTGCGCATATATTCGATAAAGTGATTGTCGCGGTCGCGGACAGCCGCGGCAAGCAAACATTTTTTACCCTTGCGGAACGGGTGAAAATGGCCGAGCAGGTTCTGGCGGATTACAAAAAGGTGCAAGTGATAGGGTTTTCCGGGTTGCTCATGGATTTTTTGCGCAGCCAGGGCGGAAACATCATACTGCGGGGTCTGCGCGCCGTTTCCGATTTTGAATTTGAATTCCAGATGGCGGGCATGAACCGCAGCCTGCATCCCGATGTGGAAACGATCTTTATGACGCCGTCCGATCAGTACATGTTTGTTTCAGCGAGCATGGTGCGTGAGATTGCCTTGCTGGGCGGCGACGTCAGCAAGTTCGTGCAGCCATTGGTTGTCGCAAAGTTAATTGCCAAAGTCAAAAAACACTAAACGGGCCGGGAAACAGTCATGGCATTAATGATTACCGATGAGTGCATCAATTGCGATGTGTGCGAGCCGGAGTGTCCCAACGGCGCGATATCGCAAGGCGCAGAAATTTACGTGATTGCCCCTGCTCTTTGCACCGAATGCGTGGGGCATTACGATACCCCGCAATGCGTTGCAGTGTGCCCGGTGGACTGCATCCCGCTCAATCCGGATTGTGTCGAAAGCAAAGCGCAGTTGCACCAAAAATACCTTACACTCACCGCGCGAAAAAGCACTTCTTCCGCTTAAGTGGCGCGGGCCGGCATCGAATTGTAAGATCTTAGGTCTGGCAGCGCGGGCAGTAAAAACTAGAGCGTTGTCCCTGCTTGAACTGCCTGATGCGGCTGCCGCATGCGTCACAGGGTTTGCCGCCGCGGCCGTAAACCAGGTAATGCAGCTGGAAATCCCCCAAATTGCCGTCGCAATCCGCAAAATCGCGCAAGCTGCTGCCGCCCGCCTTGATCGCCAGGCGCAGCGTTTTACGCACCGCTTTCACCAGCTTTTCGTAGCGCGCGAGACTGATGTTCGAAGCCGACCTCTTGGGATGGATGCGCGCGCGGGACAGCGCTTCATTGGCGTAGATATTGCCGATCCCCACGACGACATGGCTGTCCATCAGCACTTGCTTGATGGCCGCGGTGCGGCTGCGCGTATGACGGTACAGCCAGTCCGCATTGAACGCGCGGGTTAACGGCTCGGGACCGAGTTCCTTGAGGCGCGGGTGGTCAAGCGGATCGCTGCTCGTCCAAAATACCGAACCGAAACGGCGCGGATCTCGCAGGCGCAGCATCCCGCCGTTATCCAGCAGCAGTTCAAAATGATCATGCTTTTGCGCAGGGACCGGCTGATTCAGGAAGCGCAGGCTTCCGGACATGCCAAGATGCATGATCAAAGTGCCGCCGCCGCAGCCGATAAGCAGGTATTTGCCGCGCCGCGAGACGTTATGGATCATCTGACCGCCAGCCAAGCG
>DATHDD010000142.1:0-9538 GCA_035319205.1 Burkholderiales bacterium | reverse complement strand
GCTCGGCGCCGGTGTCTCGGCACTGATGTATTACGGACTACTCCGTATCCCCACGCGTCATCTCTTTTCTGTCACGAGTTGGCTGCTCGCGCTGCTCGCAGCAGGCATGGCTGCTCAGGCGGTCGCTTTCCTTCAACTCTCCGGCATCGTGACGGCGTTTGCTCAAACGCTCTGGGATACGTCGAACTTTCTCGCTGACAACAGCGTCCTGGGCAAGGTCCTGCATACCTTAATTGGCTATACCGATCGGCCGACCGCCCTCCAGCTTCTAGTCTATCTCGCCACGCTCGCGATGATCTTTGTTCTGATGCGGCTCCTCGGTTCGGCGCCACACCGACCGGCGGTCCCGAAAGCGGTAATCGAATGAGCACGATAAATCCGGAGTCTCGATACCCACAGCCCTTTACCGAGCGTATCGCACCAAAGATTGCGAGCGAGCAACTCATGAAAGGCAAGCGAGAAATCATCATAAAACACGGTCTCGATGAATACCGCTTGAGGATCACCGCGTCAGGAAAGCTCATCCTGACGAAGTAGCCTAGCCCTACGCGATCGCGTTCATATTAGCAAGCCACCCGCGCCCTCGCCGGCGTAAGGCAGCCAGCCAGAAACCCGGTCCGCACGACGGATCAGAGAGGAAGGTTGGCTATGTGCATTCGACGCAAATTGATCGCCAGCGTTTTGTTGTCAGCATTGAAAGTTGGGGGTCAACCGGAGCGATCGATCCTACAAACGGCCCCGCGGCCCCGCTCTTCACCTCAGCTCGCTAAAAAAAGAAATTCCATATTGAATCGCTCTGTGGCATGCATCGTTTTTTTTGCCACTATTCCACTGACTGCATCAGCTGGCGAGCCTAATGACTATGTATTTCTGCCGGCTGTTTCTTATGGCGAACGCGAGATAGATTTCAAGCTTGGTACGTGGAAACAGTCCGAAGAGGGTCGGACCAGCGCCGCGTCCGTTGGTTTTGGTTTTGGTGTGACTCAAAACTGGTTTACCGAGTTTTATTCGGTATTTCAGCACACGGAGGATAGAGGGGCGCATTTTGATGCATGGGAGTGGGAAAACAAGTTTCAGCTCACTGAAACCGGTCGGTATCCTGTAGATGCCGGCTTTATTGTGGAAATCGAAAAACCTAACGATCTCAACGGAGGATATCAGGTGCTCCTTGGCCCGCTTATCCAAAAAGAGGTGGGCAAAGTGCAGCTAAACGCCAATTTTCTGCTTACCCAGATCTTTGGAAGTCATTCCACGCAACGCTCTGAATACGGTTATCAATGGCAGGCCAAATACCGGTGGCAGCCAAAGTTTGAGTTTGGTTTTCAGGGATTCGGTGATGTGGGAAGCTGGAACAATTGGGATGCAATAGACGAGCCGTCGCCGCAGCATCGCATGGGGCCGGCCATATTTGGCAAATTTGCATTAGGAGGCCGTCAAGCGATTCGTTATAACGCCGCTTTTCTGGTTTTTAAATCGAATAACGCACCCAGCCAGAATTTCAGAGCTCAAATCGAATATGAATTCTGATGATGATTTCGCGGGAGCCGACACCGTAGATGTGCGCTGGAATAAGCGGAGCATGGCGTGGTTCAACATGTTTTGAAGGGGCAGATGGCCACGACCTTGTGATAGAGTGGCTTATCGTTGCGAACCAAGGAGGAAGTATGTCTAAGATGGATACTTTTTACCTGCAATGGTCACCGCGTTTGCTCAGCGTTCTGCGCATCGTCACGGCAATTCTTTTTATCCAGCACGGTTCAATGAAACTCCTTGGCTTTCCGCATTCTGAGGCCTTCGCCGGAGTTAAACTGTTATCGCTCATAGGATTTGCTGGAGTGCTCGAGCTCCTAGGGGGCCTTATGGTTCTACTCGGACTCTTTACTCGTCCGGTGGCGTTTATCTTATCCGGAGAAATGGCTTTCGCCTATTTCATGGCGCACGCGCCGCACGGCTTATATCCCATGCTAAACCATGGTGAACTGGCCGTACTATATTGCTTCGTGTTTCTTTATCTGGCAGCTGCTGGAGGTGGTGTATGGAGTCTCGACCAAATCCGGTGACGACGTAACGAACATGGGCCTCCAGAGAATTGTCAGTTCTTGCGCGTATTGTGTAGAGCATGGCAAAGAACCGCTACAGCACCTCTTATTCCGCAATTTCACGAACCGACACTTGATACGGGATGTGGGGGCTTACGGCAAATCGCGTCCCGGGATAAACTGTGTCTTTATGAAGACAAAAGAACAATTCTGGAGAGGGTATGAGGCTGCACATTCTCAGTAACCTGCACCTGGAGCTGGGCGCTTTCACCCCGCCGGATACCGGCGCGGACGCAGTTATTCTTGCCGGAGACATCCATGTGCAGGACCGTGGTGTCGACTGGGCCGTGAAACAATTTTCCGTGCCCGTCTATTATGTCCTAGGGAATTACGAGTTCTACGGAGGGCACCTTGAGCGCACAGTAAAGCGGCTCAAGCAAAAAGCAGCGGGCACGAACGTGCACGTGCTCGAATGCGATGAAGCTATCCAGGATAATGTGCGCTTTTTAGGCGGCACTTGTTGGACGGATTTCTCAGCGACCGGTAATCTCAAGCTGGCCATGGCGGAAGCGCGCCGAACCATGAGCGATTACCGCGAGATCCGGTCAGGAATGGGTTTGCGCAAGCTTCGTCCCGAGGACACCCAGAAAAAGCACACCGAGTTCAAGGCGTGGCTGCGGAAAAAACTCAATGAGCCCTTTGACGGCAAGACGGTTGTGATCACCCATCATGCGCCGTCAATTCTGTCGATTGCACCCGAGTACCTGGACGAGTTCACTCACGGCAGCGCGGCTTATGTCAACCGCATGGAATACCTGATGGGCAAACCCATTGCGCTTTGGGTGCACGGCCAGACGCACAGCAAGTTTGAATATCAGATTGCGGGTACACATGTGGTGTGCAACCCACGCGGCTACCATGGCCTCAGGCTCAACAAGAAATTTGACCCTAGTCTTGTGGTAGAAATTTAGACCCCACGCCTGCAGACTATTCCCCGATAATCTTTACCAGAACACGTTTCGGGCGGCGGCCGTCGAATTCGCCGTAGAAAATCTGCTCCCACGGGCCAAAGTCGAGTTTTCCTGCGGTCACAGCCACGACAACTTCACGTCCGAACAGCTGGCGCTTGATGTGCGCGTCGGCGTTATCTTCGCCAGTGTCGTTATGCCGGTAATGCTTTATGGGCTCGTGAGGAGCAAGCTCTTCCAGAAAACGCGTAAAGTCGCTGTGCAAGCCCCGCTCGTCGTCATTGATGAAGACCGAAGCGGTGATATGCATGGCGTTCACCAGCACCAGACCTTCCTTGACGCCGCTTGCCTTCAGGGTTTCCTCGACTTGGGGCGTGATATTGATGAACGCTTCCTTGGTGTGAGTATTGAACAGAAGTTCCTTGCGATGGGTTTTCATGGTGTTCCTCCGCTGACGGGCATGACGGGTTTCAGCATGGCGCGTTAAAATATACAAGATGTCCAGACTCAACGACTCCACACTGGAGAAGCAATACTCTAGATACATTTGTTACACAATTCCAGCGGTCAAGATAGCCATCATTGGCGGAATTAATTTGGAGCCTAAAACCGTCGGGGAGAAAAGCAATGACTATTGCAGGCACGATTTACTTTCAAAAAGCAGGCAAAACGCGCCCAAATTTCAATCCCGCGTGCACAGCCTTTGACCGAGACATAGCCTGGTGGCTCGCCGAATGCTCAAGGCTTGCTTACGAAAATAAGCGCCGTGTGTACGATGAGCTGGCGGGGGCCGGATTCGAGTTCGTCATTTTCTTCGATACGTTAGAAACTCAGGGCTACCTGACTTCTCATCCGGGTACAGCCGGCCTTGGACAATTTGCGGTGCTTGCGTTTCGCGGTACGGAAAAAAACTGGGCGGATATTTTAACCGATGTGGCTATCTTCAAGTCAACTCTGCCGGATGAACTATATCCGGCGTTGATTTCTTCGGGCAGCGGTCAAGAGCAGTCCTCATATCGGGCTCATACCGGGTTTGTCTATGCGTTGAAAGTCGCATGGGGTGCTGCGCTTGATGGCATTCCTGCAAAAGGAAAAATGAAGCCACCAAAATGGTACGGGGCAAAAGGGGTAAGCGACGCGCTAAGCGATATCTTGGAAGAAGTGGGGCACAACGTCCCCATATTTATGACGGGCCACAGTCTGGGCGGAGCACTTGCGACTTTGACCTCGTGCCCCCAGCCTCCGGCTGCGCTCTACACGTTCGGATGCCCGCGGGTAGTAGATTCAAAACTTGCTAAAACGCTTGACCAAAGAAGCATACCGGTCTTCCGTGTAGTGAATTCGTCGGATATTGTACCCAGAGTGCCGTCCTCAATCTGGGGTTTCCGCCATTTTGGAAAGCTGACCTACTTGAATAACAAGGGTGAATGCGTAGTAGGGAGGAAAGCGCAATTCCTGTTTGTAATCGGCTCGATAATCACATGGATCGGGGTCATTTTCATAATTCTTCCATTTAACTGGGTCGCCTGCGGCCTGCGTCCGAAAACATTTTCCAACCACAAAATAAGTGAATATGTCCGGAAACTGGCATGAAGTATAGGACTTAAGCTGTGCCCCATGCGGCCGATCGGATTAAGGTATTTAGAGGCGATATCACCGCTCTTGCCGTGGATGCGATTGTAAATGCCGCGAACAACTCGCTGCTGGGAGGCGGTGGCGTGGATGGCGCTATTCACCGTGCGGCAGGACCGCAATTGCTGGCCGAGTGCCGCACGATGGGCGGCTGCAAAACCGGAGCGGCGAAAATCACCAAAGGCTACCGCCTCAAAGCTAGTCATGTTATTCATACCGTCGGCCCGGTGTGGAAAGGCGGCAACAGCGGCGAGCCTGAATTGCTGGCATCATGCTACCGGGAAAGTTTCAAGCTTGCCCTTGAGCACGGGATTCAATCTCTGGCTTTTCCTGCAATCAGCTGCGGTGTTTATGGCTACCCCGTAGAGCAGGCCTGTGCCATAGCGGTTGCCGAAACCGTGACGGCTTTGCAAGTTTGGCCTTCGATGCAGCAAGTATATTTTGTGTGCTTTGAAGAAGCGGTATATCGGGCATACCTGGATGAACTGGCAGGCGTGGCATGAAGCTCAAAATCAAGGTCGTGCCCAAGTCGTCGCGAAACAGTATCGCAGGATGGGTGGGCGACACTCTTAAAGTATGCGTGAATGCCACTCCTGAAAAAGGCAAAGCGAATCTTGCCATGCAGGAGATACTCGCCGCAGCGCTGGGTTTGCCCAAGGGCAAGGTGCGTATCATTTCAGGCCACACCTCGGCGAGAAAGCTCGTTGAAGTCGGGGAATTAAGCGAGTCGGAAATTAAACAAAAGCTTCGCGCCGATTGAAGGGCTAAGGACTGCGTGGTTTCCGAGGTGCTCTGGAAAACCCCCAGTCGTAAAGCCATAGCGGCAGAATTTTCAGAATGCGACCGAGAATCGCCATTTGCCAAGGGATCACCAAAAATTTGCGTCTTAGTGCGATCGCGCTAATTATTTTTTTGGCAGCTGCTTCAGCAGAAATTATAAAAGGCATGGGGTAAGGATTGTTTGCGGTCATGGGAGTGGCAATATAGCCCGGGCAAACCGTGAGTACCCTCACACCGCTTCCATGCAATTCCACACGCAGGCTTTCCAGATAGCTTATTGCAGCAGCCTTGGAAGCAGAGTAAGCACTTGCACCTGGCAGTCCACGGAATCCGGAAATGCTGGCAATTCCCACCAGCATGCCGCTCCTTTGCCCGCGCATTCCAGCCAAGAAGGGCTGGAAGGTTTTCACCATTCCCATGAAGTTGGTATCGTGGATGGCTTGAAAAGCCTCCAAGTCTTGCGGGTAATCAGTAAGGGTGCCGCCGCTGATGCCGGCATTGGCAATTACCACGTCGGGTAAGCCTTGCTGCTTGATGAAATCGCCGGCCGCTAGTTGCATCGCCTGAGAATCACGTACATCAGCAGGATAAATATGGCAGGTGGTGGGAATCGCATCCTTGAGCTGGGCAAGCGCTTCCGTGCGCCGCGCTATCAAGCCAAGGACCGCGCCCTGTTTTGCATATTCTCGTGCCAGTGCTTCACCGATGCCGCTCGATGCGCCTGTTATTACCACCTTAAGCGGCATCAGCGCCTGGAAGCCCGTTCCTGCCGCGCCTTGTCTATCAGCTGATCGAGCACCTGAAACGCGCTTTCGTGCGAGCCGGTCATACCGGGCCCGGTAAGGTATTTGCCATCCACTACCAGCGAAGGCGTTCCCTCCACGCCGTAAAATCGAGTCAATTTCTTCGCGAATTCCACCCGGTTGATTACGGAGAACGAATTATATACATCAGCAAATTTCTTGCGGTCCACACCGTGTTGTTCCATCCAGTCAAGCAAGGTTTGCTCGTTATTTAGATTGATTTGTTTGACATGAATGGCTTCATACACAGCGCTTTGCAGCCGATTGACTTCGCCCAGCGCTTCCAGCGTATAAAAAGTCTTGGTGAGCGGAATCCAGTCATCGCGGAACACCGCGGGAATGCGACGGAATGCCACGTCTTTCGGCGCATTGCCCATCCATTTTTTGAGATACGGCTCCAGGTCGTAACAATGTGGACAGCCGTAGTAGAAAAATTCGATAACCTCGATTTTGTTGCCGGTTTCAGTAGGCTGAGGGGGGATAACCAGCCGGTAGTCTTTATTTGGTATGGGCACAGCAGCAAACGCGCCCCACGCAAACGCCAGCATGCACGACAAAAGCAAGTATTTGAATTGTTTCATCCATATCTCCTGGAAAATTGTTCTGACCATTATGCGGGACTATCGTGTACCTTGATCAGACTGGTATCTATACCATTCTGTTTCAATGTAGCACGCATGCGATTGAGGTCATCTATATTAGTGTAAGGCCCCACACGCACCCGGTGCCATACGACTTTATCAGCCAAAGTGGCACTTTGTATCTTGGCTTCAACACCTAATAACGCAAGCTTTGCTTTTAGGTTGTCAGCATCGGAAATATTTGGGAAAGCGCCCGCCTGGAGAAAATAGATATCCTTGGTTGAACTGGGCTGCTTTGCGGCTTGTTTCAATTCCTTTTCAGTGACCGTCTCTTCAACTCCCGGCAGGATTTTGTAAAAATCGAAGCGCGGCTTGTCTTTAGTTGTAGCCTTTGCCTGTTTTTCCTCCTGTTTTGGTGCAGTTTGAGGGACGGGCGGCTCGAGTTTACTTTCGGTGCCGGGCAAGCTCGCCGGGGGTTTGTCGCGTGTTACAAACGGGCTAGGTAATTTGTTGATGTACCAGGCGACCACCAGAGCGATGCTCAAACCCAGGATCAAACCGACAATAAGACCGAGTAGAAATGAGGCGCCGCTACTGCCCGAGCTTGATTTACTGGTATCGGTTTTATAATCCCTAGACACTTATATATCCTACATTTTTTCAGGACAGCTGACACCTAGCAGGCGTAGTCCGTTGCGCAATACCTGGCGTATCGCAACAAGAAGCGCTAGACGCGCGCTTCTGATTTGCGCTTCGGGCACCAGAAAACGCGTTGCATTGTAATAGCTGTGAAATTCCGCAGCCAGTTCTTTGAGATAAAACGCGATGTGATGTGGAGAGTACTCCCGCGCGGATGCTTCCACGATTTCAGGGTAGTCCATCAGGCATCGCAATAGCGCAAGCTCGTGCGAACTCGTCAGCGGCGAGGTGTCCTCCTGTGAGAGTGAAGCGACGTCACCGCCCCATTCCTGCAACACGCTGCAAATCCGGGCATGCGCGTATTGCACGTAGTACACCGGATTTTCGGTGCTTTGTGATTTCGCAAGATCGAGGTCGAAATCAAGATGCTGGTCGCTTTTGCGCAGTACGTAGAAAAAACGCGCGGCGTCGTTGCCGACTTCCCGCCGCAATTCGCGCAATGTAACAAATTCACCAGAACGGGTGGACATCGGAACTTTCCTGCCATTGCGGTAAAGCACGGCGAATTGCACCAACGCGACGGTAATCCTGTCCGGATCTAATCCCAGCGCCTGCAATGCACCCTTGACACGCGCGATATAGCCGTGATGATCTGCGCCCCAGATATCAATCACGCGCTGGAAACCGCGCTCAAATTTGTCAAGGTGATAGGCGATATCTCCCGCGAAGTAAGTGAACTCGCCGTTTTCGCGCTGCACCACCCGGTCTTTTTCGTCGCCGAATTTGCTCGAGCTGAACCATTTGGCGCCGTCTTTGACGTAAATCTGCCCTTTGTTTTCGAGCAGCGCGATGGCATGCTCGGCCTGTCCTGAGACGAACAGCGATTTTTCCGAGAACCAAGTGTCGAAAGTCACGCCGAATTCGGCGAGGTCACTGCTACAATCGTTCAGTTGTTCGGTTAGGACGAAGCGGTGAATATCAGCGTAGTCTTTCCCCAGCAGTTTTTTGGCATTGGCTATCAGACCGTCAAGATGCGCCTCGGGATCGGAGTGCGAATCGACCACGTTTTGCAATACGGCTTTTTGCTCGCGTACGTATAGTTTTGAGTGCGTCTCATAAATTCTTTTTGCCATGGCGCGCACGTAATCGCCCTGGTAGGCATTGGAGGGGAAGGCAATGCTTTCGCCCATCAACTCAAGATAGCGCAGCCAGGTGGATAGTACGAGAATGTCCATTTGCCTGCCGGCGTCATTTACGTAAAACTCGCGCGACACCTGATAACCTGCAGCATCCAGCACATTGGCGAGGCTGGCGCCGAAAGCCGCGCCGCGCCCATGGCCGACATGCAACGGCCCCGTGGGATTGGCCGAGACGAATTCAACCTGGATTTTTTTGCCTGCGCCAAGACGGCTGCTGCCGTAAGCATCCCCGGTGTCCAGAATATGCGATATGACTTGCTGCTTCGCGGAGGGTTTGAGAAACAGATTGATGAAACCGGCGCCGGCGATTTCCGCTTTTTCCACATTAGGTGAAGCTGGCAGCGCAGCGAGCAGAGCCGCGGCAATATCGCGTGGGCTGCTCCGTAATGGCTTAGCCAGCAACAATGCGAGATTGCAGGCGTAATCGCCGTGGCTTTCTTGCTTGGGGCGGTTGAGCTGTATCAAGGACGCCGGCTGAGACGGCGCAATCTTGCCGAGTGCCGCAGCAAAAAGTTGGACCAGGTGGGATTTCAAATCCAAGGCTTGATCAGATTGGGAACGAAAGGATGTTATTATACCGCGAAGCTCTTTTCCGCCCTAAGGCTGGAGCCAATCGAAACGGGCTGAATTACATGCGAGGCAATACCGCCAGGACGTGGTCAGCATGACACAGTAGCATCCGATCTAAAGACCGCGAATGCCCAAACGTCACTATCTCCTGGCACTTGCCTGTTACCTCTCCATCCCTGTAGTCATGTTCGCCGGAGCCGGTCTCCATCGCCTCATCGACCCGGAAATGGCACGCGGTCATGCAGATTACGTCCGCTACTATCACCTGTTGGACCTCGCCAGACTGGGCGCACTCATGGCCACGGCGGCGCTAATCCTCATCCTCTG
>DATHDD010000141.1:0-8571 GCA_035319205.1 Burkholderiales bacterium | reverse complement strand
CTTTATACATCGTAGCGGGAAACCCGGCATGCCCAGATCACGATTCCGAAGAGATGTTTATCTTTATCTGACTGCCGCTAACTCGCGCTTGATCTCCGTTCCAACGCGCTCGGCTTCTTCCTGCTGCTGCAACGCCCACATGTGCGCGTAGGCGCTCTGATTTTCCAAAAGCTCGCGATGGGTGCCGCGCTCTATGATGCGGCCGTGGTCCATCACCAGAATCTGGTCGGCATCGATGATGGTAGACAGCCGGTGGGCAATGGTAAGTGTGGTGCGGTTGGCGGCGATGCGCTTGAGTTCCGCCTGAATCGCTTTTTCCGATTTTGAATCGAGTGCCGAGGTTGCCTCGTCAAAAATCAGTATCCGCGGATTTTTCAAAATCGCCCGGGCAATCGCCACACGCTGCTTCTCGCCGCCAGAAAGCTTTAAGCCGCGCTCGCCTACCATGGTGTCGTAACCGTCCGGCAGCGTCACGATGAAATCATGTATGTGCGCCGATTTCGCAGCTTCGATGACTTCTTCGCGAGACGCAGTGGGGCAACCGTAATTGATGTTGTAAAAAATAGTGTCGTTGAACAGTACCGTGTCCTGCGGCACGATGCCAATCGCTGCACGCAGGGATTTCTGCTTCACATCGCGGATGTCCTGGCCATTCACCGTGATGCGGCCGCTCCCGACATCGTAGAAGCGGAACAGCAGCCTCGACAGAGTGGACTTGCCCGAACCGCTATGGCCTACGACAGCAACCGTTTTCCCCGGCGCAATCTCAAAACTCACGTCAAACAGTATCTGGCGCTTCACCTCATACCCGAAATTCACCCTGTCGAAACACACAGATGCTTTCCCTGCCACAAGATCGGTAGCACCAGGCCGGTCCTGGATATCCAGGTTCTCTTCCAGCAGGTTGAACATCCGCTCCATATCGGCGAGCGAATGTCGGATTTCGCGGTATACAAAACCTAGGAAGTTCAGCGGCAGATACAGCTGCAGCATAAAAGCGTTCACCAGCACCAGGTCGCCCAATGTCATGGTATTGTTGACCACGCCGTTCGCTGCCAGCACCATTAGCAGCGTCATGCCCAGGGCAATGATGGCAGATTGCCCGGCGTTCAATCCCGCTAGCGAAGTCTGGTTGCGTACCGCCGCTTTTTCCCACGTCTGCAAGCCTTCGTCATAGCGCCGTGCTTCCCATTCCTCGTTGCCGAAATACTTTACCGTTTCGTAATTGAGCAGGCTGTCTATGGCGCGGGTGTTAGCCTTGGAATCCGAGTCATTCATGGTGCGGCGGAACACCATGCGCCATTCAGTCACCATCAGGGTAAACACCACGTAAATAGCCAGCGTGACGAAAGTCACCACCGCAAACCATACGTTGTAATTGACGAGAAGGATTACGGCCACCAGAGCGATTTCTACAAAGGTGGGCAAAATATTGAACAGCATGAACTGCAGCAGGAAGGAAATGCCGCGGCTGCCGCGCTCGATGTCGCGCGACACCCCGCCGGTCTGCCGGTCCAGATGGAAGCGCAGGGAAAGCGAATGCAAATGGCTGAAGACTTTGAGCGCTACCCTGCGGATGGCGCGTTGCGTCACCTTGGCGAACACCGCGTCCCGCAGCTCGCCAAACAGCGTGGCGGAAAAGCGCAGCAAGCCATAACCCGCAAGCAGTGCGATGGGCAACGCCAGCAGTGCTTCTTTCAAGCTCAACGAATCAATGATGCCTTTAAGCGCCAGCGGCACTGCGACATTCGCGACTTTGGCAAAAATCAGCAAGGTAAGAGCCAGCACCACTCGCCCCTTGAATTCCCACAGATAAGGGAGCAGGGTTTTAATGGTATTCCAGTCGTTGCGATTCTGCGGCGGCTTGCCGAAATGAGTAATGCGCATGGCTGTTGCTTCCTAAAGTTTTAGAGTATCACCCTATGCAATGATTGGCGAGCCGAAAAAATTACGCGGAGACATAATGCTGCGAATTTCCAATACCGATCAACATCGGCTAACGGCGCGACTTGAATTCCTGTTCCCGCCCGTAACCGAACATACCGGTAAGGAAGCGCGTCACGCCGTAGCAGATCCAAATCAGAATGCGCTGCGCGAGGGACAGGTTTTTCCAGCGTTCGCGCACTACTTGGTGTGCGCCATGCGCGACCGCCTGCATCAGGCTTTGCCGCAGTTGCCGGGCGAAACCAAGGTCCTCCACCATCACGTTCGCTTCCCGCCCCAGCAGCATGCTGAAGGGATCGATGTTGGAGGAACCGACCGTAGCCCAATAGCCATCCACTACCGCCACCTTGGCATGCATGAAGCTTTTGTGGTACTCGTAGATAACCACGCCGGCATTTAAAAAATACCCATACAGTGCTCGCGAAGCGTAGTGCACCAGCACATATTCTACCCGCCCTTGCAGGAGCAGGATCACACGCACACCGCGCGCCGCGGCTTTAACCAAAGCGCGGCGGAAATTGCGACCGGGAAGAAAATAAGCGTTGGCAATAATAATTTCCTGTTTGGCACCGGCAATCGCATTGAGATAGGCCTGTTCGATATCGCGGCGGTGGCGCAAGTTATCGCGCGTAACCAATGCCGCGCGCTGATCCCCGCAAGGTCGAGCTGCTCCCGGCGGGCCTTTGGTGTGACGCCATTCACGCCGCAGGTGCGTCCACGTGACTCGCGTCCATAGGTCTCTTACCGCAGCATGAATTGCCCGCAACAACAGCCCCTCAATCTTTACCGCATAATCGAAGCGCGGCGGGACTTGTTTAGGCGTGTGCATGTCATCAATGATATTGATGCCTCCAACGAAAGCAATCCTGCCGTCAATAACCGCCATTTTGCGGTGCATGCGCCGCAGCCGCTGGCGCCTGAATTTGAAGCTCAAGACCTCCGGCCGGAACACCAGCACCTGGACCCCTGCGCGAGTCATGTCGTCAATCATTTCCTGGGGCAAAGGTTTTGAGCCGAAACCGTCCAGCAGAAGATGCACCGCGACCCCGCGCTGCGCCGCACGCTTCAGAGCTTCGGCGATGCGCCTGCCAGAGGTATCGTTTTCGAAAATATACGATTCGAGAAAAATCTCCGAAGCCGCATTATCGATTGCCTTTCCCAGCTCGGGAAAATACTCGGCCCCGTTATGCAGCAGCGTGACCCTGTTGCCCGCAAAAAAACGCATCATTGCGCCAGTAAATTAGGCCGAGAGATTTGCTATGAAATGGGTGTGGGCCCAGCAGCGCTTTAAACCCGCATCATAGTTGCGGAAAGCGCGGCATGGTCTGAGATTTTCGACCACGGCCGGCCGCGATGCACATGTACGCGCTCGACGCGGAAGCCGCGCACGTAAATGCGGTCCAGCCGGAATACCGGCATTGCCGCCGGGTAGCTGCGCGCGGGCCTGCCGCGGATGAGTTCGAATACTTCGTGCAAGTACAGTGAATCGGCAAAAATCCTGCCTGCCCGGCTGCGCCAGTCGTTGAAATCGCCGGCGATGATGAGTGGTGCTTGCGCCGGCACCAGTTTTTCGATGTGTTTGCGCAATGTCAGCAACTGCTTTTCGCGCCAGCGTGAAAACAAGCCCAGATGCACATTGATACAGTGCAGATGCTCGCTCCACCCCGGCAGCTTCATCTCACAATGCAGCATGCCGCGATTTTCCAGTGCGTGCGCGGAAACATCCAGATTGTCCCAGTGCACAATCGGGAAGCGGCTCAAGATGGCGTTGCCGTGGTGACCTTCGTCGTACACTGAATTCTTGCCATAGCTGAAATCGCTCCACACCGAATCGGCGAGGAATTCATATTGGGGTTTTTGCGGCCAGTTGGCATAGCGCGCAGCATGGTGGTCGTGATACCCCTGTACTTCCTGCAGGAACACCACGTCCGCGCGCATCGCGTGCAGCCGCTCGCGCAGTTCATGCACCATCATGCGCCGGTTGAAATGGGAGAAACCCTTGTGGATGTTGTAGGTCGCAACATGCAATGTTTTGCTCATGATTGTGCGCAGTTCTTAGTGTAAGTTGAACGCACAGCGTATCCCGCCTTGAGGATTATTTTGATAAGCGGGTAGTTCGATCCATCATCAACTAGGATACAACTGAAGATGCGCGGCATCTAGGAAATTTCAAGCATACGGTCAAGTGCAAGCCGCGCCAGATCCGCGTCGCGCTCGGGTACGCGAATTTGGTTCACCACCCTCCCTTCGACCAAGTTTTCCAGCGCCCAGGCGAGGTGCTGCGGGTCGATGCGCGCCATGGTCGAGCACATGCATACCGTGGGCGCCATGAACTGCACGATTTTGCCTTCCGGTTTCACTTCTTGTGCGAGGCGGCTTACCAGATTCAGTTCCGTGCCCACCAGCCAGCGTGAGTTGGGCTTGGCCGCTTTCACGGTTTTAATAATGGTTTCGGTGGAACCCACATAATCCGAGAGTTTGCACACCTCGAATTTGCATTCAGGGTGCGAAATCACCAGTCCGTCGGGGTACTGATTGCGGAATTTGAGCACATGCTGGGGCTGGAACATCTGGTGCACCGAGCAATGGCCTTTCCAAAGCAGGATTTTGGCTTGGCCTATTTGCTCGGCAGACAGCCCTCCCATTGGCTCATCGGGATCCCAGACCGGCATTTCTTCCAGCGGGACGCCCATTTTATGGCCGCTCCAGCGGCCCAGGTGCTGGTCGGGAAAGAACAGCACTTTCTCACGTTGCTTGAACGACCACTCGAGAATTTTTACGGCATTGCTGGAAGTACAGACAATACCGCCATGTTCACCGCAGAATGCTTTCAAATCCGCCGCTGAATTGATGTAGGTGACCGGCGTGATGCTCTGGTCAGGGTCAAGCACCTGAGAAATCTCGCGCCAGCAGCGCTCGACCTTGGCGAGGCTCGCCATATCCGCCATCGAGCAACCCGCATTCAAGTCAGGCAAAATCACCCAGCGCTTGGCAAAGGTGAGAATGTCGGCCACTTCAGCCATGAAATGCACGCCGCAGAACACAATGTATTCAGCGGAGGACTCTGCTGCAAGGCGTGACAACTTCAGAGAATCGCCGGTCAAATCGGCGTGCTTGTACACATCGGCGCGCTGATAGTGGTGGCCCAGAATCACCACGCGCTTGCCCAATGCAGCCTTGGCCGCGACTATGCGCGCTTCGCACGTCTCGTCCTGCAACTGGCTGTAAAGGTCAAAAGCTATGGCGCTGGCTGGCATAAGATAAACCTGGCAATTGCTATCCTCAACATTACCATATTAAGACATAAATTCCAGTTCAATGTTGCATCAGTGCAGGATAAATCTTGGCAGCGATAAAATTGCGTCGCGATTGCTCCAAGAAAAACATTTCTCCGCCGCTTCACGGTACGGCAGCCAGACGAAATTCAAGTGTTCCCTGGCCGATACCGCGATGGGCAGAGTTTTTGGCAGCAGCAGGCCGAATACCTGCTCGGTGTTCCTTGTCACGCCCGGCGCGTAGCGGTGGCGCCACTCGGCGAAAATTTCGAATTGATTCTGTACTCCCCAATCCACAAGCGGATATTGCGTCGCGTCCAACCCGGTTTCCTCTTTCACCTCGCGAATCGCCGTTTGCTGCAGCGTTTCGCCTTCGCCCAGGCTGCCGGTTACCGATTGCCAATATCCCGGGTGGTCGGCGCGCTCTAATAACAATACTTGCAAGTCAGGTGTATGAATTACCACCAACACTGAGACAGGAATTTTGTATGAGGATTTCACCGCACAGAGCACGCAGAACGCAAAGGAGATACAGTATATATTTTATCTTGATTTTCTCAGAGTCTTTGTGTCCTTAGCAGTTCAAGATTTTATTGTTTCTTCCCGCCGCAATCGAATGTGCAGTTCACGCAGTTGTTTTTCATCCACCGGGCTCGGCGCCTGGGTGAGCAGGCATTGCGCGCGCTGGGTCTTGGGAAAGGCAATCACGTCGCGGATGGATTCAGCGCCTGCAATCAGTGCAACGATGCGGTCCAGGCCGAAGGCGATGCCGCCATGCGGCGGTGCTCCGTACTGCAGGGCGTCAAGCAGGAAGCCGAATTTCTGCCTCGCTTCGTCCTGGCCAATGTTGAGCGCTCGGAAAACTTTAGACTGCACCTCCTCGCGGTGGATGCGCACCGAGCCGCCGCCGATTTCCCAGCCGTTCAGAACCATGTCATAAGCTTTAGCGTGTGCTTTGGACGGGTCGCTGTCGAGGAAAGACTCGTGTCCATCCTTGGGCGAAGTGAAGGGATGGTGCAGCGGATCCCAGCGTTTTTCTTCCTCGTTCCACTCGAACATGGGGAAGTCCGTGACCCATAGCGGTCTCCATCCCGGGGCTGCAAAACCTTTTTCATGGCCGATCTTTTCGCGCAGCGCGCTTAAAGAGTCGTTGACGATTTTTGCCCGGCCGGCGCCAAAGAAAATCAAATCGCCGTTTTCCGCTGCGGTGCGCTCGATTACGGTTTTAATTACGCTCGCGGGCAGAAACTTGAGTATCGGCGATTGCAGACCTTCTGCTCCTTTAGCTTTATCATTTATTTTGATGTAGGCAAGCCCCTTGGCGCCGTAAATTCCGACAAAAGCGGTGTAATCATCGATTTCTTTGCGCGTGA
The DNA here is from genome assembly GCA_035319205.1 of Burkholderiales bacterium. Taxonomy (GTDB): domain Bacteria; phylum Pseudomonadota; class Gammaproteobacteria; order Burkholderiales; family JAHFRG01; genus JAHFRG01. Next base: position 1,979 of record DATHDD010000141.1, on the reverse strand, counting down.
GATCGCCCCCTTTCGGCACGCGCAACGCGGCGATACGCCCATCGGACAGTTCAGCGGCGGAACGGAAGACCTTGAACTCTACCGCTTTCATCAAATCGGTAAGCTCGGAAAGGGCAAGTGGCACGCGCAGGTCGGGCTTGTCCGAGCCATAGCGCGACATCGCTTCCTGATATGAAAGACGCGGGAAAGGCTTGGGCAGTTCAACCCGCATTACTTCCTTGAATACGTTGCGGATCAATTCTTCCATCAACCCGGTTATCTCGACTTCGTTCAGAAATGATGTTTCGACATCGATCTGCGTGAATTCCGGCTGGCGGTCGGCGCGCAGGTCTTCGTCGCGGAAACATTTGGTGATCTGGTAATAGCGGTCGAACCCCGCAATCATCAAAAGCTGCTTGAACAACTGCGGCGATTGCGGTAGCGCGAAAAACTGCCCGGGATACATGCGCGAAGGCACCAGGTAATCGCGCGCGCCTTCCGGCGTGGATTTGGTGAGCATCGGCGTTTCAATATCCAGGAAGCCATGCGCGTCGAGGAATTTCCGCACTGCCATCGCAACTTTATAACGCAGATTGAGATTTGCCTGCATTTGCGGCCGGCGCAAGTCGATCACCCGGTGAGTAAGCCGTATGGTTTCGGAAAGATTATCATCGTCGAGCTGAAACGGCGGCGTTAGCGAGGAATTCAAAATCTCGATATCGTGCGCAAGTACTTCCACCTCGCCACTGGTCAAATCCGGATTCGCCGTGCCTTCTGGGCGGTGGCGCACCTTGCCGGTAACTTTCAAAACGAATTCATTGCGAATTTTTTCCGCGATCTTGAACATTTCCGGCCGATCGGGATCGCATACTACCTGCACCAGCCCTTCGCGGTCGCGCAAGTCGATGAAGATCACGCCCCCGTGGTCGCGTCGCCGGTGCACCCAGCCGCACAGGGTCACGCTTTGCTGCAGATGCTTCCGGCTGACGAGGCCGCAATACTCAGTACGCATCATGATGAAGGTCGGAAATTCCGGAATTGAAGTCGGGACGAAACCGTGGTTTTAGCCAGTTTTTTTGTGATTATGCGGCGCGGCTACTCCCATAGAGATAATGTATTTAAGCGCTTCATCCACGCTCATGTCGAGTTCTATCACATCACTCTTCGGCACCATCAGAAAAAAACCTGATGTGGGATTGGGGGTAGTTGGCACATAAACACTCACATATTCGCCTTTAAGATAATTGGTGACATCACCGCCCGGCCGGCCGGTTTGAAAGGCGATGATCCACGATCCTTCACGCGGATATTGCACCAGCAGCGCCTTGCGAAATGCTTGGCCCTGGCCGGATAGCAGCGTATCGCTCACTTGCTTGACGCTGCTGTAAATCGTTTTCACCACCGGAATGCGTGACAGCAGCCATTCCCAAAATTTCACCAGGCGCTGGCCAAGCATATTGGCAGTGATCAATCCGGTGAGAAACACTACCAGCAGAGTGATAATCGCGCCCAGCCCGGGAATGTGGTAACCGAACAATGCTTCGGGACGCCACCCCGGCGGAAGCAGACGTAGGCTCTGATCCATGGTGCTGAACAAAAAATCCAGCACCCACAGCGTGACAACCAGCGGTACCCAAATCAGAAGTCCGGTAATGAAATAACGTTTCATTAATTATTCACAGGCCGGGCAAGTGCCGCCCCCGCAAGTCGCTGCGGGTTTTTTCTCTTCACCGGTTTTGGGTTCTTCCTTTTTAGGCTTCTCTCCTCCCTTGAAATCGGTGGCATACCAGCCTTTGCCTTTCAGCTGGAACCCGGCGGCGGAAACCAGTTTATGCATGCTGGACTTTCCACATTCAGGGCAGATAGTCAGCGGGGCATCGCTGATTTTCCTCAATACTTCTGTCTTAGAGCCGCATGAAGCGCAGCGATATTCGTATATCGGCATAAATATTCCTCAATTTCAAAAGACTGCATATTATAGCGTAAGCGCTTGCGATTAC
>DATHDD010000140.1:0-3114 GCA_035319205.1 Burkholderiales bacterium | reverse complement strand
TCTTAAGCTATAGGACATCAGGCAACGCTTTCAGTTCTGCTCACCAGAACCAGGTCTGCGATTCCATATTTCACCGCTTCCTCGCCACTCAGGAAAGTATCGCGGTCAGTATCTTTCTCGATGGTCTTGATGCTCTGTCCGGTATGCTTGGCCATGATCTCATTCAGGCGCTGCCGCAGATAGAGTATCTCCTTGGCGTGAATTTCTATATCGGAGGCCTGCCCCTGAAAACCGCCCATCGGCTGGTGAATCAATACACGCGAATTGGGCAGGCAGAAGCGCTTGCCTTTGGCTCCAGCCGCGAGCAAGAGCGCACCCATGCTTGCTGCCTGTCCAACGCACAGCGTGCTGACGTCCGGCTTGATAAACTGCATGGTATCGTAAATTGCCAGCCCGGCAGACACCGAGCCGCCGGGGGAATTGATATAAAAATAAACTTCCTTGTCCGGGTTTTCGGATTCGAGAAACAGAAGCTGCGCCACAATGAGGTTGGCGGTGATTTCATCCACCGGCCCAACCAGGAATACCACCCGCTCCTTCAACAGGCGCGAATAAATATCGTAAGCGCGCTCGCCCCGGCCGCTCTGCTCGATCACCATCGGAACCAAACCCAGCCCGCGCGGTTCCAAATCTCGATTCTTTATCATTTAAGCGTTTTCCATTAGTTCGTCAAATTTCATCGGCCTGTCTTCCACTTTCGCCTGCTTCATCACCCATTCCACTACATTATCTTCCAGTACCATTGATTCGATGTCATTCAGGCGTTCCGGAGTGGAATAATACCACTTCACCACCTGATCCGGGTGTTCGTAACCTTGCGCGTGTTGTTCAACTATGGCTCGCACCTGTTCCGGTTTGGGTCGAATACCGTGAATTTTTACCAGCTCGGCGATAATCAAGCCGAGATTGACACGGCGCTTGGCCTGTTCATGAAATAGATCGTGCTGCGCCGGCAGTTCTTTGGTTTTTATGCCACGTGACTCGAGGTCCTTGCGCGTATTTTCCATCAAGCGATGGGTTTCCATTTCCACCAGAGACTGCGGAAGATCAACCTGCGTAACATTAAGCAAAGCCTGCATAGCCTGATCCTTGATTCTGGCTTGCACGCGAGTTTTCGCTTCCTTCAGCAGACTGCCCTTGACCTCGCGTTTCAGTTTTTCCAGATCGCCATCCCGCACGCCGAAGTTTTTGGCGAACTCGGCATCGATTTCAGGCAGCATGGGTTCCGCAATCCGTTTTAGCGTAACCTCGAAAGAGGCGGTTTTCCCCGCCACTTCTTTCCCATGATAATCCTCCGGAAAAGTTAATTCAAATACCTTGGTTTCATTTGCGCGCATTCCGGCAACTTGTTTTTCGAATTCCGGTAGCAAACGTCCGTCTCCCAGAACTAATGCCGCTTCTTTGCCCTGGCCGCCGGCGAATTCCTCGCCGGATATGGTGCCGCGGAAATCAATTGTTACCTGATCACGTTCTCTGGCTTCACGCTCCACGGCGTGATAAGAAACACGTTGCTTGCGCAGAATCTCCAGGGTTTTCGCCACTTGATCTTCTCCTACCTCCACCACCGGCCGGCTGATCTTCTCCCCGGAAATGTCCCCGAGTTTCACTTCCGGATATATTTCAAATGTAGCGATACATTCAAACTGCTGGCTTCCGGCTTGTGGCGGCTTGGCCTCAAACTTGGGATAGCCTGCTACCTTTATGTTTTGCTCGCGCACCGCGGTGCTAAAACTTTTTTGCAAAACGTCTCCCAGCACTTCCTGACGGACCTGTGCCTCATAGTGCTGGGCAATGAGCTTGAGGGGCACTTTGCCTGGTCGGAAACCGTGCAATTTCACGGTGCGAGCCAGGTGCTTCAACCTGTTATTCACCTCATCGTCAATCTTGGCAAGCGGTAGCGCCATGCTGAGGCGCCGCTGCAACCGGCCTAAATTTTCCACGCTTGACTGCATTTCATTACCCTAAAAGAGCCGCTATTAATATAAGGTCGCCTGGTCTACGCAACCCGGCTTGGTGCGAAAGGAGGGACTCGAACCCCCAAGCCTTGCGGCGCTGGAACCTAAATCCAGTGCGTCTACCAATTCCGCCACTTTCGCAATGGCATCAGTTTAATATATTAAGTATTGTACTTCCAGCTTTAACTTTAAATATATCATGCAATATATTGATATACAAATATAATATATTAGAGATTTTGACCTAGGCACGCATTTCTATTTAACTCAGGCAAATGAAACCTGACGAGTATTGCCGTGACCAGGCGGCGCCAACCGGATCCAGTTTTTATTACAGTGTTCTCTTTCTGTCAGCGGAAAAACGCCACGCACTCACTGCCCTTTTCGCCTTCTGCCGCGAAATAGAGGACAGCGCGAGGGAATGTTCCGATCCCGCGTTAGGGCAAATCAAACTCAACTGGTGGCGACAGGAACTCGCAACAGCTTTTGGCGGGCGCGCACAACATCCGGTCACCCAAGCGCTGCTGCCGGTGGCTGCTCGGTTCGGCCTGCCGCAAGAACTTCTACTGCAGCTGATTGGTGGCGTGGAAAGCGGTTTGCTCATAAACCGTTACACCGACTTCCGCTCGTTGCAAGATTATTGCTGCCGCACCAGCGGGCTTGCCGAGCAGCTTGCCGCGCGCATTCTCGGGCTAAGCGATCCAAATGCCTTGAAACACGCTCAACAGCTGGGACTGGCTTTTGGGCTTACCCATGTCATTCTGAACACTCGGGGCGACGCAATACACAATCGAATCCTGCTTCCGCAGGACGAACTCGAGCGCTTCGGTGTATCGGCGGCGGATATTCTCAACTTGCACGAAACAGAAAACTTGAAAAAGTTGATTGAATTTGCTATTGACAAGGCAGAAAGTTGCTATAATCGCGCAACTTCTGAATTTTCTGCGGTTGAGCGGAAGGCGCTGCGCGCGAGGATGGCGCTGGCGGCAATCTACCGCAGCTTGCTGCGGGAAATCAGGAAGGACGGTTGTCGTATCTTGCTGCGACGCGTTGATCTAACGCCTATTCGCAAGCTGTGGTTGGCGTGGAAGGTTTGGATGGAGGTTTAGCATAGATTGAACAGATTGTGGGGTTTTTCGGCTGAGAGCCTTTTTTAAGG
>DATHDD010000139.1:0-7788 GCA_035319205.1 Burkholderiales bacterium | reverse complement strand
TTTCTGCCTGGATTCTCATTATCGAATCTGCCTGGATTCTCATTATCGAATCCGCTTCTTCTTCTATTTTCAGTTCTGGTTTGGCTCTGGCTTCCGCCTTAGCTCTGGCCTTGGCTTCCGCCTCAATTTTAGCTCTCGCTTCTTGCTCATACCGGGCCCTGAGCTCGGCTTCTTCCTTTTTCCTCCGTGCTTCTGCCTGCAGTTTTTCTTCTGCTTCCCTTCTGGCTCGGGCTTCCGCTTCCACCTTGGCGCGTGCTTCCGCTTCGGCTCTGGCTTTGGCCTCCGCTTCTGCCTTGGCTTTGGCCTCCGCTTCCCTGCGTGCTTTGGCTGCGGCTTCTTCAATCGCTTTTGCTTCCGCCTTCGCTTTAGCCTCTGCTTCCGCCTTTATCCTGGCCTCGGCTTCCGCTTTTGCTCTCGCTTCGGCTTCACGCTTGGCCTTGGCTTCCGCCTCGGCGCGGACGCGCGCTTCCGCTTCCGCCCGCAATTTCGCCTCAGCTTCGCGTTTAGCTTCGGCTTCCCGCCTGACTTTGGCTTCGGCTTCGGCTCTAAGACGGGCTTCCATATCCGTTTTTGCTTTCGCTTCCGCTTCTTTTTTTGCTCGCGCCTCCGCTTCCGCTTTCGCGCGGGCCTCAGCTTCTTTCCTGGTTTTTTCCTCGGCTTCCCTTTTCACTCGGGCTTCAGCCTCGGCGCGAGCTAAGTCGTGTATGGAAGGCGGAGCTGATGCCGGTCTAGATTGCGGCTGGGTTTGTCCCGGTCTGGGGGGCGGCTGGGTAAATCCCGGCCTGGGGGGCGGCTGGGTAAGCCCTGGCTTGGGAGGCTGGCTTTGCGCCTGCTGGCGTGCCTTGGCTTCGTTATAAACATCGGCTTTGATTTCTGATACAACCACTCCCTTGGTGAAATCGAGGTCGTTAGGCGAAAAAATGGTTTCTCCGGCAGAAAATACGCGGATATAGCCTTCGTCCTCCAGCTTTTTCAACATATCCTTGAGCTTGGCTTCACCGGACTTATCTTCTTTGCCGAGAATGCTTCCGACATTGGATTTGCCGTCAATGAGCGTCAACACCCGGCTGATGTCCTTAGGCAGGGATTTGTTCTTCATCTCCAGCATGCCCTTGCCGGTCTTGGTGTATATGGTTTTTGGGTTCATTTGCGCAAATCTACTCTGCAGATTCCGATTATGTGCTGTGAAAGTAGCGCCCTACAGCTATTCCCAGCCTGATTCTCTGATTATGCATGCATATTATATGCAGCTTACGGTTTTCCCGATAGCGGGAAGATGCCGCCGCAGGAGGCAGGGAAATACAACCTCGGTTCAGTTAAGATATAGGATAAAAGAAAAAATTCTCATGCTTCAAGGGTTTCTTTCATAGGCGAACTAGCCATGCTGTTGTTAGCTCACCGCGGATATCATAAGTTTGCTCCGGAAAACACGCTTGCAGCCTTCGAGGCTGCGGCGGCGCTGGGCCTGGATGGCATCGAAACCGATGTGCGCCTAAGCCGCGATGGACAGGCGCTGCTGATTCACGACCGTGTGCTCGGCAATCGTCAACAGGTGGCGGAGTTGACCCGGCGCGAAATCGAACAGACGCTCGCTCGCCCCGTCCCAACCCTGGACGAGGCGCTGGAGCGTTTCCATGACATCCTGTGGAACATCGAAATCAAAACCCCTGATGCGTTTCCTGCAGTGCTGGACATCCTGCGGCGTTTTCAGCTTAGCCGAAAGCTGTTTGTGACTTCATTTCGGCATGAGCTGGTGGTGCGTTGCGCCGAATCGCTGGAGGTGGATTGCGGGCTTTTGGTTGCGCATCGTCCCGTGCAATTGCAGGACCTGCTGAACCGCCATACTGACCTGCGGAAAATCAGGAGCATTGTTTGGGACTACAATATCCTCGACGAAGAAATGCTGCGGGACGCCGCGGCTTCGGGATGGCGTTCATTTGTTTATGGCGCGGTCACGCCTTTCGAACATCGGCATTGCGCCGGATTGAACCTTGCCGGCCTGATTACCGATTTTCCACAATACTTGAAGAAATAAACTTATGTCTTTCATCCTGGCTTTGGACCAAGGCACGACCAGTTCGCGTGCCATCGTCTTCGACCATGCCGGAACCATACGTGCGCAGGCGCAGCAGGAACTCACGCAACACTATCCACAACCCGGATGGGTGGAACAGGATCCCAACGAAATCTGGTCTACGCAACTAAACGTAGCCCGGCTGGCTTTGCAGCGGGCAGGGATTACGGCAGCCGGCATCGCAGCTATCGGCATTACCAACCAGCGCGAGACCACAGTGGTGTGGCACCGCAAAACTGGCGAGCCTTTGTGCAACGCCATCGTGTGGCAGGACCGCCGCACCGCGAAATTCTGCGACCAATTGAAAAAGAAAGGCTTTAATTTGTCCGTTTCAGTCAAGACCGGCCTGCTGCTTGATCCTTATTTTTCAGGCACCAAATTGCGATGGATTCTCGATCATGTCGGCGGCGCGAGGAAAGGAGCCGAATCCGGAAACCTGGCTTTCGGCACGGTGGATAGCTGGCTCATCTGGAAACTTTCCGGAGGTGCCGCGCATATCACTGATGCCAGCAACGCTTCGCGCACGCTGCTCTACAACATTCGCACCGGCAACTGGGACGACAAGCTGCTGGCTATTTTCGGCGTGCCGCATTCCTTGTTGCCGGCGGTGTGTCCATCGAGTGGGTTCGTCGCTGAAACCCGGGCAGACATTTTGGGCGCGCGCATCCCGATTGCGGGAATAGCCGGTGACCAGCAGGCGGCGCTGTTTGGACAGTGCTGTTTCAGGCCGGGAATGGTGAAGAATACCTACGGCACCGGCTGTTTCATGCTGATGCACACCGGCCACAAGCTGGTGAAGTCGCACAACAGGCTCTTGACCACCGTGGCCTGGGGCATCGGCAATCGCCTCGAATATGCGCTCGAAGGCAGTGTATTTATCGCTGGCGCAGTGGTGCAGTGGTTGCGCGATGGTTTGGGAATAATCCGTTCTTCAGACGAGGTGGAAAGGCTGGCTGCAACAGTTCCCGATAACGGCGGAGTGTACCTGGTACCGGCGTTTGCGGGCCTGGGCAGTCCGCATTGGGACGCTTATGCGAGAGGCACCATCATGGGGCTTACCCGTGGCAGTACCGCGGCGCATATCGCCCGCGCTGCATTGGAGAGCATTGCTTTTCAGAGCGCTGATTTGCTCAGCGCCATGCGGGCCGATGCCAAGACCCAGTTATCGGAGCTGCGGGTGGATGGCGGCGCAACCAAGAACGAACTCTTGATGCAGTTTCAGGCCGATTTGCTCGGCGTTCCAGTGGTGCATCCCAGGGTTACAGAGACCACAGCTCTGGGCGTGGCTTATCTGGCAGGACTTGCTGTGGGTTATTGGAAAAACCGAAAAGACATCGAAGCGCAGTGGCGGGCGGACCGCATGTATGAGCCGAAAATGAGCCGCGATAAGGCGCAGCAACTGCAGGCGAGATGGCAAAAAGCGCTTCGCCGTGCCAAGGGCTGGGCGCGCAGCTGATGTTTCATTTCCTCTCGTACAGGCCATGCCTCTTGTGCCAATTGATAATTGCTTCCCTTGGAAATTCGCGAAAGTATCTGTCGCGCTTGCGTTTCGGCACTTCCGCCCATGGCGCCTTGTAATTCAACAGTACATGATCATGCCAGCGCGGCACCGGAAGCGGCGTGTCGATGGCTGAAGCGAAAGGGTAGACCCACTGCGCCCAGCGCGGGTCTGCGAGCCACAAAGCAGAACCGCATTTCCTGCAAAAATACCTGCGTGCAGTACTGAGGATTTTTCTGCCTTTTTCGTCTTCAATCCGCGCTCTGTATACGGAAAGGTTTTTGCGGCCATTCACTTTAAGAGTGTCCGCTTCGCCCATGATATTGATGGCGTAACCGCCGCCGCCCGCAGTCTTGCGGCAGATCGAGCAGTAACAGTGCATGTAGGGATATGGAGTGCGCGATTCGACCGTGAAACGCGCCGCCTTGCAGTGACAAGATCCCTTGAGCAGCATGATTTTCCTCCTTAACTAAAGATGTGAAATGCGCCTTTGCCAAACCGTGAAAATAGGTGGATATTATATTTTCGCGGATTAAACCCGGATTATCCAGCCATGGCGAAAATCGCGGTATTCAACCAGAAAGGTGGGGTAGGGAAGACCACCGCCACGCTCAATCTTACGGCGGCGCTCGCCAGGCTGGAGCGCAAGCCGTTGGCGATAGACCTCGACCCGCAGGCGCATTTATCCGCCATCAGCGGCGCGCATGTGACGTCCAGCGCAGACAGCATTTACGGTTTCTACAATGATGCGCGCACGCTCTCCACGCTGATTCGCAACATTGGCGACGGCTGGCAGATTATTCCTTCGCACGTGGAACTCTCGAAGGTGGACACGCAGTTCGGCAAGGGACCGAATGCGCTCAATCGGCTGAACTCGGGCATAGTCAAAGAAAACCTCAACACCGGCCGGCCGATTCTGATTGACTGCTGCCCGATGCTGGGGGTGCTTTCGCTTAACGCCATTATCGCTTCCGACCGGGTGCTGGTGCCAATCTCTGCCGATTATCTGGCGCTGAAAGGGGTGATGCAAGTCGAAAAGACTCTCAAGGCCCTTGAACATGTGCTAAAAAAACACGTGGAACGGCGCTATGTGATGACGCGCTTTGATGCCCGGCGCAAAATGTCTTGGGAGATTTACCGCCAGATCAGCGAGAAGTTTGGTTCAGAGCTGTGCGAGACGCGCATTTCAGAAAATGTCAGCTTGGCCGAGAGCCCGGCCTGCAATGAGGATGTGTTCACGCACGCGCCGGGAAGCCGCGGAGCGCAGGATTATCACGCGCTGCTGTGCGAGCTGATGGCCTGCGGGTTTATGAATTAACTTATTTTGGATTTTCCTGCTTGGCGATGAGGGACACAATGTCCTCAAAAGTCGCCGTTTCTTTAGCCGGCGTTTCTTTTTTTTCCTGTATCACCTGGCACCCCAGAATTTCGAAGTGCAAGTACATTTGGCCTAGCTTGCGTTCCGCGTCAGCCTGGTCCCTGCCGTGGATCACCAGGTTATCCACGGTGAGCCCGTTGCGGGTCCTGATAACGAAACCGAACTTGGTCATTATTTAATCTACCGCAACGCCGCTGCACCCGCCGCAGCGATCTCGGCATCTTCCGAGGATTTCACGCCTGAAACGCCAATTGCGCCTATCACTTGATCGTCTACGCTGAGCGGCAGCCCGCCTTCAAGCAGTACCGCACCGGGCAGGGATAAATAACCCAGACGTCCTTCGGCAAGCCGCTCCTCCCAGCCTTTGGTCGGGCGCTTGAACGCGATTGCCGAATACGCCTTGCCTATTGCCACCTCCACGCTGCCGAACTGCGAACCATCGGCGCGCTGCAGGTAAACCAGATGCCCGCCGTCATCCACGATGGCAATTACCACCCGCCATTGGTTGGCTTGAGCTTTGGCTTCGGCCGCTGCGGCGATGCGCTTCGCCATTTCCAGTGTCAGGACTTTTTTTTGCATTGGCCACTCCTTAAAAGTTAACGCGCATCAACCTTGAGCTGCTTTTGATAGCGCTTGAAGTTTTTCACGTAGTCTTCCGCGTTCCATTTGATCATCGCTATTTCGTCTGCGGTTACCTGGCGCACCACTTTGCCGGGCGAGCCCAGTACCACTGAGCCGTCTGGAATGACCTTGCCCTCGGGGACCAGGGCATTCGCGCCGATGATGCAGTTTTTGCCTATGACCGCGTGGTTGAGAATCACGCTGTTGATGCCGATAATGCAGTTGTCGCCGATGGTGCAGCCGTGCAGCATGACCATATGGCCGACAGAAACATATTTGCCAATGGTGAACTTGACGCCCTTGTCGGTGTGCAGCACGGCTCCGTCCTGCACGTTGGAGTTCTCGCCGATGGTCAGGATTTCATTGTCGCCGCGCACCACCGCGTTGTACCAGATGCTGGTATTGTTTTCCATGACCACCATGCCGATGACGACAGCGCTGTCAGCGATGAAATGGTGCTCGCCGATGAATTTGACTTTGTGTTCCCCGAGAGAAAAGACCATGGTTTATTCGATTTGGTTAAATGAGCCTTTGAAGCTTCACCATTATAGCGCCGCCGCCCGCTGAATTGGCTAAAATGACCACATGAATTTATACCAATTATTAAATCGGCAAGCGCAATCCGGCAAGTCATTGTGCGTGGGGTTGATCGGAGCAGGCAAATTCGGCTCGATGTTTCTCGCGCAGGCGCAGCGCATGCCGGGAATGCATCTCGTGGCCATCGCTGACCTTGCGCCTCAGCGCGCGCGTGAGGCATTGCGGCGCTGCGGCTGGCCGGATGAACAGTTCAGCGCCAAAAGTCTTGCCGAAGCATCGAGGCGCGGCACCACTTTTGTCGCCGACGATGCGATGGCGCTGATCGCCGCTGACGGTTTGGAGATTGTAATTGACGCGACCGGCAAGCTCATGCCGGCTGGCGATTCACTCGCGCTGGGTGGCCTGCCCATTGGAGTTGCGCATGGGATAAAGCTGAAAAAACCATACGTGCTGGCGCACCCCTTGCTTGGAACGACGTGATGGTGAATGAAGATAATCCTGCGGTGCGCTTTCGGCGGGAAATGGAAATGCTATTCAGAATGGAAATTCGAACCGCTGCACTACCAGTGAAATGAGTGCGTCCTGAAATCGTATAATTAGACTTTTGCCCTTTCTGACTTTTGGAGGAATTGCAGCACCGCGACCTCGTCGCGCCGCAGTGCGGCAGCGGGCCGCTCACGGCGCTCGCGGTTTGGCATCGGAGCAGATGAGAGCGGGGCGGTGAGTCCCTGGAGATAGGCCAGCACCAGCCCCGGGTGCACGTAGTATTTACGGCACACGGCGCGGGTATTACCAAGTCGCTTGGCCACCGCGTCGATTGCCCGGACCATGTTCCGCTCCGCTTCGCGGCGGCTCTTTGCAGGCCCCATCGCGCACAGTTCCTTGGCGGCCAGCATGGTTCCCGCCCAGGTGCGGAAATCCTTGGCCGTGATGTCGCGCCCGGTGATTTCGCGCAGATAAGCGTTTACGTCGTCGGATGAAATAGCTTGGCGCTTGCCGGATGCGTCGAGGTATTGGAACAATTCTTGACCCGGCAAATCCTGGCACTGTTGGATGATACGCGCGAGCCGGCGGTCGGTTATGGCAACCGTGTGGTTGACTCCGCTCTTGCCGCGGAAGCTGAAGCGCAGATTCGCCCCTTTGACCTCGACGTGCCGGTCGCGCAGCGTGGTGAGTCCGAATGAGCGGTTCTCGCGGAGGTACTCGTAGTTGCCGACGCGGATCAGCGTCTTGTCCAGCAAGCGCACAACGGTGGCGAGAATTTGGCGGCGCGTCAAGTCGCGCGCGCGAAGGTCGCTCTCGATACGCTCCCGGATATCCGGGAGGATTTCACTGAACTCGAGCATGCGGCGGAATTTCGAGCGGTCGCGCGCTTCGCGGTACAAGGGATGGTAGCGGTATTGCTTGCGCCCGCGCGCATCGCGCGCGGTCACCTGGATGTGGCCTTTTGGATCAGGGCAAATCCATACATCGCTCCATGCCGGAGGAATCACCAGCGCGCTGATGCGTTTGCGCTGCGCTGCACCGGTAATCCGCGAGCCGTTGGGAGCAAAGTAAATCCAGCCATTCCCGGCGCGCTGCCTGCGGATTCCGGCGAGCCCGTCCGTGACGTAGTTAAGCCCGGCGCGAATGGCCGTCTTGCGGTGCTCTTCCGTCAGCCGCGAGGTCAACGAATGCTCC
>DATHDD010000138.1:0-3907 GCA_035319205.1 Burkholderiales bacterium | reverse complement strand
GCGTATTCGCCCGCATTCAGCAACTCGCGCGCCAGAGCCTCGTCGCTGCTGAAGAGGCCGGACGCAACATGGCCGAGGGCTATCACGCAAGAACCGGTGAGTGTGGCGATATCAATTACCACAGCCGGGTTGAAACGTTCGGCATATGTGAGCGCATCGCACAGAATGAGGCGGCCTTCAGCATCGGTATTGAGAATTTCGATGGTTTGCCCGGACATGCTGGTGACTATATCGCCCGGCCGGCTGGCGTTGCCGCTGGGCATGTTTTCGGTGGTGGGTATAATGCCTACCACGTTAAGCGGCAGGCGCATTTGCGCCGCCGCCTTGATTGAGCCCAGAACGCTCGCCGCACCGCACATGTCGAATTTCATTTCATCCATTTCCGCAGCGGGCTTGATCGAGATGCCGCCAGTATCAAAGGTGACGCCCTTGCCGACCAGCACCACCGGTTTATGCTTCTTGGCCGCGCCGGAATATTGCAGCACAATTAGCTTGGGAGGTTGATTGCTGCCGCGGGCAACCGACAACAGCGAACCCATGCCGAGCTTTTCCATGTCTTTTTGCTCCAGCACTTCGGCCTTGAGGTTGTATTTTTTGGCGATTTGAGAAGCCTGTTCGGCGAGATATCCCGGAGTGCAGATGTTGGGCGGCAAATTGCCCAAGTCCTTGGTGAGCTTCACTCCCTCGGCGATGGCAAGCGCTTGCTTGAGCGCTGCTTCGCCCCGATTTGACTGGCTGCGCTCCACCATCAAGGTCAGTTTGTCGAGCTGTTTTTTCTCTACATCGCGCTTGCTTTTCAAGCGGTCAAAGCGGTAGCTTGACTCCATCGCAACCAGAACGGTTTGCAATACTTTCCAGCCGATGTCGCGCTTCTTGACCGGCAGCTCCGCAAGGCCCAGCACGGCTTCCGGCACGCCGGTTTCGTTAAGTGCCTTGACCGCCGCACGCACCGCATCAAGATATTGCTGCTCATTGAACTCCTGCTCGCGTCCCAGGCCTACCAGCAGTACTCTCTCCGAGGCTATCTTCGGAACGTTGTGCAGAAGCAGGGTGGAGCCGGGCTTGCCCTGCATGTCACCGCGGCGGGTGATGCCGCTCAGGTAGCCGCCGGAAACCCGGTCTATCAAGCTCGCCGAAGGAGAGAGTTTGCGCGGCGCGAATACCCCGGTCACCACGCACTCGCTGCGCTGCTTTTCCAAGCTGCCAATTTTTATGCTAAATTCCACACTACACTCCTTCCGATAATTTTCCAATAATGCCGGACAACACTGCATTATCCACAGAGTTTTTATGAAAAGTCAAAAACAGCGATCAGGGAAATCATGATATTCCGCCGTGCCATACTGCGTGAATTCGCCGACGTTGCGCTGGCGGTGTTTGTGGTGATGTTCGCCATCATTATAGTCACGCAGCTGGTGCGTTTTCTCGGTGCCGCGGCGAGCGGGACGGTTGCCCCCGAAGGTGTCATCGCACTGCTCGGTTTCATGGCGATCTACCTCCTTCCGGTATTGATGGCCTTGACCCTGTTTATTTCGGTGTTGGTGAGCCTTACCCGCAGTTACCGGGACTCCGAAATGATCGTCTGGTTCAGTTCCGGCATCAGCATAACCGCCTGGGTCCGCCCTGTGCTCACGTTTGCCGTTCCACTGGTTGCCATTATTGCGATTCTGAGCCTGTTTCTTTCGCCGTGGGCGTTCGGCAAAAGTGAACAATACCGTCGCCAGCTGGAAGCACGCGATGACGTCGCCACCCCAACGCCCGGGGTGTTCCGCGAATCCAGGCAGGCGGATCGCGTGTATTTCGTGGGAAGCGCCGCGGGTGAGGGCGACACGGTATCCGATATTTTTGTGAGCTCGGTGCAGAACCAGCAATTGGGAATCATGGTGGCTAAAAACGGTTATCAGGAAACGCGCGCGAACGGCGACCGTTTCCTGGTGCTGTTGCATGGCCGGCGCTACGAAGGGCCGCCCGGCTCTCCAGAATATAAAATCACGGATTTCGACAAATATGATATACGCATCGAGCCTTATGAGGCGACACAGCAAGTGCCGCAGGGGCGCGGGATATCCACGCGCGATTTGCTGCATGAAGGCAGTCCGGCGAGCCTCGCAGAGTTTGTGTGGCGCGCCGGTCTGCCTTTGAGCGCGCTGCTTCTTGCGCTGCTGGCGATACCCTTGAGCTTTGTCAACCCGCGAGTCGGGCGCTCCTTCAACCTGATTTTGGCGCTTGCAGTATACATGGTCTACAGCAACAGCTTGAGCATTGCCCGCGGACTCGTGGCACAGCAGAAAATAAGCCTGACGCTGGGTTTCTGGGGAGTGCACGCATTCATGCTGGTGTTGCTGCTGTTGCTGTTTTACCGGCGTCTCAAGCTGACGCCCTTGCTGCGCTTTTTCAAGCCTTGAAACTTTTCAACCGCTATCTTAGACAGCATATTTTCAGCAGCACCCTGCTGGTTTTTTCAGCGCTTATTGCCCTGTTTGCGCTGCTCGACATGATTCATGAGCTGGGAGACCTGGGCGCCAATTACCAACTGCATCACATCCTCCTCTATGTGCTGCTCAGGGTGCCCGCTCATGTGTATGAATTATTTCCCATCGCGGCGCTGATCGGCACCCTGCTTGCGCTGGCGCAGCTGGTAATACATTCGGAATACACGGTGATGCGCGCCTCCGGAGTTTCGGCGAACGACATGGTTTTGTCGCTGCTGCAGACCGGCCTGATTTTTGTGGTGCTGACTTTTGTGTTCGGTGAATTCATCGCTCCTGTGAGCGAGCGCGCTGCCAACCAATTGCGCCTCAAGGCATTAAGACTGGTGGTAGCGCAGGAATTCCGCTCCGGTTTGTGGGTAAAGGATGAAATGAGCTTTGTAAACGTGTCGCAAATTCTTCCCGATGCCACGCTGGTGGGGGTGAAAATTTACGAGTTTGACCCGCAGCAGCATCTGCGCGCCATCAGTTTTGCCAAGAAAGGGAATTATCTTAAGGAAAATAAATGGCGCCTGAGCGACGTGGTGCAAACCCGCTTCGATGCCGACCGTACCACGGTGAATTCGATAGCTGAGGCGAACTGGTATTCGGTTTTGAATCCCGACATCCTGAATGTGTTATTGGTGGTACCTGAGCAGATGTCGGCGTGGAACCTGTATACATACACCCAGCACCTGCGCGAAAATAACCAGAAAACCTTGCGTCATGATCTCGCCCTGTGGAACAAGATGGTTTACCCGGTTGCGGTGATGGTGATGATGATGCTGGCTCTCCCCTTTTCTCAATACCAAAGACGTACCGGCGGCATCAGCGCAAAAATATTTGCCGGGATCATGCTCGGCCTGGGGTTTCATTTTTTGAACAAGCTGTTTGCCCATCTCGGCTTGTTAAACGACTGGCCCCCGCTATTTTCCGCAGCTACACCTACAGTTTTGTTTTTTGCCGCCGCAATGGCAATGATGTGGTGGGTGGAGAGGCGGTGATGATAAAGCGCGAGGCGGGAGGGATGAGTGGTAAGGAGTGAAGAATGCGGGAACAGTTCACAGCTTTTACCCCTTACTCCTTGCCACTCCTCATGATTGTGTCCGGGCGCAGAGACGCAGCCTGGAGGGATAGCGCATTTTCCTCCTTGGGGAGTGCTGGGGTATTCAGCGTTGCATTATCACCCGCCCAAGCTTCAGCGCGCTGGCTGAGATGCCGTGTTAGGCGCGGTGGGCAGGGCAGGGGTTGGCGCAGCACGGGATTCGCGTTCCCGTTCTTCCTGGTATTCATGCCATTTTTTTTTGATTTCCTGCCGCTGTTCCGGCGGCAGCTTCTCCATGTGCTTGTATCTCTCGCGTGCTTGTGCGCGCTGCTCAGGGGTGAGTTCCACCCATTCCCGCATCCGTGAACGTACCCGTTGCTGTTGCTCCGGCGTC
>DATHDD010000137.1:0-6441 GCA_035319205.1 Burkholderiales bacterium | reverse complement strand
GTAGGCTGCGCAGTGGTGACCGCCGGGCCCGGCACCACCGATGCCGTCACTGGCGTGGCCAATGCGTTTCGCGCCGAAAGCCCGATGCTGCTGCTGGGTGGCGGCGGTCCTCTCAAGCAATACAAGATGGGAGCGTTGCAGGATCTTCCCCATGTGCCGATGATGACACCGATCAGCAAGTTCTCCTCGATGGTGATGACGACCGAGCGCTGCGCGGAAATGATGTCCCAGGCAATCCGCGAAATGTTCAACGGCGCGCCGGGACCGGCGTATCTGGAATTCCCTCACGACGTAATTGACGGTAAAGTGGATGCCGCCAAGATGCGAATCCCGAAGAATTTCCGTGTTAAGGGCGAGTTTTTGGGCGACCCCAACGAGCTTGCGAAGGCCGCTGAAGCCATCGCTATGGCAGAGCGTCCGGTCGCGCTGTTCGGGACGCAGGCACGCACCTGCCGCGCGCATGACGCTATGGACCGTTTCGCGCGCCAGTTCAACATCCCGATTTATGTCAACGGCGCAGCACGCGGCTCGTTCCCAAGGAAACACCCCTATAACTTCATGCCGTCGCGCAAGACCGCGTTTGATAATGCCGATGTTATTTTCCTAGCGGGCACACCACTTGACTTTCGCATGGGCTATGGCCGGCGTCTCAACCCGAAGGCGACAATCATTATCCTTGACATGGATTACCGCAACGTAGGCTACAATCGCGATTTCGACATCGGCTTGGTTGGCAATCTTCGCGCCATCCTCAATGCGATGTGTGACGCCTCGAAAGGCGATGTAGCGCGCAAGCACGACCCATTCATCAACATGCTGCGCGAAGAAGAGGTAAAGACCGAGGGCAAGAACGACGCCATTATCAAAGCGGGCGCCAGACCGATTCACCCTGTGCGGTTGTGCCACGAGATCAACGAGTTTTTGCTGGAAGATACGGTCTTCATCGGCGATGGCGGCGATATCGTGACGTTCTCGGGTTCGATCGTCAAGCCGCACAAACCCGGCGGATGGATGGATCCTGGCCCCCTGGGCACTCTCGGTGTGGGCACTGGTTTTGCGCTGGCATCAAAACTGACCCAGCCCGAACGCGACGTGGTGGTTTTGTTTGGCGACGGATCTTTCGGGCTCACCGGTTTTGACTTCGAAACCATGGTGCGGAACAAACTGCCTTTTGTCGGCGTAATCGGCAACAATTCGTCTTGGAACCAGATTCGTTACGGCCAGGAAAGGAAATACCCTGGGCGCGGCGATGTGGGTAATGTGCTTGCTGATGTCCGCTTCGACAAGTTTGCTGAAGCGTTGGGCGGCGTCGGCATACGAGTAACCAAACCCGAGGAAATCCGTCCGGCGCTTGAGTACGCACGCGATTCCGGCAGACCCGCCCTAGTGGACGTGGTAATCGACCGCGAGGTGTATTCGAGCGGAACCATGAACCAAACCATGTACAAGTAACAGGGTTCCGGTTTCGTTCCGCCTCGGCACGGTTGATTCTCGCTTGTCGCACGAGGCATTCTTCTTCTCATTCATTTATAATTCGCGTTTATCCGCGTTAACCTGCGGGGACGAGGTTATGATTTTTGTGAGGAGGCAATATGGATAAAGCTTTGTCCGGCATTCGTATTCTTGACATGTCGCACGTGCAGGCGGGCCCGACCGCTTCGCAACTTATGGCCTGGCTCGGTGCTGACGTCATCAAGTTCGAGTCGCCGGCGGGCGATGCTACGCGCGGGCAGCTGCGCGATGTTCCCAATGCCGACAGCCTGTACTTCACCATGCTCAACTGCAACAAGCGTTCGATTACCGTGAACATGAAGAACCATATGGGTAAGGAAATATTCATAGAGCTCCTCAAGAAGTGCGACGTGGTGATGGAGAATTTCGGCCCCGGCGTGCTTGACCGCCTTGGCTTCACATGGGAAAAAGTGAATCAGATAAATCCGCGCATCGTAATGGCTTCGATCAAGGGCTTTGGCTCGAGCGGCCCCTATGCTGATTTCAAGGCATACGAGAACGTAGCTCAGGCGATGGGCGGCGGGATGAGCACCACCGGAGGGTTCGACGGCCCGCCATATGTGACCGGAGCCCAGATCGGTGACTCGGGTACAGGGCTGCATCTTGTCATTGGCATTCTTGCCGCGCTGCACCAGCGCAACAAGACTGGCAAGGGGCAGTATGTGGAGGTGGCCATGATGGATTCGGTAATGAATCTGTGCCGTGTGAAATGGCGCGATCATCAGCGGCTGACGCGCGGCGAGCTTTCAGAGTATTCCATACCCACCAAGGGACTCAAGGCAACTCCGCGTAGCGGCAACGACTCCGGCGGCGGCCAGCTCGGCAACGCAATCAAGTGCAAGCCGGGAGGACCTAATGATTACATCTACGTGGTGGTGCAGGAAGCAGTGTGGGATGCGCTCGCCAAGCGCATCGGTGGTGAGGCATTAGCCAAGGATCCGAATTTCGCCACTATCGGCGAGCGTCGCAAGCATCAGGGCAAAATGTGGGCGCTGATTGAAAAGTTCGCATCCAGCTACACCAAACGCGAGCTTATGGCGATCCTGAACGAACTTGACGTGCCGTGCGGTCCGATTATGAGCACTGAAGACCTAGCCAATGATGAACATGTCAAGCTGCGCAACATGTACGTCGAGCTCGACCATCCGCAACGCGGAATCTGGTACAACATCGGCATGCCGATCAAGCTTTCCGACTCCCCGGCCGATATCAAGCGTTCACCGCTACTGGGCGAGCACACCGAAGAGATACTTAAAGAAGTTCTCGGCTATGATGACTCCAAGGTCGCCAGCTTGAAGAATGCCGGCGCTTTCACCACGCCTCCCAAGAAGACCGTTTAATGACGTGAAAATTCCGTTATCGGCCAGCAGGATTATAGTTCCGTCATCACATCAACCTGCGGCAGATATGAGCCTTCACTGAAAACCTTCCGGGGGACCATCTAACATGCGCATCGCTATCATCGGCCAGCAGGATTTTGGGAAAACGGTGCTCGATGCCTTTCTCGCCCGTGGCGACGAGGTGGCTGGGGTATTTTGCGCGCCTGATAAAGAAGGAGCCAAGGCCGATCCCCTGAAAGTTGCTGCACAGCAGAAGAACTTAA
Source organism: Burkholderiales bacterium (assembly GCA_035319205.1). Classification (GTDB taxonomy): domain Bacteria; phylum Pseudomonadota; class Gammaproteobacteria; order Burkholderiales; family JAHFRG01; genus JAHFRG01. Next base: position 3,326 of record DATHDD010000137.1, on the reverse strand, counting down.
TGCTATTCCAATTTCCATCGCTGAAAAGCCGGGAAGCGCTCGAGGCCATGCGCGGGCTTAATGCTGATCTTGGCATCATGGCTTACGTACTGCAGTTTGCCCCGCAGGACTTCGTCACCATTCCAAGGAAAGGCACCATACAGTATCATCCATCCCTGTTGCCCAAGCATCGCGGCCCCAGTTCGATCAACTGGCCGATAATCAAGGGCGAGACCAAAACCGGGCTCAGCATTTTCCGTCCCACCGACGGCCTAGACGAGGGACCGGTGATTCTGCAGATGGAAACGCCGATCAATCCCGACGACACGCTGGGCAGCATCTATTTCGATCGCTTGTTCCCGATGGGCATACAGGCTATGCTGAAGGCGGCCGATCTGGTGATGGCAGGCAAGCACCGAGAAACGGTGCAGGATGAAAATCAGGCTTCATACGAAGGCTGGTGCCGTGCTGCGGAAGCCAGGATCTACTGGCACAACCATGTGGATTGCATCTACAACCTCATCCGCGGTTGCAATCCAGCACCCGGCGCGTGGACCACGTTCGCAGGCAAAAAGATTCAACTTTTCGATTCTCGCAAGCACCTCTCCCGCACCTTCAGCTCTGTCAAGGGCAAGCCAGGCGAAGTTTCCGAGATCGGCTCGGACAGCATCCACATCACCGCTCAGGGCGGCCGGATCGAAGTTTTCAAGCTGAAGGCGGAAGATAGCAAGAAAATGTCCGCTGTAGAATTTGTGAAAGAAACAGGCTTGTGCGCGGGCACGTTGTTCGGCAATTAGCGGTCCTTGGCCTGATGGCTGCCGACTGCCCTGTCTGTCGCTGTTCCCTGTAGTTTGCTAAGTCAGGAGCCGCGTTCCTCTGCCAGTGTTTTGGCAAGAAGCTTGGTAAGCGCATACACAGCGTCGATATGCGGCGTCGGCGTTTGGGTAAGGCGGCCCAGTTCCACTACCGAGCCCACCAGTGCTTCGATTTCGGGCTCGCGTCCCGCTTCGAAATCCTGCAGCATGGAAGTCTTGTGCTTGCCCACCTTCTCCGCGCCGGCGATGCGTTTTTCAAGTGGAACGCGGAATGTGATCCCAAGCTTGTTGGCAATGGTTTGCGCCTCGGTCATCATCGCTGCTGCCAGCTCTCGCGTAAGCGGATACTGGCAAATATCGACCAGTGTGGAATGGGTTAACGCGCTTATCGGATTGAAAGTCAGGTTACCCCAAAGCTTGAGCCAGATCTCGGCGCGAATACTGTCCAGCACCGGTGCCTTGAAGCCTGCCTTAATAAAACTCTCGGATACCCGCGAGACCCGCTCGCTCGTTGAACCATCCAATTCGCCCACGGGGAAGCGATCGCCTTCGATATGCTTCACGACGCCAGGGGCGACCAGTATGGACGCTGGATAGACCACGCAACCGATTACGCGCTGCGCTGGAATTTTCTCGCTGATGAGACCGGTCGGATCCACGCTTTCCAGGCGGCTGCCTTCCAGTTCACCACCATGTTTGTGAAAGTACCAGTAAGGGATGCCGTTTTGCATGGTAACAACCATAGTATCCGGGCCGAACAGCTTTGGCACATCAATGGCGACGGCTTCTACCTGGTGTGCTTTTACCGCAAGGATAACCATGTCCTGCGCGCCCGCCTCGTCGTAGTTGTTGACCGCCTTGGCGTTGCGGGCCACGAATTCCGCGCCGTCGTGCATGATGAGCTTCATGCCGTTAGTGCGAATCGCATTCAGGTTTGCGCCTCGCACCATGAAAGTAACATCTTCGCCGGCCAGCGCCAGTTTCACACCCACATAGCCGCCAATCGCGCCTGCGCCAATAATCGCAATTTTCATCGATAAACTTCCCGCTTAAAGACTACTCGAAGGTATTGACCAATTTGCCGATGCCGGTAATTTCGATTTCGATGGTGCTGCCGGGCTTCATAGAGCCGGCGCCTGTCGATGTGCCGCAGCTGATGATGTCACCAGGATACAAGGTCATATCCTGCGATATCAGGTTGACCAATTGTGCAGCAGAAAAGATCATATCGCTGACGGGATAATTTTGTCTCTCCTGTCCGTTCAAAATGCTCCTTACCACCAGCGTCCCGGGATTCAAGCCAGTCGCTACCACGGGCCCCATGGAGCAGAAGGTATCAAAGCCTTTGCCGCGGACCCACTGTGGGAAAGCAGGATTGCGGTTAATTATGTCGAAAATCCCCACGTCGTTAACGCAAGTGTAACCGAAGATATAGCTCACCGCATCGGATTCTGTTACTTCCTTGCAGGTCTTGCCGATAACCACGCCCATTTCTCCCTCGAATCCTACTTTGCCATCGCAGGACTTCGGCTTACGGATGGTTTCGAAAGGGTTCAGATATGAATTTGGCGCCTTGAGAAAATAATGTGGCTCCGCGGGAATTGGCAAGTTGAGCTTCTCTGCACCTGCGCGGAAATTATTCCATAAGGCGATGACCTTGCTTGGCCGCGTTGGGGTGAGCAGCCGTACATCTCCAAAGGAAACATAAGCGCCGCTTGGCGCCGGGTTGTTGAACATATCGCCGCCATATACACGAATGCTGCCATCATCTTGCAGCGTACCGAAAGACTCAATATCCGATTTATCCTTGAATCTAACCCAAAGTGCCATAGTGTTCCTTCACAGTGCCCTGGCGTGTCAAAAGTGTTGCAAAAGCGAACATGCGGGTGAGCTGCCAGCTAATTTAGATGTTATTAGTGCTGGCACATAAAAATAATACCTTTTGCCCAGATCATTGCAAATCTGGGCACGGGTTGGGGCTGATTCGTTATTGACAGCGCAGTCAGCCTGCATTGCAACGCAGGTTATGCGACCTGAAGCACTGTCTCAATCGGGGTTGGTAGGCCACCGGGGACTCGAACCCCGAACCAACGGATTAAGAGTCCGCTGCTCTACCAATTGAGCTAGTGACCCTACTATACAAATCTTGCTACCTGCGTTCATCGGCGTCAACTGTGTAGAGGATTGAGTAGGTACCATAGGTACGGCGATACAACTACCATATGTAAGTTAGAATATATATATTGCTATGCTAAGCACCCAAAGCGTGAGCAAATTCAACTGGTGCGGGCTGCTGGGAGTTGCTGCCGGGGGCGCAGAAACAGAAATTTCCAATATATTCATATTCTAACAAATAGTTAGTATGCTATTTGATTCGCTTCTATGCTTGCATAATCAAACGCGAAGTGCTAAATGCTATACATTAATTGGCTATTGACAATTCATTTTTTAATGTTACGGCTGACTGTGAAATCATTTGGAATATACTTCATTGGATGCACTTTGTTGTTTAGCGCTGCGTCACATGTCATG
>DATHDD010000136.1:0-7751 GCA_035319205.1 Burkholderiales bacterium | reverse complement strand
CGACAAAGCTCTGCGCACCCTGACTGTGCCCGCGCACAGCGCGCGCGCCCATCCAGATGAAAATCTGCAGGAAAGGGAGCTGAGCGAAAGTGAAACGCGCCTTTCATCTGCGTTGATGCGCGTCAATCACAGCGGTGAAATCTGCGCGCAGGCGCTGTACGAAGGCCAGGCGCTCACAGCGCGCGACGATTCGGTGCAGCAGGCGCTGCAAAAAGCTGCGTCAGAAGAAACCGAGCACCTCGCGTGGACCGAGCATCGCATCGAGGAGTTGGGAGGACGCAAGAGCCTGTTGAATCCCGTGTGGTATGCCGGCTCGTTTGCGTTGGGCGCGCTCGCAGGGCTTTTGGGTGACAAATGGAATCTGGGTTTTCTTGCAGAAACAGAAAATCAGGTGGAACGCCATCTCGAACAACACCTGCAACGGTTGCCGCAGCAGGATGTTAAAAGCCGTGCGATCCTCGAGCAGATGAAAAGCGACGAAGCGAGCCATGCCACCACGGCCATTTCCCACGGTGCCGCCGAACTGCCGCAACCGGTGCAGCTGGCAATGCGGCTTGCTTCCAAAGTGATGACCAACACTGCGTTCTGGTTTTGATTTTTTTGTTTCCCCTGCGGGACTATTTCGAGTTGGAGTTCGCTTCACGGATGAGCAAACCCGTGGTGGACACGCGTAACTCCAGTTCTGCGGGACGCGTTACAGGGACGAAAGTCGCCGATCCGTATTCTGCGTCGAGCAGCGGTGCAAGGAACGCGTAGTGCCGGCGCAGTACAAAAAGGTCTAGCAGCTTTTCCTGGCTAAGCGAATAAATAGTCCGTGCAGCAGAACGCTCCTGCTCAATGGCATGGTAGCGTCCTTCTACCCGATCAAGTTCATAGGCGGTGTGCAAGCCCAGCATGTTTGCGAGAGGCTTCCACTTGAGAATGTGCGCGTCAATGTAGATTTCATCTCCGGCGAGGGCGAATGCAGCTTCGCCGCCATCTGAGAAATGAAACGCCGCCTGAAACTGCTGGGGGCCAGCAGGAAGCACCGAGATTCGCGCCGCAACGTCCTCGCGCGTGAACGCATGGTAGCCTTGGATGCCAACCGCGACCGTGCTCACGAGCGCCCCGAGCGCAAGAAAAAGCAGTCCTGTTATTGTGCGAAGAGCAAAACGCATTGGCCGCGAATGCATCAGAGCGGCAATACCGGCAAGGACCAGAATCGCGCCGAGTATCCCAAGCGCCGCGCCGGCGAGAAAAAATGGCGAAATTACAAGGCTAGTTAACATCTTGCTTAATTACCCATTAGGCAAGTAGAAAAGTGGAGTTGGTGCATTTAGTTCGCTTCCACTATTTCAAAATCGTGGGTGATTTTCGCCGTTTTTCCCAGCATGATCGAGGCTGAGCAGTATTTTTCAGCAGAGAGGTGAATGGCCTGTTCCACCCGTTGCGGGTTCAGGTTTTTGCCGCTCACGATGAAATGAAAATGGATGCGCGTAAATACTTTCGGATCCTGTGCAGCGCGTTCGGCGTCGATTTCCACCACGCAGTCAGTAATGGACTGGCGGCTTTTTTTAAGAATGAACACTACGTCATAGGCGGTGCATCCGCCGGTTCCCAGCAGCATGGTCTCCATGGGGCGCGGGCCCAGATTGCGCCCCCCGCCCTCCGGAGCGCCGTCCATCAGAATGGCATGGCCGCTTTCGGACTCTCCAAGAAAACTTACCTGTTCAACCCATTTGATTCGCGCTTTCATGCTGTGCCTTGTTAGATATAAACCGCGATTATCTCAAAATATGCGCTCGACAAGTATCTTGAGCTTATACCATAGCCATCCACATACTTCATGGATGAAGAGATAACTGTCGAACATGCCTTGCGGGTTCGGCAGATAGAGGTCCAGAGGATCCATCGGCAGGGTGGTAAAACCGGTAGGCGCTGGTATGACGGAGAATCCGGCAGCTTCAAATGCAAGCACAGCCCGCCTCATATGCCATGCGTGAGTTACAAGATAAATACGGTTGATTCCCTCAGCCTTAAGCATACTGCGGCTATCCGCGGCGCTTTCAAAAGTTGTACGTGACGCTGATTCTTCCCAGGTTACGGGAATTTTGAATTCATTCTCCAGCGCAGATTTCATTTGAGCTGCTTCTGAAATGGTGCTTCCCTGCGGCTTGCCTCCTGAAACCAGAATGGGTTTTGCCGTTGCGCGATAAAGATGTGCAGCATAACGCAGGCGCTCCAGTCCCAGACGATTTACGGTATCCGAGCCGTAATCAGGCGCTTGAAAATAAGTTCCAGCGCCAAGCACCACAATGACTCGGGCTTCTTCTTGAGAACCTGTCTCTTGCAATGCGGGGGGTTCGATTAATTTTAATGCCTGCGCTGCAAAATACGGAGTAGATAAAAGGTAAAGCAAAGCAAACGCCAAACCTATGAGCAGCTTACCAAGGCGCGGGTGGCGCTTGAGAAGTAAAAGACCGGCTGTGCCCAGCAACAATATATTTAATGGAGGCAATAAAAAACTACTGAATAATTTAGATTTCAACCAACCCATATTTATATAACCTTTTATTTATAATAGGAAATATACTTTTCCTGGAAATCTTGGTTGCATTGCAGTAAAAAACTTGTAGAAAGGCTGAAAAAAGAGGATAATGTTTTTACGTCGAACGCTTTTCTTAAGCGTTTACGTGATGTCTCTTCCATCCTCCTCCTTTGATGGAAATTAAGCGCAATCACTAAGATTGCGCTTTTTTTTTGGCTTTTTACTTCGATTTTCTCTGTTCTTTGCAGAAGCAAGAATGAGCCACGAATTTATTGACGCGGCGCAATAGATTTTTCCCTTCATTGCTTGTGAATAACTAAGGTCTGGGTGGCCCAATCACCTGGTTATTACCGTCAGCTGGCTGCCTTCCTCGTTTGACGCGGTGGTCAATCTAGCATAGAATTCGCGACTTTCTTCAGCTTTAGGGTTTTCAATCTTCTGGCGTTCTTCATGACTACATTTTCAGCCAAAATGCTTGAAGTCAAGCGCGGGTGGTACTTAGTGGACGCCAACGGCAAGGTGTTGGGGCGTCTGGCGAGCGAAATTGCGCGCCGTTTGCGCGGCAAGCACAAACCCGAGTACACCCCGAATGTGGATACGGGCGATTATATTGTGGTGATCAACGCTGACAAATTGCGCGTTACCGGTAATAAACCTGAAGCTAAAATATATTACCAGCACAGCGGCTATCCCAGCGGGCTTTACAGCACTAATTTTGCAAAATTACATGCACGTTTCCCGCGGCGTGTTCTGGAGAAAGCCGTGAAAGGCATGCTCCCCAAAGGACGGCTAGGGTATGCTATGTTGCGCAAACTCAAAGTGTATAGCGGGGCAAACCATCCGCATACTCCGCAACAGCCGCAAAAACTGGATATATGAAGGACTGACTATGACGGCAAACTACAATTACGGTACCGGCCGGCGCAAAAGCGCAGTAGCCAGGGTTTTTATGAAACGAGGCAAAGGAGTCATTACCGTCAACGATAAACCAATTGACAAGTTTTTCTCTCGTGAAACCGGACGCATGATAGTGCGCCAGCCGCTGAAGGTGACCGATCATCTTGCTACTTTTGACATCATGGTGAATGTACAGGGTGGAGGTGAATCGGGCCAAGCAGGAGCAGTGCGGCATGGAATTACCCGTGCATTGGTTGATTATGATGCTACGCTCAAGCCGGCCTTGAGCAAGGCGGGATTGGTTACACGTGATGCGCGCGAAGTGGAGCGCAAGAAAGTGGGACTGCACAAAGCACGGCGGCGCAAACAGTATTCCAAGCGCTAAGATTTATTTGATAGATATAAAAGCCGCCGCGAGCGGCTTTTTTATTGCCTAATTTGCATGAGCTGTTTACCATCATGAGGTTTGCCGCGGATTAAGAAGGGATTTATGCTGAAAGTCGGAATTGTCGGAGGCACCGGATACACAGGGGTTGAGCTGCTACGCTTGCTCGTGCATCACCCTAAAGTGAGCGTGAGCGTAATCACTTCGCGCAGCGAAGCCGGGATGGAAGTAAGTGCGCTGTTTCCGAGCTTGCGCGGAATGGTTGAGCTGAAATTTGTTGATCCCTCGAATGCGGAGCTGGATTCATGCGATGTAGTATTTTTTGCAACCCCCAACGGGATTGCCATGCAACAGGCGAAAACTCTGTTGGATGCCGGGGTGCGGGTAATAGATTTAGCCGCTGATTTCCGCCTCAAGGATGCTGCGACTTGGGAAAAATGGTATGGTATGCCGCACGCATGTCCGCAACTGCTTAGCGAGGCGGTATATGGATTACCTGAAATCAACCGCGATAAAATCAGGCAAGCGCAGTTGGTCGCAAACCCTGGATGCTATCCAACCGCTGTGCAACTTGGTTTTTTGCCTCTCATCGAAGCCGGGGTCGTGGACGAAGGGCACCTGATAGCTGATGCTAAATCCGGAGTCTCCGGCGCGGGGCGCAAAGCGGAAATTGATACACTATTTGGCGAAGCGTCAGACAATTTCAAAGCCTACAATGTAAGCGGCCACCGTCATTGGCCCGAAATTAGACAGGGCTTGGCTGACGTTGCTGGCAAGGAGGTGGGGCTCATATTTGTGCCGCACCTTACTCCCATGATACGCGGCATACACGCGACGCTTTATGCGCGCTTGACGCGCGAAGTCGAGGTGCAAGGGTTGTTTGAAAAACGCTACGCGGGGGAAGAGTTTGTGGACGTGCTGCCCCCGGGCAGCCATCCGGATACACGCTCGGTGCGTGGAGCGAATATTTGCCGAATTGCCGTGCACCGCCCGCAAAACGGGGATACTGTGGTAGTGCTGTCGGTCATCGATAATCTGGTCAAAGGAGCAGCGGGACAAGCAGTACAAAACATGAATATCATGTTTGAATTTCCCGAGTCGGCGGGTTTGCATCATGCAGCGCTACTACCCTAATTATGATTAAGGCGCTGAGAAGTAAATTCGGCATTGCCTCACGGAGAGTGGCGGTACGCACGCAAGTCGCTTGGTATTGGCGCTGGTTGATCATAATAACGATGATCACCATGGTAACGGCGCTGGCATGGTGGATGTACGATAGCGGCAGAAAATTCGCAGGGTTTGACAGCGGTCAAGCCGAGCGCGAAATGACGCGCCAAGCCGAACTCAATGCGCGCCTGCAAGCTGAAAATTCGGCTCTACGCCAAGAGTTTGCAGCTAGCGAGCGCCAACTTCAGATTGAGCGTTCAACCTATGGTGATTTGGCAAAACAGGTTAAAGAACTAAGTGATGAGAACATCAGTCTCAAGGAAGACTTGGCATTTTTTCAGAGCCTGCTTTCGGCTGGCAACAAGGAATCGGTTAGCATTTACCGGTTCAATGTCGAGCCCGATACTTTGCCGGGGGAATACCGCTATCGCCTGCTGCTGCTGCAAATGGGACCGAGACAAAAGGAATTTCAGGGTAAATTGCAATTTGTCATTGACATCCTGCAGAACGGTCAAAAATCTTTGATGACAATTCCTGGTGAAAACGGTCCTGATCTTCAGGCGTATAATATTAACTTTAAATATTACCAGCGAGTCGAAGGCAGTTTTCGGGTAGAGCCGGGTGCAGTAGCAAAAAGCGTACAGGTGCGCGTGTTTGAAAATGGTGCAAGCGAGGCGAAGCTCACGCAGACCGTTAACCTGTCATGAATGGAGGATGATGTATGTTTGGTAAAAGACCAAGTAAACCGCAAAACCGCATTGACTGCCTGATAGGCGCGGGTACAAGCATTGAAGGCAATGTGAATTTTACTGGCGGACTGCGCGTCGATGGACACATCCGAGGAAACGTTATTGCGAATAGTGAAGCCCCGAGTACCCTGGTGCTGAGCGAGCAGGCGCGTATCGAGGGCGAGATTCGGGTTTCTCATGTGGTGATCAACGGCAGCGTGATTGGACCGGTGCATGCCAGCGATTACATTGAGTTGCAGGCGAAGTCAAATGTTACCGGCGATGTTTACTATAAAACCCTGGAAATACAGTTGGGGGCAGTAGTGCAGGGCAGGCTGGTTTATCAGGACAGCGAGAATGCCGATAAAGTCCTTGTATTCAAGCCGGCAAGCAGCGATTGACCCCGAAGGGAACGGCAGAGGATAATGTCTGTCTTAGGCTTAATATAAATGCATTAGGAGTGCTAAATGAACACCATGACTGAAATCCCGGTGTCCCTGATTTTCACTGAGAGCGCGGCGAGCAAAGTCAAGCAATTGATTGACGAGGAAGGCAACCCCGATCTGAAGTTGCGCGTATTCGTGTCGGGAGGCGGCTGCTCCGGTTTCCAGTACGGTTTTACTTTCGATGAAGTGGTAAACGAAGACGACACATCGCTGGAAAGGAACGGCGTGACGCTGTTGATAGACCCCATGAGCTTCCAGTATCTGGCGGGAGCGGAAATTGACTACCAGGAAAGTGCGGAAGGCGCGCAATTTGTTATCAAGAATCCCAATGCCACTTCCACTTGCGGTTGCGGTTCTTCTTTCTCGGCTTAACTTTATTTCTTGTAAATTGCTCCCAGTATACGCTCGCCTTTGGCACCGGTTGTCTGTGGCAGATTCCCCGGTTTCCCCTTGATAGTCTGCCAGGCCAACCAGGCGAACGCGTAGGCCTCAAGCGTTTGCGGATTGATTCCCAGCGCATCAGTAACATTGGTTTCAATTCCCGGCAAGGCTTGACGCAACTTCTCAACCAGTGTTTTGTTGCGCGCGCCGCCGCCGCACAAATAAATTTCCTCGGCTCCTGGGCAGTATTCTGAAACTGCATGTGCGATACTTTGCACGGTTAACGCCAACAGCGTGGCCTGCACGTCGCGAGGCGCTTCTTTTCCTGATAAAAAACCGTTCAGCCACCGCAGATTGAATTGTTCACGCCCGCAGCTTTTTGGTGGTGGCTGCCTGAAAAAAGGATGGGTAAGAAAGTGTTTCAATAATTCGGGAATAATTCTCCCGCTTGCCGCCCATGCGCCATCCGCATCGAAACGTTGTCCGGTTTGGGTTTCGCACCAGGCATCCAACAGCATGTTGCCAGGGCCGCAGTCAAAGCCGAAACAGGTGCCTTTGGGCGGCAAGTTGGTGAGATTGCTGATGCCCCCGATATTCACGATTACGCGGTGTGCATTACGCTTGGGGAAAATCGCGTAGTGAAACGCAGGCACCAGCGGCGCGCCGTTCCCCCCTGCTGCAATGTCGCGGCTGCGAAAATCACACACTACGCTGATTCCACACAACTCGGTGAGCAGGGCAGCGTTGCAAAGTTGCAGGCTGTAGCCTTGTTGCGGATTGTGGCGCACGGTCTGCCCATGGCAGCCGATAGCGACTATTTGTTCCGGCTTGGCGTGCGCCTGCGCCAGCAATTCATTGGCTGCCGCTGCATAGCAACGCGCAAGCTCGTTTGAGGCAAGCATCGCATGGTGCAATTCATTCTCGTCAGGATGCTGCAGCAACAACAGTTGCTTGCGCAATGCCTCGCTGTATGGCCGGTAAACATGATGACGCAGCTGCCATGGGCTGTGGCTGAAGTCGGCGAGCACCGCGTCCACGCCATCGAGACTGGTGCCTGACATTAGCCCGACATAGAGTTGCGAAACTTTCAAGGGCTGGGCGGCTTAATCGAGCTTGGCGAAATGGGCGCCACGTGCCAATGCGAGTTGGGAGATCAAAGGCTCGACAGCAGCGTCGAAGGCCGTCTGAAGCTGTGGCGTGATGGGCGGCCCATCTAGTAT
>DATHDD010000135.1:0-4307 GCA_035319205.1 Burkholderiales bacterium | reverse complement strand
CTTTGAGGTTTTTCGATCCCATCACCGCACCTACGCCGGAACGCCCCGCCGCGCGGTGCAGATCATTCACAATCGCAGCGAAAAGAACCTTACTTTCGCCTGCGCGCCCGATGGAAGACACGCGAATCAGCGGGTCCTGATGCTTTTTCTTGAGAAGTTCTTCAGTATCCCAAGTCGATTTGCCCCAGATGAAATTTTCAGCAGGCAACAATTCGGCCTTTTCGTTTTGGATAAGCAAATACACCGGTTTGGGCGATTTGCCCTCGAAGATGATCATGTCCCAGCCGGCCATCTTGAGTTCCGCTCCGAAATAGCCGCCTGAATTGGAACAGGCAATCGCGCCGGTAAGCGGGCCTTTGGTAATCACCGAATAACGTCCTCCGGTGGATGCCATGGTTCCTGTCAAAGGGCCAGTGGCAAAAATCAGTTTGTTGTCCGGGGACAATGGATCCACCTTGGGATCGATTTCTTCTACCAGATACTTGGTGGCTAGGCCACGCTGGCCCAGATAATCCTTCACCCATTTCATATTGAGCGGTTCTGCCTTGCAGGTGCCTTTACTCAGGTTCACCCGTAAAATTTGTTTATGCCATGCCATAAATTTCTCCTTGTATCACGCCTGCGCTTTGGGGCGCGAGTCTGTTTTCGCAGCCCACTGGCGCATTCTTTCCAAACCGGTCCAGTCGGAATCCACATAGGTAATTGCACCGGTGGGACAGGCCTTTGCACAAGCAGGATCGCCGCCGCACAGATCGCACTTCATGACCTTGCCGGTATCATGATTGTAATTGACCGTGCCAAATGGACAGGCAATGGTGCACACCTTGCAGCCGACGCAAACATCTTCCAGGACAACTTTCGCGCCGGTTTCCTTGTTTATGACGATAGCTTCAACCGGGCAAGCGTGAAGGCACCATGCTTCAGCGCACTGAGTACAGGTATAGGGGACTTTCCTGCCGTCGTGATGGAATTCGAAAACCTTGATGACCGATTTGGAGGGATTGATCATCCCAAAATGTTCGAACGAACAGGCCATTTCACACTGCAGGCAGCCGGTACATATATCGGGGTTAATAAGCAGCGACCTTTGCATTGAATCCTCTCTGGAATTGTATAGTTGAGATGAAAATAAAATTATTTTTATGCTAGCACTTTTGAAGTCGTCTGCATATTTAAACTTGCGCCTTTATTGTTTGATGCTAATAAATCCACAGGTGAATGCGGTTATTCAGTTTTGGGTGGTTCTAAATGAAATAATATTTATAAAATACAGCGTGTTCTGTTGCAAAGTTAAACAACTACTATATGATAATCCACTACAGACAAAAAGGTTTTAATACCAGCCTGCGATGTCGCTTTTTGACGCTTGCTGAACCTGACCGTAAGCAATTTGGCTATGGCATCAGTACAGCTTATCGCATACAATTCAACCATCATTTACAATCTAATGCCAATGGCATCCACTGTCCCACAATTAGTTGACAAATACGGTCGCAGCGTCAGTTACATCCGGCTTTCGGTGACCGACCGCTGCGATTTCCGCTGCAGCTATTGCATGGCCGAAGAGATGACTTTTTTGCCACGTGAACAAGTGTTATCGCTGGAAGAATGCTTGCGGCTAGCACGTACCTTTGTTGGCCTAGGTGTCACCAAAATCAGGATAACCGGGGGTGAACCTTTGGTCAGGAAGAATATTTTGTGGTTGCTAAAGCAGCTGGGGTCGCTCGAAGGTTTAAAAGAACTGGTTTTGACCACCAATGGCTCAATGCTTGAGAAAATGGCCCATGATATTCGGGCGGCTGGGGTCAAACGTGTGAACATCAGCCTGGATACCCTGAATCCCGAGCGGTTTAAGGCACTGACCCGGGTAGGTGATCTGTCCAAGGTTTTGCGCGGGATTCAGTCCGCTCAAGATGCAGGTTTTGCCGGTATTAAGCTTAACTGCGTGATGCTGCGAGGCGTCAATGACGATGAGTTGGCGGATTTGGTGCAGTTTGCGCTTGATCAGGAGCTCGATATCTCGTTTATCGAGGAGATGCCTTTAGGAGAAGTGGATCATCTACGGGCTGATACTTATTTCAGCCAGGACGAAGCACTGCCTATATTGCAGAAACGTTTTAATCTGGTGAGTTCAGCAGAAACTACCGGCGGGCCCGCGCGCTATTGGCGTATACCCGGGGCAAAAACCAAGGTAGGTTTCATCTCGCCGCATTCGCATAACTTCTGTGAGTCTTGCAATCGTGTGCGCATTACCTGTACCGGGGAGCTCTATCCGTGTTTGGGACAAAATGACGCAGTTTCTCTGCTGCCGGTATTGCGCGATCATCCAAAGGATGACGCGCCTTTGCGCAAGAGCATCATCGAGGCAATGGGTATTAAACCCAAGGGCCATGACTTCAACGTCTATATCCCCACCCCCAAAATCGTCCGCTTCATGTCTATCACTGGAGGATAGACACTTCCCGACTTCAGCTCACTCTAAAGCCTGGCGCCTCCTGCCAGGATGAATTCATAGCAAATCCATTCAGCGAGGTTATGACATGACAACCAGATCACTGCGTGAATTGAGTTGCGCGGATGATTATGACCCGGATTCCATGCCGGTCGCGAAAGCACGGGAATTCATTCAGGCTTATCTCACTCCCATTACCGGCACGGAAAAAGTGAATATCCGCGCCGCGCTGGGACGGGTGCTGGCCGAGGATATCGTATCGCGCATCAATGTCCCTTCTCACATCAATTCTGCAATGGACGGCTATGCGGTGCGTTTTAACGATCTAAACATGCAAGGTGAAACCATGTTGCGCATGATAGGCACCGCGCTTGCTGGAAAACCTTTTGCTAGTCAAGTTAGCGACCAACAATGCGTGCGCATAATGACCGGTGCTGTGCTGCCCGAAGGAACCGACACCGTCATCATGCAGGAGCATGCGAGATCTGACGGCCAAATCATCCGTTTCAGTGGAGCGCATAAACAGGGCCAGAACATACGCCAGGCAGGCGAAGATCTCGCCATCGGCCAAGTCGTGCTCAAAACTGGAAAGCACATTCGCCCTGCCGAGCTTGGCCTGATTGCTTCGCTGGGCATCGCGGAAATTACAGTGCGGCGGCGGCTGCGTGTTGCATTCTTTTCCACAGGCGATGAACTGCGCTCGATAGGCAGTCAGTTGGAAGAAGGCCAGATTTACGACAGCAACCGTTATACCATTCACGGCATGTTGACCCGCTTGGGAGCGGAAGTGCTGGACATGGGTGTGGTCAAAGACGATCCAGCCAGCTTGGAACAAGCGCTGAGCGAAGCAGCTACTACAGCAGATGTGGTGATTACCAGCGGCGGCGTCTCCGTGGGGGAAGCGGATTACATCAAAGAGCTGCTCAGCCGACTGGGCGAAGTCGTGTTCTGGAAAATCGCCATGAAACCGGGACGACCGCTGGCTTACGGCAAAATTGGCCAAGCGCATTTTTTCGGCCTGCCCGGCAACCCGGTGTCTGTTATGGTCACGTTCTACCAATTCGTACGCGAAGCACTTTTAATACTGATGGGACGTAAAGAAGACATTGCTATGCCAATACTCAAAGCGACCTGCGCCAGCGCGCTCAGAAAAGCTCCAGGCCGCACCGAATATCAGCGCGGAATACTGAGCCAGGACGCCAACGGCGCCTGGAGCGTACGCGTCACCGGGGAACAGGGCTCAGGAATTTTACGCTCGATGTCCGAAGCGAACTGCTTCATCGTCCTGCCTGAAATCCAAGGCAATGTCGCTCCCGGTACTCTGGTTGAAGTGCAAATCCTTGACGGACTGGTATAGATTCAAGATAAATAAAAAGCCCGGCTAACCCGGGCTTATTGAAATCAATCTTGTTACGCGTTTACTTTTTCTTTTCAGGCGTGGCTGCCGCCGCTGCCGGTGCCGGTGTTGGCCCACCGAATGGCCCAGGGTCCTGGCAAGCAGGTAATTGAGGCTTCTGGCTCTTTGCTTTTAGATAGTGCTCGGCAACTCGATTTTGAGCCAGGCATAATTTGTCAGCGTCAACCTTGTCGGTATGAGCGGCTTTGGCTTTGGCTTCCTCCGCCTTGGCTTTGGCTTCTTCCGAAGGCGGAGGCAGCTTGGCATAAGCCAAACCGACGCTTAAAAATACCACTGCCAAGCCGCCGATGATAGCTTCAGTTGGTTTTCTCATTCTTGCCCCCGATTAACAAAAATAATTACGGCCTGGCCTGCACCGTACCCGCGGCACTTATTGGTTTCTGGGCGCTCTTGCCGGATTTGACGTCGTTGTACCAGAGTTCGTGATGCTCCCTGGCC
>DATHDD010000134.1:0-3107 GCA_035319205.1 Burkholderiales bacterium | reverse complement strand
TCTCAAGCAGCGCCGCGCCGATATCGTGCGCATCTTCGACGACGTGCTGCAGCCCGCGCGCGTGGTGTCAGCCTCGCGCGAGCGCGCAAGGCCGTTCAATGTCTCATTGGGATTGGCGCTTACCGATTACCCGCTGGTGGCAAGCGCGCTGTTGATTCTCGAACTCGCGCGGGGCGAGCTCACGCTGCAATACATGGGCTCGCTCTTGAGAAGCACTTTCCTTGAGGGGGCAGAGCAGGAACTCACTTTGCGCGCGCTGCTTGATTCGCGTCTGCGCGAAATTGGGCGGCCTACCGTTACGCTCAAGATGCTCGCGCGCGAAGCGTCCGGTACTCCACAACTCGCAGCGCGGCTTGATCAATGGAAAAAGATTGCCGGCGAAGCGAAGAAAACGAAACAGCCGCCTTCGGCGTGGAGCAGTACTTTCCAGCAATTGCTCGCTGGACTGGGCTGGCCCGGCGAGCGCACGCTCGATTCCGGGGAATACCAGACTTTCGGCAAGTGGCGGGAAATCATATCGAAGCTTTCCACGCTCGATCCCATCGCGCCGCGCCTTGGGTTTAACGACGCGCTTAAAAACCTGAAGCGGCTGGCAGGCGATGCGCTATTCCAGCCCGAATCTCCCGAAGTTCCGGTGCAGGTGCTGGGCATTCTGGAGGCAAACGCGCTGGAGTTTGATCTTTTGTTTGCCACCGGCTTAACCGACGAAGCGTGGCCGCAGCCGCCCAATCCCAATCCTTTTCTGCCGCTTTCGGTGCAGCGCAAGCTTGGCGTGCCTCACGCGAGCGCCGACTGGGAGCTTGCGTTTGCGCGCCGTATGACCGGCGCCTGGTATTACTGCGCAAAGGAAATACGCTTCAGCTATCCGCAGCGGGAAGGCGACCGCGAGTTGAGGCCGAGCCCTCTGTTGAGCGAAGTGCCGCAAATGCAGCCCGTGTTGGAAGAAGCTGCGCTTTACCGCAACGCTATCTTTGCTTCGCGCGCAATCGAAACGCTCGCCGATTTCAAAGCGCCGCCGCTGCCTGCCGGGATCAAGGTTAGCCGGGGCACGGAATTTTTCAAGAACCAGGCGGCGTGCCCGTTCCGCGCTTTTGCGATTCACCGCTTGGGCGCGGAGGGAGTGGAAGCGGGACACGCGGGTCTGGATGCCTTGGACCGCGGCCTGCTCATGCACCGCGCAGCGGAAAATCTTTGGAAGAAACTGAAAGGGAGCAAGCAGCTGGCAGCAGCAAGCAATGAAGAATTGAAAGCGGTAGTGGGACGCGCTGCTCAGGATGCATTGGAAAGCATGCGCAGGATGCGGCCGGATGTCATGACCCCGGCTTTCACCGCGCTTGAGCAGGAACGCATCGCTGCGCTGCTCATGCGCCTGCTCGAATTGGAAAAGAAGCGTGCGCCGTTCGAGCTGCTTGCGCGCGAAGAAAAGCGGAGGGTAACGGTTGCCGGAGTCGAGGTATCCACCCGGCCAGACCGGATGGACAGGCTTGAAGACGGCAGCCGCGCCATCCTCGATTACAAGACAGGCAAGTGGTCGGGAGTCGGCGACTGGCTCGGCGAGCGGCCCGACGAGCCGCAATTGCCGCTTTACGCGGTAAGCGCGGGGCGCGACGACGTCGCTGCGGTGGCTTTCGTGCAGCTGCACGCGCAGGACGTGCTGTTCAAAGGCCTGTCGCGCGAAAAAGATTTGCTGCCCGGCGTTCAGACGCTTGCCGAAAATAGAATCGCTGCAAATCAATACGCAGACTGGAAGGATTTGTTTGAAAACTGGCGCACCATGCTGGAGAACCTCGCCCGCGAATATCTCGACGGCCGCGCAGACGTTTCGCCCAAGGACTATCCAACAACCTGCCGCGACTGCGACCTGGGCGCGTTGTGCCGGGTAAAGGAAATCAAGGACCGCGGCCCGGTGATTGCAGAGGAAGAAAGCGATGAGTGAATCCCGCGCTGCTGCCGACGCCAGCGCGCGCAAGCGCGCGCTCGATGTCGCAAATTCCTTCATCGTGCAGGCGCCTGCGGGCTCGGGCAAGACCGAGCTTTTGATTCAGCGCTATCTCGCGCTGCTCGCGCGCGTTGATGCGCCCGAAGAAATCATCGCCATCACATTTACCCGCAAGGCCGCAACCGAAATGCGCAACCGCGTGCTCGCAGCGCTGGCTTCCGCTGACAGCGCCGCTCCGCCTGAAAAACCCCACGAGATTATCACCCGCGAGCTCGCAAAGGCGGTCGCCGCGCGCGACGCAGAAACTCACTGGGCGCTTGCGGAGAATCCCGGGCGGCTGCGCATTGAAACCATAGACTCGCTGTGCGCCTGGCTCACGCGCCATCTTCCGGTGCTGTCCGGTTTCGGCGCGCAGCCCGCAATCGTGGAGAATGCTGAAGAACTTCATCTTGAAGCCGCGCAGCGCACGCTCGCTGGGCTCGACTCGAAGGAGGAATGGTCCGAAACGGTTGCGCGAATCCTGCGCCATCTCGACAACAACGTGGACCATGCGCGGCAATTGATTGCCCGAATGCTCATGCGCCGCGACCAATGGCTGCGCCATGTCGTGGACAAATCATCGCCGCGCCTCATGTCCTCGACACTGGAAACGGCACTGGCAGACGTGACTCGCGACGCGCTCGCAAGCCTTACCGCGCTCCTGCCGAATGAGGCGCGCGCCGAACTCGCCGCGCTCGCCGCGTATGCCGCGGGAAATCTTGAAGTCGCAGGCAAAGACTCGCCCATTAGTGCATGCCGCGGCATGAAAGCGGTTCCCGGCTCGGCACTCGAAGATCTTCCCTGCTGGCGCGGATTGGCAAAACTTTTGCTCACCGATGGCGGTACACTGCGCCGCGCCGTTACCGAAAAAGAGGGATTTCCCGCACCGACCGGAGCCAAAGGCGCTGAAAAACAGAAACGCGAAGATGCCAAGAGGCGCTTCGAGTCGTTGATTGCAGCGCTTTCCAATCACCGCACCTTTATCGAATTGCTCGATGAAACGCGCATCCTGCCGCCCGCTGAATATACCGATGCGCAATGGGAAGTCGTGGAGGCGCTGGCTGCGTTGCTGCCGGTCGCGGTAGCGCAGCTCGAAAATTTGTTTCGCGAACGCGGCGAAGTGGATTTC
>DATHDD010000133.1:0-26294 GCA_035319205.1 Burkholderiales bacterium | reverse complement strand
AAGACCAGCCCGTATACCAGGTCGGCGAGAGAGTCAAAATCGTCAACGGCATGCTGTTTCAAACCGAAAAGGCAAAGACGTCTGACAACAACGGAATGTTTGCGCTGATGTTGGCTGCGTTTACAAGCCGGCTTCAATGACAAATAGGGTCGGAGTAGTTTTTCATAAAAACAACAGGGCCGCACTTCTGCAGCCGCCGCACTTCCTCTCCCGTCACGATGGCAGCAAAGCTGAACTTGCCAGTTTGTTTTCTGATTACTTCGCCGAGGCCGCCGTTTCCGCAATCTTCGCAGAGCCGATCAACCGATTGAATTCGGGGAGGTAGCGGTCAAAGTAATGTGAGCCCGCACCAAAAAACCAGAGCCCGTAAAGCTTGCCGCCTCGCACAGTACCAACAAACACGCCCTTTCGCTCGACCTCATCACGCGCCGTAAATTTTGTGTCGAAGCGGAACCCTGGTCCGCCGACGAACTGAGCAGATTTAAGGTTCCGGCATTCAACGATGGTTGTCTGAAAATTCCTCGCGACAGTCGCCTGGATAAGTTCTTGGACCTCGAACGGATTCATGTTGCTGCGAAAAACAGGGGGGGCTTCATCCTGCTTTGCGGACCCGAATGGTCCGGAGCGAGGTTTAAATAATGCTTCTCCATCACCCACGCCCTCGAAGAAAATGGGCCGATTCAGTACCGGGCCGTCGAGCGTCCAAATCTGGATCTTGCCCTCGACGTTAACCGTGCTGACCTTGTTCCACTCCATACCGGGTTGTACCGATAGCGCTCCATCGACATCCTGCTGTTCAGGTTTGACCAGAGAATATCCTCCGCACCCGGCGAGTATTGTTAACGAAAGCAGAAGAAGGATACGAATTATCATGGTCCGGGTGTAGACGGCAAGAGGGCTTGCAGCATTTCAAGGTCGGAAGCGTCGGGCCTGAGCTTGGCGTAAGCTTCATAGGCTTCCTTCGCCCGCTCCTGTGCACCAACCCGCAGTTCTACCAACATAATGGAGCGATGTACCTCGGCCGGCGCGTTTCCACTCCGTAGTGCGCGAGCGTAGGCTGATAAAGCACGATCTGCGTCGCCATTACCATTTCGCAATCGGTAAATCTCCCCTTTAGCGTACCAGAGCAGGCCATCGTCAGACGCATCGACAAGCAACCCGTCAAAGATGATCTCGCTGCGGCCATACTGGCGCAGGGCGAGCTCGTCCGCAACAAGCATGGGCCGGATGCTCGCGAGCTTGGTTCGGAAGGCATCTTTTCCCCGCTCACCACTGTTGCCGCCGAGTTCGTCCGCTCGCTGCTTGAGAGTGGCTAGCCGTTCCTCGGGCAGAGGATGCGTTGCAAAGAGCACGCTTGTGTCGCGCGCCGCCGTTGAGCCCTTGAACTCAGCGAGCAACTGGTCCCATACTTCGGGCGCAGCAGAGGGCGCATAGCCCGCATTTGCCATGAGACGCAGTCCAATATCATCCGCCTCTCGTTCCTGGTCCCGGCTGAATGCGAAGATACTCGCTACCAGCGCAAGATCGGCCGCTGTCCCCAGATAGCCTACGCCTGCCGCGGCGAGACCAAGCCCGAGAAAAGCAGAGAAGCTGCTCTTTGAGCGCACGTCGCGCCATCGTTCAAGTGTGTGCCGCCTAAGATAGTGGCCGGTCTCGTGCCCTAGGATGGCGGCGAGCTGAGCCTCGTCGCGACAGCGCAGCAGCAGTCCAGTCCAAACCTGCATCATGCCGTTTGGTGCCATGCTCGCGTTGAAATAAGGCGTCCGCAGCACGTAGCTCCGCTCATCGGAACAGTACTGTTCGGAGAGCCGGCATATGATGCCATGAATATAGCTGTTGACTTCACTATCCCGCACTAGAAAACGCGAGGTCTTCATTTCGCTCTCGGCATGTTCCATGATGGCCCACAGTCCCTTCTCGTCGCTGTCCATGGGCTTATAGCCCGGCTGGACGAAGTCTTTGGACCATGAAGCGGGCGCATCCCCTCCAATAGCTGTGCGCATGAGCGCGAGTGCTGTAAGCGCGCATAGACCGTGACCAAATTGTCTGCGCGAATAACTCATTTCATTGAGTCCCCGATGAGAGCATTCACGGTTTCCCCTGCAACCTCCGGTGTCCGCAAATCTCCCGTACCGCGAGCCAGACGGTTAAACCAGACGATGTCGCCTGTCTTGAGATCCACTACTGACGCGAATCCCACCTGTGAGCCGCCCTGAAGGCCGATGCCAAACGCCGCCGCGACCGCGATTAGTGCCGCACGTCCTCCGGTCGTATAGCTATCCCGGACAAAAAGGAACATGGCGTAGTCCGCATTCTGCGAACGGGCGATTGCAGCAGCCTCCGGGCCGAGCGACCAGTCAAACTTTCCCTTCTTGCTGGGTAAGGCTAATTCCTGAATGTACTCGTGCACTAGAATAGCGCTGCCTACAGCACGGTGAAGCCTCACCAGATCCAGACTCTTTTCGCGGTCTTCAGGAGTTCCTCGATTGGGGTCGAAGTCAACGAGTTCGACTTTGCGGGACCGCGCTTCATCCATGAGCGCCTTGTGCATGTTGCGCTTGGCCTGATCTGTCCATTCGGCATCCGGCTCCAGGAGGCCGCCTGCAGTGACATGTGAGAGTTCGACATCGATCGGCATGAGGACCATGCGCGAAACGCCTTGCGTCCGCTGCAGCTCCGCAGCTTGACGATGGGTCGCCGCTACACATCCCGCCAGCAGACCGACAAGGACGACAATCAACAGTCGAATCCATGCACGGCGCGTCCAACTATCATATACGAGCATTCGCTCACCTCTTACATTACAACCAAACGGAGGCCTTGCGCCTTCCCGACCGTCATGGGTCGTTACGCTGAACTGCACAGCAGACTTCACCGCACCTGCCTGAGCATATTATTAATGTTAGTCCACGAATTCATGGTTTGCCATGTTTTGTGATGGCGGCATAAGCAGGCACCACTCGTTTGCTGATGGACATGCCTGACTTCGGCGCGAAGGTATGAAGTGAGATGCCCTCACGTTTGAATACGACTCCTAAGTTAGCCCAAGTTTTCTATTGCGGGTTTCAATAACTGGAAATCGGGACGGAGTAGTTTTTCACAAAAACAAAAGGGCTGCATTTCTGCAGCCCTTTTGTTGGTAGGCCGTGGCGGATTCGAACCGCCGACCAACGGATTAAAAGTCCGCTGCTCTACCAGGCTGAGCTAACGACCCAAAAACGAGAAATTTTATATTTCCCGCGCATTCAGCGCAACTAAACCTACGTGCCCGTAGTACCACAGATTGATTGTTTCGATTGCTTCCAGCGTCGTAGCGCGATGATTGTCCAAATAGCTTCGACAACTCCGAACGGCCAAGCTCCCTGCAGGAAACCATAGACCGACCCCAGCGCGCACGCCACCGCAAAACCGAGGATATACCATCTGCTTTTATGTTCCAGAGCATAACAAACCACCATGGCCGTCACTGAGAATAAGCCGAATGCTGTAAGGGCATTCATTATTTAATCCGCCGGGTTTGCTATTTCTTCTAATGTCCAAACGTGATCACCAATTCCGGAGTCCATCCACACGCCCAATCACGCGCCAGCTTGGCGAATCATGTTTCCCGCGACATTTTCAAATATTGGTATTTCATGGTCAGCGCAGCGCCCGCCACAATGGTGAAGAAAGAGATAATTGAGCCCAGCGCCAGAGTGGAAAAACCGGAAATCCCCTGCCCTATGGTGCAACCCAGCGTAGTCACGCCGCCGAAGCCCATCAGCATTCCGCCCAGCATGTGGTTGGCGGTGTCCTTGGTATCGCGGAAGCCTTCCAAGCGGAAGTTTTTGCTGATGATGGCGTAAGCAAATGATCCCGCAATCACGCCGATAACCGCGGCAACGCCAAAGCTCACGTGCAGCGAGCTGTCGCTCCACAACATCAAAAGCTCAAGACTGTAGCCCAGCGGCGCAACAAAACTCAAGGATTCTGCGGCGCGGCTGTTGGTGCCAAAGAATGTCATTTCCAGCGTATCGGGATTTTCGGCATAGCCGATATGGCCGGTGACATACCAGCCGCCCACTACCACCAGTCCCACCACCACGCCAGCGATAATATGCTCAAGGTTGCCGCGAAAATGACGGTCGCAGAAAACGAATGCGAGAATTGCCGCTGCAAGAATTGCGGCCACTGCAAGCTGAAGGATTTGTTTAGTGATTCCGGTCATTCCCGACAGCAGCGAAGGCAGGTCCTGACCCGCTATTCCATGAGACAGAAAATTAACCGCCAGCGGCTCAATATAAGCTGTCCGCCACACGCCGAACAGCCCTTTCAGCGTCATGTAGGCAGAAATTCCCAAAAACATGAATACCACCAGCGATTTCAGGCTGCCGCCGCCGATGCGTATCAGAGTTTTGCTGCCGCAGCCGGAACCGAGCGTCATGCCTGCACCGAACATGAGGCCGCCGAGAATATGCGCAAACCAGGTGAAGTTGGGCGTTTGATAAATGGATTTGGACAAGTCCACGTACCCCAGCACGTGCAGGGCATTGGCGCCGAGAATTGCCACTGCGATTGACAAAAGCCACATGCGCATGCGGCTCCAGTCGCCCATGTTGACCACATCCGACACTGCGCCCATGGTGCAGAAATTGGCTTTATGTCCAACCGCGCCGAAGATGAACGCCAGCGCAAAGCCGCCCCACACAACAGTACCTGCCAGATCAGCGCTTGCCTGCATGACACCAAACCCGGAAAGATTTAAGAAATTCTAATTCAAATACCGCGCGCTTGAGGGATTTTTACATCGCTTGACGGTAGCGCGCGGGATCGGGTATGCCGGCAGCCGCAAAACCAGCGCGGCGCAAACGGCAGGAATCGCATTGGCCACACGCCAGGCCGTCATCGCTTGCCTGGTAGCAGGAAACCGTCAGGGCGAAATCCACTCCCAGCGCCGCACCGCGGCGGATAATCTCAGCTTTGGATAAAGCAATGAGGGGCGCATGAATGGAAATCTTGCAGCCTTCGACCGCCGCTTTCGTGGCGAGATTCGCCATGCTCTGATAAGCGGTTATATATTCGGGGCGGCAATCCGGGTAGCCTGAGTAATCCACCGCGTTGGCACCGATAAAAATATCGTTGCTTGAAAGCGTCTCAGCCCACGCCAGCGCGAGCGACAGCATGATGGTATTGCGCGCCGGCACATAGGTCGGTGGAATTCCGCTTGAAGGCGCAAGCGGTACATCAATCGTTTTGTCGGTCAGCGCCGAGCCGCCGAACACGGTGAGATCAAGCGGGAATATGCGGTGCTCAACTGCCCGAAGTGCATTGGCAATGCGTTTGGCAGCATTTAGCTCGGCGCGGTGCCGCTGACCGTAATCCACGGTAAGCGCATGACACCGGAATCCCCGGTCTTTGGCGATAGCCAGCGTAGTGGCTGAATCTAGCCCGCCAGACAAAAGTACAACGGCTTTTTGCATGCGGAGAATTGTACCGCTTCAGCGTCCTTGTACTTCGCCCCACAGCAGCTTATGCAGCTGAACCTGCATGCGCACCGGAAGACGGTCGCGCAAAACCCATTCCGCCAATGTACGTTCCTCGAGTTGCCGGTAAGCGGGGGAAAACAGCACCGGACATATCGCGGAAAGATTTCGCTCTCGCAGCTGTTGCACAGCCCAAAGGTAATCCTGCTCATCGCATATCACAAATTTGATTTCATCCCGCAGCGTGAGATGCGCAAGATTGCTCCACAAATTCTTTTCCATCTCGCCTGAGCCGGGTGTCTTGATGTCGAGGATTTTAGATACGCGGGTATCTACTTCCGAAATATCCAGCGCACCGCTGGTTTCGAGTGAGACCGAATAGCCCGCGTTGCACAATTCGCGCAGCAGCGGAAAGCAATTTTTCTGCGCCAGCGGCTCGCCGCCGGTGACAGTCACATAATGCGCCTGATGCGCGGCGACCTGCGCCATGATTGCGGCGAGCGTCATGGTCTCGCCCCCTTCAAACGCGTACTCGGTGTCGCAATAAGCGCAGCGCAAGGGACAGCCGGTGAGACGGATAAACACCGTAGGCAGTCCCACGCGGCTGGTCTCGCCCTGCAGGGAATAGAAAATTTCGGAGATTCGCAACTGCCCGCGCAGGCGTGTTTCTGAAATGGCGTTCATTGTGGAAACTACTTAATAGAGCTGAGCCGCTTCTTGCCCTTTTCCGCAGCGTCGCTCACCGGATATTTGGCGATCAGCTCATTGAGCGTTTTTCGCGCCGCCGCAGTGTTCCCCAGCTCCTGCTGCGCACTCGCTAAATTCAGCATGGCGTCAGGCGCCTTCGGGCTGTCCGGGTAAGCATCCAAAAGTTTCTGTTGGCTGGCAATCGCGTTCTTGAAATCGCGCTGCGCAAAATAGGCATTGCCGATCCAGTACTGCGCGCTGGGCGCAAGGTTGCTTGAAGGATATGTCTTGAGAAAATTCTGAAATGCTGCTACCGCCCCCGTGTAATTCCCGGACTTGAAGAGGTTGTAAGCAGTTTCATAGCCGCGGTTTTCAGCTGCAGAATCGGCAGCGCTCGGTTTGCCGGGCGTGGTGCCGGCTGCTCCCGGCACAGGCGCCAGTGTCTGGGACGTTTGTTCCAGACGGCGCAAGCGCGTGTCCAGGTCAACATAAAAATCCTTCTGCCGCTTATCAAGTGATTCGAAATTATTACTCTGGACTTCGAGTTGCCCCCTGAGTTTGCTGATATCGGCTTTCAGGGTTTCAATCTGGGTCAGAAGCTCGAGCAGCCCCTGGTTTTTCAGGGCTTCCTCAAGCTTCATAGTGCGCGCTTCTAAAGCATGATTCTGAGTCTGCAGCTCCAGGATCTGCTGCTGTTGTCGAGCGATTTTATTTCGCGCCTCGTCATCGCTCAACATGCCTGCACAGCCGGCTGTGGCCGCAAACAGCAGGGCATATAGAATCAGCGCGCGCAAAACAGCTTACTCGCCTTGATAGACGATGTCGGCGCGGCGATTCTGCGACCAGCAGGACTCGTTATGCTCCGTGCACCTGGGTTTCTCCTTGCCGAAGCTCACGGTCTCAATCTGGCTCTTAGAAACACCCAGCACCGTCAATGCATGCTTTTCGGAATCGGCTCGTCGCTGGCCCAGCCCTAGATTGTACTCACGGCTGCCACGTTCGTCGCAATTGCCCTGGATAGTGATCCGAGCGGAGGAGTTATTGGTCAGATATTGCGCATGCGCTTTCACCAGCGGCTGATATTGGTCCTTGATGATGGATTTATCAAAGTCAAAATAAATGCTGCGTTCTGCAGGCGCCGCCTGTGCCCGTACCGCGCCGGGCTTGGGCTGCTGCTGGGGTTGCATCGGGGCCGCGCCCCCGGTAACGGGTGCCTCTTCAACCTTGGCTGTTCCAGTTCCACTTGTCGATTCTTCTTTTGCTTCTTTGCTTGCGCAAGAAGCTAGCAATCCCGCCAACAATATACTCAATATGATTTTCTTCACCTTATTTCTCCTTTTAATTGATTTAATGATTTAATGTACCTTGCTATTGCGCTTTCAAAAACGGTCCCCATGATGGTTCGCGTATATCGCCTGACTGAACAGTAAGTCTTTGTTTTACTTTACCATCACTTGAAACTGCTGCCAATATGCCGCGGTCGTTCTCTATTGTCGCATAAAGGATGATTTTACCGTTTGGAGCAAAAGTTGGCGATTCATTAAGCAGTGAATTGGTCATCACCTGTACCTGCCGCGTAGCCAAATCCTCCACTGCAATGTTGAAGTTCCCGCCTGAGTCGCGCTGTAGGAAAACAAAACTCTTCCCATCAGGGCTGAAGCGCGGGGAGACATTATAACTGCCCTCGAAAGTAAGACGCTCCGGCTCGCCGCCGCTTGCCGGCATGCGGTAAATCTGCGGCGATCCACCGCGGTCCGATGTGAATATGATCCATTTGCCGTCCCTTGAAAAATTGGGTTCGGTATCAATCGCGCCGCTATATGTGATCCGCTGCAAGCCGCTTCCGTCGGGATTTACCAGGTAGATTTGCGAAGAACCATCCTTGGAGAGCACGATAGCCATACGTTTGCCGTCCGGAGCCCACACCGGCGCGCTGTTGCTGCCCGGATAATTCGCAAGCAATATACGTTGTCCCGTTGATAGCGATTGTAAATAAACAATTGCTTTTTTGTGCTCGAACGATACATAAGCGAGCCGACTGCCGTCCGGCGACCAGGAGGGCGATATGATGGATTCGTTTGAAGTAACCACCGTCTGAGAACCGTAGCCGTCGGCATCGGCGATTTGCAGCTCGTATTTGTTGCCCAGTTTCATCACATAACAGATCTTGGTGCTGAATACGCCCGGATCTCCGGTGAGTTTCTCGTAAATCACGTCAGCGATTTTGTGCGCGGTCAGCCGTAATTGCGCAGGGGTGATGTTGTAGCTGAATCCCGCGAGTCGCACCTGCTTGACCACGTCCATAAGCAGGAATACCACTTCCAGCCTGCCATCCGCCTGCGGCTTTACCGAACCGATGACCAGCGCGTCAGCATTGCGCGCCTTCCAGTCGGCATAATGGATATCGCCGGGTTCCACCGGGAGCGGGTTGATGCCAGCGGTGCCCACCAGCTTGAACAGCCCGCTGCGGGTTAAATCCGCGCCCACCACCTGTGTAATGCTTTGCGGCAATCCCTGCTCCGCGGCAAACGGAACTATCGCAATCGGAATTTGCGTTGCGCCACCGCCAATGATTTCGATAGTGAGCGCGGCCTGAAGAGGGCCCGCGTATAGGAATAACAGCGGGATAATTATTTTTGTCAAAGCACCGCGCCAAGCGTCATTCGCGTGAATGCGCTTTATGGTTTCAAAGGTCATTGCGCGTCATTATATATTAATCGTTGGGGCGGAACTGCAATTCAAGCTCGCGGAATTTTGGAAACTGCGCAGGATCGGGCGGAAGCGGGAGTGGCTCCGCTTTTTTAATGGCGCGTTCAATCGAGCTGTCATAAGCAGGTACGCCGCTGCTTTTCTCCAGCGTGGCGCTTAATACATCACCACCCGGGAGCAGCACCACCTTGTATACCGCTTGAGGGTTGCCTTGGATATCAGGAGGCACTACGACGTAGTGTCGAATCTTGGCCTGGATTTTATCTATGTAGTCTTTTATAAGGCGATCCTGCGCCGCACCCTGTTCGGCCTGCAGCGCTTTGATCGCAGCCTCCCGATCTTTCTGCAATTGCCGCGCTTCATCTTCCTTTGCCAATTGCTCCTTGATCTGGCGCTGCTGCTCTTGTTCAACCTTGCGCTTGGCCTCGGCGAGCTTTTGCTGCTGCTCAAGTCTGCGCTTTTCCTTATCCGCTTTTTCTTTTTCGGCCTTTTCTTTTTCGGCTTTTTCTTTCAGTAGAATATCGGGTTTGACTGGCTCTGGCTTGGCTTCAGGTTTGATTTCAGGCTTAGGTTCAGGTTCGGTTTTGGCTTCCGGCTGCGGGAGAGGAGTTTCTTTGACTTCGGGTACAGGTTTGGGCGGTTCAACTGGTTGTGGAGAAGGCGGCATGTCGCTCCATAAATCCACGGCGGTGGTTTGCGGATGCCTGCTTTGCCAGCTGATGCCGAATATAAGCAAAATGAAAAACAGGATGTGCATGAGCACCGCCAGAAAGGCCGCGGCACCCCGTCCCGGCTCATG
The DNA here is from genome assembly GCA_035319205.1 of Burkholderiales bacterium. Taxonomy (GTDB): domain Bacteria; phylum Pseudomonadota; class Gammaproteobacteria; order Burkholderiales; family JAHFRG01; genus JAHFRG01. Next base: position 16,637 of record DATHDD010000133.1, on the reverse strand, counting down.
CTCATCTGTGGGTCTCATCAGCCAGTCCTCGGCTTTGCAAGAAGGCCGATTTTTTTCACCTGGTTTTGCTGCAGCACATCCATCACTTTCAGAACTTCTTCGTAGCGCACGTTTTTATCCGCCGCAATTACCACCGGCTGGTCGGGATTTTTGCTTTGCTTGGCCTTGATTGCCTGAATCAGTTCATCCTGGGACACCACGCGCTCAGACTGCGAGGTCGAACGATCGCGCAGCAACAAAGTCTTGTTGGCTTTGATGCCAACTTCCAGCGGCGCCAGCGGCGGAGCCAGCGATTTGCCGATTTGCGGCAGCTCGATGACTCCCGGATTGATGAGCGGCGCGGTTATCATGAAGATAACCAGCAGCACCAGCATCACGTCAATATAAGGAACGACGTTGATCTGGTTCATCTGGCGGCGTGAGTTGCGGCGTTCAATCATGCGTGAGTCTGCCTTTGAAGGATATTCGAAAACTCTTCCATGAAGCTTTCAAAACGGATGGCAAGGCGGTCAATGTCGCGCGCGTAGCGGTTGTACGCCACCACCGCTGGGATCGCGGCAAACAACCCCATGGCGGTGGCCACAAGCGCTTCCGCAATGCCGGGTGCGACATGCGCAAGAGTGGCTTGTGCCACATTGGAAAGACCACGGAAAGCATTCATAATTCCCCACACGGTACCGAACAGTCCGACATAGGGGCTTACCGATCCCACCGTGGCAAGGAATGACAAGTGGGTTTCAAGGCGGTCTATTTCCCTCTGGTAGGTGGCACGCATCGCGCGCCGCGTACCGTCCATCACCACGCTGATATCCACTCCCGTCTGGCGCTTGAACTTGGAAAATTCGCGGAATCCCGCTTCAAAGATTTTTTCCAGGCTGCCCGTCCTGCGCCGGGCGTTCATCACGCCTTGATAAAGAGCGTTCAAATCCTTGCCGCTCCAAAAATCGTGCTCGAACTCCTCCGTTTTCCTGGTGGCGCGGCTTATAGCGAACATCTTGAGGAAGATGTACCACCAAGACATCAGCGACACCAGCAGCAGCAGGAGCATCACCAGCTGCACCAGCACGCTGGCGTTGGTCACCATGCCGAGCAAGGACAGATCCTGAGCGATATTCATATTCACCGTTTCTTTCCAAGTTTTTCGATGATGGCCACCGGCATTTTAACCGGCTTGAAGGAAGCGGGGTTGACGCAGGCCAGCCTGACGCGCGCATCTGCCAGCGCGGCGTGCCCGCGGCGCACGCTCTGCGTCAAAACCATCTGACTTTTTCCGCTTTCCGCGAGTTCCACGGTTACCTCCAGCATGTCGTTGAACTTGGCCGGCTTGAGAAAATCCAGAAAGATTGCACGCACCACGAAGATCACGCCATGGCTGCGCAGCAAATCAGTCTGTTCGAAGCCCCACGAACGCAGCCACTCGGTGCGAGCCCTCTCCATAAATTTAAGATAATTGGCGTAGTACACCACCCCACCGCTATCGGTGTCCTCGTAATAGACCCGTACCGGCCAACTGAAACTCTCGCTCCGCGTCACTCCTTCCACAGCTCGCCGGTCACATTATTTTTAGGCGGCGCGAGGCCAAAATGCCGGTAAGCGGTGGGGGTTGCCATGCGCCCGCGCGGCGTGCGCTGCAAATAACCCTGCTGGATAAGATATGGTTCCAGCACGTCTTCAATGGTGTCGCGCTCTTCACCGATGGCGGCAGCAAGATTATCCACTCCCACCGGACCGCCGCTGAATTTTTCCATCACCGCGAGCAGCAGCTTGCGGTCCATCACGTCGAGCCCGATGGCATCCACATCCAGCATTTTCAGGGCGGCATCGGCGATTTCGCGGCTGATTGCACCCTTGGCTTTCACTTCCGCATAATCGCGCACCCTGCGCAACAGGCGGTTGGCGATGCGCGGTGTGCCGCGTGCGCGGCTGGCGATTTCTTGCGCCCCGTCGGTGCTGATTTCCACATTCAGCAGACGCGCCGAGCGAGTCACGATTTGTTTCAGTTCCCCGGTGGAATAAAATTCCAGCCGCGCCACGATTCCGAAACGGTCGCGCAGTGGATTGGTGAGCATGCCGGCGCGGGTGGTGGCGCCGATCAAGGTGAATGCAGGCAAATCCAGTTTCACCGAGCGCGCCGCCGGCCCTTCGCCGATCATGATGTCAATCTGGTACTCCTCGAGCGCGGGATAAAGAATTTCCTCGACCACGGCGCTCAAGCGGTGGATTTCATCAATAAACAACACGTCGTCCGGCTCGAGATTGGTGAGTATGGCAGCGAGGTCGCCTGCGCGCTCCAGGACCGGGCCTGAAGTGTGGCGCAGATTCACTCCCATTTCCCGGGCAATGATGTGCGCGAGCGTGGTTTTGCCCAATCCGGGAGGACCAAATAACAAAACGTGATCAAGCGACTCGCCGCGCTGGCGCGCGGCTTTGATGAAAACCTCCAGTTGCCCGCGGATTTTTTCCTGTCCTATATATTCGTTTAAGCTTTTGGGGCGGAGTGTTCGCTCCAGCGCTTCTTCCTGGGGGGAAAGCGGTGCGGCGGCAATCAGGCGATCGGTCTCGATCATTCCGTAAGGGGTAAGGTGTAAGGGGTGAGGGGTAACAGCACCTGCGAGTGTATTCGGTTTTTACTCCTCACTCCTTACTCCTCACGCTTTTGAAAGAAGTTTCAGCGCTTGGCGTATGCCATCGGCAACCAGCAATCCATCGGATAATTGCCCGATTGCCCAGTTCGCTTCGCGCTCATTATAGCCTAAAGCCAGCAGCGCATTGAGGACATCCTGGCTCCCGGATACGGATGGAGCGGCACCGAGAGTTGAAATCATTTCCAGCTTGCCGCGCAATTCCAGGAGCAGGCGCTCAGCAGTCTTTTTGCCGATGCCTGGAATCTTGGTGAGCCGTCCGCTGTCTTGATGCGTCACTGCTTGTGCCAGATCGGCGACGCTCAAACCGGAGAGCACGGATAACGCGATGCGGGCGCCGACGCCGCTGATTTTCAGTAACTGCCTGAACGCTCCGCGCTCCTGCTCGGTGGCGAAACCGAACAGCAAATGCGCATCTTCACGCACCACCATATGGGTATGCAGAGTGACCTGGCTGCCAATCACAGGCAATTGATAGAACGTGCTCATCGGCACATCGAGTTCATATCCCACGCCTTGCACATCAACCAGCACTGACGGCGGGCGTTTTTCGATGAGCTTACCGGTGACACTGCCAATCACACTAACCTCCCTTTCTTCATGCGATATCCGGCGACCGCAAGTTTGCCGAAACCCGCATGCGCATGACAAATGGCGCAGGCCAGTGCGTCGGCGGCATCGGGACTGGGATTCCCCGGCAAGCGCAGAAGCCTGCGCACCATTTCCTGCACCTGTTCTTTTTTGGCGTGGCCATTGCCAGCCACCGCCTGTTTCACTTGCAAGGCGGTGTATTCCGACAACGGCAAATCCTTGCCTACCACCGCACAGATCGCCGCCCCGCGCGCTTCGCCCAAAAGCAGCGTGGACTGCGGATTGGTGTTGACAAACACTTTTTCCACAGCTATTTGCTGCGGCTGGTATTGAGCTATTACTTCGCTCACACCGTCCAGTATTACTTTGAGGCGCTGCGCCAGTTCACCCTGCGATGTTTTAATGCAGCCACTGGCGATGTAATTGAGTTTTTGTCCTGATTTATCCAGTATGCCGAACCCGGTAACTCTTAATCCCGGATCAATGCCCAGAATGCGTATATTCGCTGAAGCGAAAGGGGTAAGGTGTGAGGGGTGCTCAATCACCGGGTTGGCCCGTTGCGCTCTGAATTTACACCTCACTCCTAACTCCTCACGAATCAATTACGGCATTGGTATAAACTTCCTGAACATCATCGAGAGCCTCGAGCGCATCGAGGAGCTTCTGCATGCGAGCTGCGTCGCCTCCTGCAAGCGGATTTTCATTTAGCGGCCTCATGGCGACTTCAGCCAACTCAGGTTTGAAACCGGCTTTTTGCAGCTTTTCCTTGACCGCGGCAAATTCATGCGGAGAGCTGATCACTTCGATGCTGCCGTCATCATTGGTAATCACGTCCTCCGCGCCAGCATCCAACGCCGCTTCCATCAGTTTGTCTTCATTGGTGCCAGGTGCAAAAACCAGTTGCCCGCAATGTTTGAACAAGTACGCCACAGAGCCGTCGGTTCCCAAATTTCCGCCGTATTTGGTGAATGCGTGGCGCACGTCCGCCACGGTGCGCACCCGGTTGTCAGTCATGCAATCCGCGATCACCGCAGCACCTCCCGCGCCAAAGCCTTCGTAACGCACCTCTTCGTAATGCACGCCTTCCAGGTCGCCGGTGCCGCGTTTGATGGCGCGCTCGACGTTGTCCTTGGGCATGTTACTTTCGCTGGCTTTGTCAATCGCCAGGCGCAGCCGAGGATTCATCGCCGGATCTCCGCCGCCAAGCCGCGCCGCCACAGTAATTTCTTTTATCAGTCGAGTGAAAATTTTGCCGCGCTTGGCATCTGCCGCCGCTTTTTTATGCTTGATGTTTGCCCATTTGCTGTGACCCGACATGACGTCCCCGATTCCTGCGTTCTCCTTTTAAACCTTGTAATGGTAACATTGCAACCAGTCTTTTAAAAATCACTGTGGAGGTTGCCATTAAATCCATCCGTAAACGCTCGGCTAAAGCGGGGCTGCCGCCCGGCTCGCTGGTTTACCTGGGCGAGCCGGCAACCGGACGGCCGGTGCTTACGCTGATCGAATACGATGCCGATACCTACCGCGAAGAGCAGCCCGCCTCCGTGCCGCAAATTTCCGCAGCTTCAGGCACAACTCTCTGGCTTAATGTATATGGATTGAACGAGCCTGCGCTGCTCGAGGAAATCGGCAAGCGCTTCGGCCTGCATCCGCTGGTTCTCGAAGATATTCTCAATACGGACCAGCGGCCCAAATTGGAGGATTACAGCACTTATCTTTTTTTCGTCGCCAAGATTTTTGAATACAACGCCACAAACCAGGCCATCACTACCGACCAGGTAAGCATCGTGCTTGGCCAGGGATTTGTTCTCACCTTCCAGGAAAAATCCACCGGCACCTTTTCCCCCTTGCGCGAGCGGCTGAAAAACGCCAAAGGTCAGATACGCAAGCAAGGGGCGGATTATCTGGCTTATGCGCTGCTCGACGCCGTTGTTGACCGCTATTTCATCTGCCTGGAAGCGCTGGCTGAAAAGGCGGAAGCGCTGGAAAGCGAGGTTGTCGCGCGTCCCACACAAAAACTGCTGAAGGAGCTGCACGGCATCCGCCGCCAAACCTTGTTTCTGCGTCGCGCGGTATGGCCGCTGCGCGAAGTGGTGTCGCAGCTCGCGCGCGGCGAGAGCACGCTGTTCAACCGCGATACGCTGCCTTTTCTGCGCGATGTCTACGACCACACGGTGTATGTCATCGAATCACTGGACGCGATCCGCGATCTGATAGCGGGGCTGATGGATATTTTTGTCACCAGCTTGAGCAACCGCATCAATCTGCAGATTCGGCTGCTCACCGTGATTACCACCATCTTCATGCCGCTGACGCTGCTGACCGGCATCTTCGGCATGAACATTAAACACATGCCGTTCCTGGAATGGGAAGGCAGTTTCTATGCGCTGATGGTATTCATGCTCGCCATCGTGCTGGGCCTACTTTACGTGTTCTGGCGCATCAGATGGCTGCGTTGAGTAGACTCAGACGTTGAAGCGGAAGTATATGACGTCGCCGTCCCGCACTACGTAATCTTTTCCTTCCAGCCGCATTTTTCCCGCTTCGCGCGCGCCGTGCTCGCCTTTGCAGGCGATGTAATCCGCATAGGCAATCACTTCGGCGCGGATGAAACCTCTTGCAAAATCGGTGTGAATCACTGCCGCTGCCTGCAGCGCGGTATCGCCCTTGTGGATGGTCCAGGCGCGCGTTTCCTTGGGTCCGGTAGTGAAAAAAGTGTGCAGGCCCAGCAAATCAAACGCGACGCGTATCAATCTGTTCAGTCCCGGTTCCTGCATGCCCATGTCAGCAAGAAAAACTTTCCTGTCTTCGTCGCCAAGATCGGCGATTTCCGCTTCCAGTTCTGCGCAAATCGCAACCACCGGCGCATTTTCCGAATTGGCATGCGCCCGCACCTTGTCCAGCAGGGGATTGTTCTCAAACCCATGCTCCGCGACATTGGCGACATACATCGTGGGCTTCGCGGTCAACAGGAACAGTGACTGCAATATCGCTTGCTCTTCCCTCACAAGCTGCACGCTGCGCGCGGGACGGGCTTGGTTCAGCGCGGGCTGAATCTTGTCGAGCACTGCAACGATGCGCTGCGCTTCCTTGTCGGCGCCCGCTTTCGCTGCCTTAGAATACCGCGCGTACTGCTTTTCCACCGTCGCCAGGTCTGCGAGCGCCAACTCGGTATTGACGACCTGGATGTCGGCAACAGGATCGATTTTTCCTGTAACGTGCACCACGTTCTCTTTCTCGAAGCATCGCACCACGTGCACGATTCCGTCGGTTTCGCGGATGTGGGCGAGAAACTGGTTGCCCAACCCTTCGCCCTTTGACGCACCTGCGACCAACCCCGCGATGTCAACGAACTCGGTGAGCGCGTGCTGTACTTTTTGCGGCTTGTCGATGTCGGCTATCGCCATAAGCCGCGCATCGGGTACTTCAACGACGCCGACATTGGGCTCGATGGTGCAGAACGGATAGTTTTCAGCGGCGACGCCGGCGCGGGTTATTGCATTGAACAACGTAGACTTGCCTACATTCGGCAATCCCACGATCCCGCACCTGAGGCTCATTGGGTTTGCTTTGTGTGCAATTTAAGCATTGCTGCTTGGTGCTTGCCTTCGGCAATCAGCGGCCAGACTTCATGGCTTTGTTGAATGGCCAGCTCGATTAGTTTTGCTTCATCTTTGCTCGGCTTGTCCAGTACATAATCGACCACCAGCGATTTTTTTCCGGGATGGCCGATGCCGATGCGCAATCTCCAGAACTCATGAGTCCCCAGATGCGCAGCGATATCCTTGAGGCCGTTGTGTCCGGACACGCCGCCGCCCTGTTTCAGGCGCGCCACTCCCGGCGGTAAATCGAGCTCGTCGTGCACCACCAGAATTTCCTGTGCTGGAATTTTGTAAAACTTTGCGAACGCGCCGACGGCGCGGCCACTTGCATTCATGAAAGTCTGCGGCTGCATAAGCCAGCTTTCTTCGCCAACGCGTACAAGTTTTCCCAGCAAGGCTTGGAAACGGACCTCGGGCTTGAGCAAAACACATTCCTCTTTGGCAAGCTGTGCCAGCCAGCGGTATCCGGCATTATGCCGGTCAGCCGCGTGCTCCTTGCCCGGATTTCCCAGTCCTACGACCAGTTTCATTTTTTTCTCCGGATAAGACCCGGATAAACAAAGCCCGCCTGTTCGTCAATAAAACACGGCGGGCTTGGTCGGATCAAACGGCAAGGATTATTTCTTTTCCTGCTTGCCGCCTTCTTTCTTGCCGGCTTCAGGTGCTTTGCCGCCTTCTTTCTTGCCGGCATCGGGAGCGGCAGACTTCTCGCCCTCTTTCTTCTCACCGGTGGCTGGCACCGCTTCAGCCGCGGCCCCCTCGGCAGCTGCTGCTTCCTCAGCCGCTGGCACAGCCGCCACCTCCTCGACCACAATCACCTTCGGTATTTGGACGGTTGCCACCACGGCATTATTGCCGCGCACCAGCGCCACTGATTCCACGCCCTTGGGGAATTTCAGGTCTGCAAGGTGCACCGAGTCCCCGATCTTGAGGTTTGCCAGATCAACCTCGATAAATTCAGGCAAATCAGCAGGCAAGCAGGACACCTCGACTTCGTTCATGACGTGGCTGACGATGCCGCCGTCAACTTTCACGCCCGGGGCCAGGTCGGCATTGATGAAGTGCAGCGGCACCTTGATGTAAATCTTCTTGTCCTTGGCTACGCGCTGGAAATCCACGTGCATTACCTGCATTTTGAAGGGATGCATGTGCAACTCGCGCAGCAATACCTGCTGTTTTTTGCCGTCCAGATTCATATTGAGAATAGAGGCGTGGAACGCCTCCAGCTTGAGCAGGTGGTACAGCGCGTTATGATCCAGCTCGATTATCTGCGCCTGCTGTTTTCCGCCGTAAAGGATTCCCGGCACACGTCCCGCTCGGCGCAGGCGGCGGCTCGCACCCGTTCCCTGCAGTGTGCGCGATGTTGCTGTTACTTCGATTTGCATTTTACTCTCCAGTTAAATGGCGCAGGCCGCGACCAGCGTGCGCCGTTTTTAAAAATAGCAGCCTTACTCCATGAACAGCGAACTCACCGAGGCCTCATTGCTGATGCGCAACATGGTTTCACCCAGGAGTTCCGCTACGCTCAGGCAGCGTATGCGCTTGCATTTCCTTGCGGCTTCACTCAGCGGAATGGTATTGGTGACCACCACTTCGTCCAGCACCGAATTCTCGATGCGCTCGACCGCTTTTCCCGACAGCACCGGGTGTGTGCAATACGCCAGCACCTTCATCGCACCCTGTTCTTTCAGCGCCTCCGCCGCCTCGCACAACGTGTTTGCGGTATCCACCATGTCATCCATGATGACACAGGCGCGGCCTTTGACTTCACCGATGATGTTCATCACCTTGGCCACGTTGGGTTTGGGACGGCGCTTGTCGATGATAGCCAAATCCGCTTCCAGCGGCGTTGCCGCGGCGCGCGCGCGCACCACGCCACCAACATCGGGCGAGACCACCACCAGATTCTGATGATCATGTTTCCAGATATCGCCCAGCAAAAGCGGCATAGCGTAAATATTGTCCACCGGGATGTCAAAAAACCCCTGAATTTGCTCGGAGTGCAAATCCATAGTGAGCAACCGGTCCACCCCCGCGCTGGTGAGCATGTTCGCCACCATCTTGGCGGTGATCGGCACCCGAGCCGAGTGTGGCCTGCGGTCCTGACGCGCGTACCCGAGATACGGGATCGCTGCCGTAATGCGTCCGGCGGAAGCACGTTTCAGCGCATCAATCATCACCAGCACTTCCATCAGGTTTTCGTTGGGCGGGAAACAGGTGGATTGCAGTACGAAAACATCCTTGCCGCGCACGTTTTCCAGGATGTCCACCATCACTTCGCCGTCGCTGAAGCGGCCGACGGTGGCCCGCCCGAGGTGAATATTAAGATGTTTCACCACCTGCTCGGCGAGCTTGGGATTGGCATTCCCTGTAAACACCATCAAATTTTCATAAGCCACGCCGTTCCCCCGATTGCTCGCCGCAGAGCATAAACCTGGCTGGGGAGGTAGGGATCGAACCTACGAATGCCGGAATCAAAATCCGGTGCCTTACCGCTTGGCGACTCCCCAATTCACGCTCACTGCAAAACCAAATCATACATGGGATGCCGGTCCAGGCCCCGCGCCGCAAAACCGCTCATCTGCCCAGGTAACTGCGCCAGCACTTCGCGCACTTCCCTTTCCGTCGCATATTCCGCAAAAACGCAGGCTCCAGAGCCGGTCATTCTGGCCGCACCGAACTGATTCAACCATGCCAGATGTTGCGCCACCTGCGGATATTTACGACAGACTACAGGTTCCAGGTCGTTATGAACTTGCCCAGTAGAAAAGGCGGTTATTTTGATGCGATTCGTGTTCCGTGTCAATTGAGGATCAGCAAAAATCTCCGCAGTAGAGACGTTAACCTTCGGCACCAGAACCACATACCAGGCTGGCGGCAGGCTTATGGGCTGCAGCACTTCTCCCACCCCTTCGGCAAACGCGCTTCGGCCGAACACGAATACCGGCACATCCGCACCCAGTTGCAGCCCCAGTTGCTGCAATTTTTCCCTCGTGAAACCGAGTTTCCATAAGCGGTTGAGCGCCATGAGCGTGGTGGCGGCATCCGAGCTGCCGCCGCCCAATCCTCCGCCCAGAGGCAGTTTTTTCTCCAAGCTGATTTCCACGCCCATCCGGGTGCCTGCCATGCGCTGCAGCAGCTTGGCGGCTTGCGCACACAGGTCGTCTTCCTCCGGCACGCCCGGCAGTGTGTACGCGCGCTTGATGACACCATCGTCACGCACGCGGAAGCTCAGGCTGTCGGCATAATCCAAAAAGCGGAACACGCTTTGCAGCAGATGATACCCATCCTGCCTGCGCCCGGTGACATGCAGAAACAAATTCAGCTTGGCGGGCGCCGGATAGGTTTGCAGGTTGCTCATTGCGCGAGGGGTGAAATTATCCAGTCGTCAATGATCAGGTTTATTTGCAGGTCGCCGCGGCTTAACATGATGCGCGCGGGCATACCGCTGTGTTGCTCGGGTTTGTAGCTCAGGTAAGCGATTTCCCAGGAGTTCTGGTTTAAGCGTGCCAGGCGCTGCTGCGAGTCGCGTTGTGCTTGCGCGGTGCTTTGCGGAGCGGCGATTCCCAATACCCAATACTGCAATCCTGAGAGCGGCAGGCTCCACCCCAGCACTTCGAGGGTCAGGGTTTCTGCATCGTGCGCGCGGTAGGTTTTCTGCTCGTTGGTGGTAAGAGTGATTCCGTTGGTGTCCTGCACGATGCGAGCAACACCGCTCCCGAGCGGAGCAAGTATCCAGATGTCGTCGCTGTTGCCGTTATGTTCCCAGCGCACGCCACCGGAGAAATTTTTCTCATCGTATTTGACTGCAACCCGTCCGGAAAGCTGGAAACCGTTGCGCTGGGCGGCCGCCAGGCTCTCCTCCCGCGACAGCGGCGTCGTGCCGGGCTTGGGCGGGGGCGCGGCGCACGCGCCAACCAGCAACAAAAGCGCAAGCCAATGAGCGCGGGAACCTCTTATGAGATTCCTGATCACTTGTTGACAAATTTCTTAATGACGTTCTGCAATACTTCGTTGCCGGGATTATCCTTGAGAGATGTCTTCCATATTGTTTCGGCTTCTTCATGCTTGCCCTGAACCCATAACACTTCACCGAGGTGCGCCGCAATTTCCGGATCGGGGCGGTCGGCATACGCGCGACGCAAATAAGCCGTCCCTTCCTTGAGATTCCCCAGCCGGTACTGCACCCAGCCCATGCTGTCTATGATGAACGGATCTTCCGGGGCTAGTTTCAGTGCCTGCTCGATGTATTGCTCTGCTTCGCCCAGACGGTCGGTGCGGTCAGCCAGGGTATAGCCCAAGGCGTTGTAGGCATGTGCGTAGTCAGGTTTTAGCTGGATGAGCTTGCGCAGGTTTTCTTCGAGCACATCCAGGCGGTTGAGTTTTTCCGCTGCCATGGCGTAGTCATACAGCAGGTCCGGGTAATCGGGATTTTTTTGCAGGGCGCGCCCCAGCAAATCAAACGCTTCCTGGTAGTGCCCCGCCTCACGCAGCAATTGTGCGTCGGTGAGAATAATTTGTATTCTTTGCTGATTGTCCTGTACCGCTATCTGGTTGAGATGCTTGCGCGCCTCTGCCAGCTTGCCCTGCTTCGCCAGCACACTTGCATAACGTAACTGCGCGGGAAAATACTGGTCGCCCTGTACCACGCTGCTGTACCAGCGTAATGCTTCGTCATAGCGCTTGCGTTCTTCATAAATCTGGCCCAGGTAATAGCGCACGCTATCTCGGTCTTTGTAGTTCTGGCTCAATGCCTGTTTGAAACTCGCTTCAGCTGCATCGAAATCATTGAGCTGCATCGACAGCAAACCCACCGCCAGCGCCACTTCCGCATTATTCGGGAAATCCTTCCGCAGCCTTTGGAATTCATTGCGCGCCTGGGGGTAGTCCTTTTCCACCACCAGCAATCGCGCATAACTCAGGCGCACATCTTTGGCCTTGGGATAGTTATTGAGATAGTTGTGCAAATAATCGAGAGCAAGCTTGTTGGAGGTATGCTGCAACACCTGCCCTTGAAACAGCGCCGCCAGCTCCCAATCCGGACGCAACTCCAAAGTCTTGCGCACCTCGCTCAGCGCCACATCATACTGCGCTGCGTTCCACGCCGCCTGGCTTATTGCAAAATGCGCTTCAGCAACTCGTGGGTAAGGTTGCGCCAGTTCCTGCACCAAATTCAGCGCCGCTTTCTGGTCGGGATACTTGGACAACAACCCGTTCAATTGCATTAAACCCTTGCCGACATTTTGTCCCTCTGCGGAGAGCAACTTTTCAATATGGGGACGGGCTTCTTCCAGCTTGTGGCTGTTAACCAGCAGCGCCACTAGTGTCTGCCGCGCCGGAGTGGAATCAGGATCCACTTCCGCCCAAACCCTTGCTGCCTGCAGAGCAGCATCCGGCTGCCTTGAATACAAGGCTATTTCAGTAGCGCGCTGCGCAATGCGCGGATCGCGTGTAGTCCTGGCCAGCTCGACATATGATTTGGTCGCCACATCAAGCTGGCCGCGCTGACCGGCTATTTCGCCCAGCAAAAACTGGTACAGCATGTTCTGGGTCATTTCCTGCTTGGGCAAATTCTGACTCTGAACCGTGACAGCCGGCTGCTCCTCCTGCTCTTCTTCATTGACGGTCGCGGTGCTGCTGGTGGATTTGAGCGGATGCTGGGCGCATGCCAACAGAAATACCGGCATGGCCAAAATAAGCAATTTGGGGTTCATCGCTGTCCTAGAGAGTCGGGATCAAAAGCTTAGAAACAGGTAATCATCCATAGTTCTTCAATATTACCGACATATTATGTATATTTTGATTTAACCACAAGGGAGAATAGGTTAATCTGCTTGTTTTCCTTTTTCCAGGAAATGGCCCAAGAAATTTCATCAACAACCGTTCTTGCGCATCAGCTTTCCCGCTGGTTTGGGGCGCGCGGCGCGGTGCTGGAACTCAATCTGGAACTCAAAAAAGGCGAAGTGCTGGGCTTTCTCGGCCCAAATGGGGCCGGCAAAACAACTACCATGCGCATGCTGACCGGCAATCTGGCGCCCAGCGCTGGCAGCATCAGCATCTGCGGTATTGATTTGCTGGACCAACCCAAGGCCGCGAAGCAGCTGGTCGGCTATCTTCCGGAAGACCCGCCATTGTACCGTGAGCTCAACGTGGATGAATACCTGGCGCTTGTCGCAAGACTGCACCGCGTTGCCAAATCCGCGTTGAAAAACACCATGGAGCAAGCCAAACAGCGCTGCGGTCTGACCGAAGTCGGCAGGCAGCTGATTGGCAGCCTGTCGCGTGGTTACCAGCAGCGCGTGGGCCTTGCTCAGGCCATCATCCACAGTCCGGAGGTGGTGATTCTGGATGAGCCCACTGTGGGGCTCGATCCAATTCAAATGCGCGAAATCCGCACATTGATTCGTGAACTCGGCGGCACGCACAGCGTGATCCTTTCCACACACATTCTGCCTGAGGTGGAAAGCGTGTGCGACCGCGTAATCATCATGCATCAGGGAAAAGGCGTGTACAGCGGCAGCATCAACGCCTTGCGGGAGATGCGCGAAGGGCACTCATTGCAGCTGGGTCTGCGCAACCCGCCGCAAATCGCGCAACTCCAGATGCCCGGAGTTATTGCAGTGGAAAAAATTAGCGACACCCTGTTCACCATCCAGTTCAACCCTGACGCCGACCCGATTGAGGCATTGGTGAAAGCGGCAGCAGCACAGGGCTGGGAGTTGTACCAGATAAACCGGCAGCGGGCAAGCCTGGAGGATGTATTCGTGAAACTCACACAACAGGAATGAACACCATGGTCTTCACCCTTGCCGCCAAAGAACTCAAATCGCTGTTTGCCGCTCCTCTCGCGTGGCTCATTCTCGCCATTGTGCAGCTCCTTTTGGCGTGGATATTTTTGTCACGTCTGGATAATTTTCTGTTGCTGCAGCCGCAACTTGTACAGCTGGCCCGGCCACCCGGGGTAACAGAAATGGTCCTTGCACCTCTGTTCGGCAGCGCTGCGGTGCTGATCATGATGGCGGTGCCGCTGCTCTCGATGCGCCTTATCGCCGAAGAACGGCGCAATCAGACCATGCCGCTGCTGCTGTCGGCGCCGCTTTCCATGACTGAAATCGTGATCGGCAAATTCATCGGCTTGATGCTGTTCCTCATTGCGCTGATTGGCCTCAGCGCGCTCATGGCGTTTTCCTTGTATTCCGGTACCGCGCTGGATGTGGGCTTGCTGGCAAGCAACCTGCTGGGACTTTTGCTGCTCAGCGCATGCTTCGCAGCGCTCGGACTATACGTTTCCTGCCTCACCTCATACCCGGTGCTGGCGGCCGTCGGTACTTTAGGCGCGTTGCTCGGCTTTTGGGTGATGGATGTTGCAGCAGGCACACCTGAAAGTTTGTTGAACTGGTTCTCGCTGCTCAAGCATTTTGAAAGCTTTAACCGCGGCTTGATTGACAGCGCCGATTTTGCTTTCCTGCTGCTCTTTACTTTGACCTTTCTGGCGCTGGCGATCAAGCGTCTGGATGCCGACCGTCTGCGCGGCTGATAGTCATGCAAATTAATAAAAAACTCCGCGTACAATTTTTGCTGCAAAACAGCTTGTTCGTATTGCTGCTGCTCGCCGCGGTCGTCATGCTGTCGTTGCTTGCGCGTGACCAACGCATGCAGGCGGATATCAGCCAGAATGCCCTCAACTCTTTGACCCAGGCCAGCCTGGACGTGCTCAAGCAATTGCACGGGCCGCTGACCATCACTGCTTTCGCCACGCCACAGGATCCGCGCTTTGGCGATGTACGCAAACTGATCCGGGACTTTATGCTGCCCTATCAACGCGCCAAACCCGATATCAGGCTGGAATTTGTGGACCCCGCGGAGCAGCCAAAACTTACCAGAGACGCCGGAGTGCAAGTCAACGGCGAGATGGTGGTCAAGTTCGGGACCAAATCCGAACATCTGACCGCGCTAAATGAACAAACATTTACCAATTTACTGATGCGTCTGGCGCGCACGCAGCAAAGGCTGGTGATGCAAGTCGAAGGGCATGGCGAAAGGAAGCTGGACGGCAAGGCCAATTACGACCTCGGCGAATTCGGCAAACAGCTTGCTGCCAAGGGATTCCAGACCGGCAGCATGAATCTGGCGCTGGTGCAGGAAGTACCCGACAATGCCAGCGTGGTGGTTATTACCCAGCCGCAGGTAGATTGGCTTCCCGGGGAAACCGCCAAGCTCATAACTTACCTCGACAAAGGCGGCAATCTGCTGTGGCTGGTTGACCCGGAGCCGCTGCACGGATTGCAAACGCTGGCTGACAAGCTGCGGCTTAAACTCACCGCCGGTGTGGTGATAGATCCGGCTGCGCAACAGCTCAATGCGCCCGCCACCTGGGCTCTGGCAACCAGCTACGCCAAGCACCCGATTACCAGCAAATTCAACCTGCTCACGGTGTTTCCCTTCGCCCGCGAGGTGCGTGTCAATCAAAAACAAGATTGGCAATCCACCAACCTTATAGAAGTAGCGCAGCGCGGATGGGTGGAAACCGGCAAACTGGAAGAAACAATGCACTTCGAAAAAAAACACGATACCCCTGGCCCGGTGACTATTGGCGTCGCCCTGGTAAAGCAGCTCAAAGCACGCGAACAGCGCGTAGTAGTAATCGGTAGCGGCGCTTTCCTTGCCAATAGCTATCTTGGCAATGCCGGCAACCTCGATCTGGGTGTGAACATTATCAACTGGCTGGCACAGGACGAAAACCTGATCACGATTCAGCCGCGCGCCACTATGGACAGCAGCCTCGAGCTCAGTAAAACCGCGTTGACATTGATCAGCATTGGCTTCCTCATCGCCTTGCCGCTGGTTTTTTTGCTGACCGGAGGAATGATCTGGTGGCGCCGCCGTAAACTATGAAACCAAGGATATGGCTGAATCTCGCGCTGCTACTTGCAGCGGCAGGCCTGGCCACCTTGCTCTACTTCAAACCACAAAGCAACGCGCCAGGCGAATACCGGCTCTCCATGCTGCAAGCAAGCGACATCAAGAGCATCACGATTGACAAACCCGCCGAGCTCAGCCTGGAAAAGCGCGACCATGGCTGGGTCATCACCCGCCCGTTCAAGGCACGCGCAGACACTTTTCAAGTAGAACGCCTGCTGGAAATTCTGTCCGCCACCAGCCAGCAGCGTTTTCCGGCAAATGATTTAGCGCGCTTCGACCTGGACCAACCACAGGCGCGCCTGACACTGGGAAAGCAGGCATTCAGTTTCGGCGCGCTTAACCCGCTGACTGCGGAACAATATGTGGCCACGGCTGAAAATATCTATTTAGTATCGCCTCGCTACGGTTCTGCTGTCGCTGTGTCACCCAATAATTATCTTAACCATTTGCTGCTCGCCAACAACGAAATCCCCACCGGCTTTGATTTGCCAGGATACAAGCTTGTGCGGGTGAATGGCGCCTGGAGCGTATCTCCCGCGCCGGCTGAACTCTCCCAGGATCAACTGAATCGCTTCGCTGATGAATGGCGCAATGCTTACAGCAGCATCAGCAAACCGGCATATCCTGCGCCGGGTACGGAGCAAATCAGGATTATGCTTGACAACGGAAGCGGCGTACTGCTGCATGTATTGCAAAGACGGCCGCAATTGGTACTGCTGCGCGATGATGAAATGATTGCCTATCATTTTCCCGGGGATGTGGCAAAACGTCTGCTTGACCCATTTGCCGCCGCGTCCAAAGCGCAGAAATGACTGGGTTTAGGCCATGCCAGAGCTTCCGGAAATAGAAACAACGCGGCGCGGTCTCGAGCCGCGCT
>DATHDD010000132.1:0-8055 GCA_035319205.1 Burkholderiales bacterium | reverse complement strand
TGATTGGGTCGAGAATGTACGGTGTGGGCGTATGCCCGCGCTGGCTTGAACTATCTTTCCCAGCGCACGGCTAATTTAACCAGACGAGTTCAGTTTGTCAAAAATATTTGGCAGGGAGCCGGATATTTGGCAGTGGTTAGTATCTGCTATCGGGGATTAGCGCTTTTGAGAGTGGGTCTGGCTGGACTCGAACCAGCGACCAAGGGATTATGAGTCCCCTGCTCTAACCAACTGAGCTACAGACCCGTGTGTAGATAGCAGGGAATGGCAGTTAAGTTTCCTGATCCAGGAAGCTGCGCAGGCGTTCGGAGCGCGAGGGATGACGCAATTTCCTCAGAGCTTTGGCTTCTATCTGGCGGATGCGCTCGCGCGTGACATCAAACTGCTTGCCGACTTCTTCCAGTGTATGGTCGGTGTTCATTTCGATTCCGAAGCGCATGCGCAGCACCTTGGCTTCGCGCGGGGTGAGCGTGTCCAGCACGTCCTTGGTGACGCCCCTCAGGCTGGCGTAGACCGCGGCGTCGTTGGGCGCCATGGTGGCCGCGTCCTCGATGAAATCGCCCAGATGCGAATCGTCGTCGTCGCCGATCGGCGTTTCCATTGAAATCGGTTCCTTGGAAATCTTGAGAATCTTGCGGATTTTTTCTTCCGGCATTTCCATTTTTTCGGCTAGCGTCGCCGGATCGGGCTCCTGCCCGGTTTCCTGCAGAATCTGGCGCGAAATGCGGTTCATCTTGTTGATGGTCTCGATCATGTGCACCGGGATGCGGATGGTGCGCGCCTGATCCGCGATGGAGCGGGTAATCGCCTGGCGGATCCACCAGGTCGCGTAAGTTGAAAATTTGTAACCGCGGCGGTATTCGAATTTATCCACTGCCTTCATCAGGCCGATGTTGCCTTCCTGGATGAGATCGAGGAATTGCAGCCCGCGGTTGGTGTATTTCTTGGCAATGGAAATCACAAGCCGCAAGTTCGCTTCGGTCATCTCGCGTTTGGCACGCCGCGCCTTGGCTTCTCCGGTGGACATCTGGCGGTTGATTTCCTTGAGTTCCTTGATCGGGATGCCGACTTTCGCTTGCAGCTCCAGCAGCAGATTCTGCAGCTCGACGATGGCCGCTTCATAGCGCCCCAGCGCTTCGCTGTAAGGCTTGCGCGAGACGACTTCGCTTTCCACCCAGGTGAGATTGTCTTCGTTGCCGGGGAAGTTCTTGATGAAATGGGCACGCGGCATGCCCGCTTTGTTCACGCACAATTCCATGATTTCGCGCTCGTAGCTGCGCACTTCGTCAACCAGCCAGCGCAGGCTGTCGCACAGCGCCTCCACCTGCTTGGCGGAGAAGCGGATTGCCATCAGTTCATTGGAAATTTTTTCCTGCAGCTCCTTGTACGACTTGTGGCGCGGGCCTTTCTTAGCCAGCACCTGCTGCATCTTGCTGTAGGCGTGCTGGATCACTGCAAAGTGCTCCAGCGCCTTATTTTTCAAAAGCTCGAGGCTGGCGTTGGCGCGCGCGGCTTCTGCCTCGGCGTCTTCCTCGCTTTCTTCCATGTCCTCGTCCGCCGCTTCTGCCTCGGAGATATCCGCGCCGATCACTTCATCGGTCTCGGCGTCAATCAACCCGTCGATCACTTCGTCAACGCGCAATTCGTTGCGCTGGATCTGGTCGGCCAGATCTAGGATTTCGGCAATGGTGGTAGGACAGGCGGAAATTGCCTGGATCATGTGCTTGAGGCCGTCTTCGATGCGCTTGGCGATTTCGATTTCACCTTCGCGCGTAAGCAGTTCCACCGAGCCCATTTCGCGCATGTACATGCGAACCGGGTCGGTGGTGCGGCCGAATTCGGAATCCACCGTCGAAAGGGCGGCTTCGGCTTCTTCCACCACGTCTTCATCGGCTACCGGCGGAGTGGCGTCTGACATCAGCAGCACCTCGACATCAGGCGCTTCGTCGTAAACCGCGATCCCCATGTCGTTAATCATGCTGATGATGTTTTCAATCTGCTCCGCATCCAGCATGTCGTCCGGCAGGTGGTCGTTGATTTCGGCGTAGGTCAAATAGCCGCGGTCCTTACCCAGAACGATAAGGTTTTTCAGCCGCATGCGGCGCGCTTCCGCGTCGATGACCTGCACCTGAGGCTTTTCGCTTTCTTTCGCCATAATTTTGCTTTTACCAGTCAAATTAAAAAATTTCCGGATTATATCCTAAATTGCGCCGCTTTCCCGTTCTTCCACCGTCACCGGCTCGCGCCTCAGCAATTGCTGATATTGGCGTTTTTCCTCGCTCGTCAGCTCTTCCCGCTCGGATTTGCTGCGCAAAGCATCTATCTTCGAGTTGCGCTCCAGTTCCCGCAGCTGGTCCAGCGCGCCGGCAAACTCGCGGGCCATATCCTCATCACCCAGCCTTCTCTCATCCCACATGAAAAGCTCTCGTCCCACCTCGCGCAGCAGCGCCTCATGGGCCGTGCCGCGGAAACTTTCGATAATCACCGCATGATTACGCAGATGAGGGTCATCACACAGAAATTCAAGTAATTGTTTCAGGGCCTGAAATTCGCCTTGCGGAGAATCCGGCAGTGCAGCATCAAAATTTGCAGCCAGCTGGGGCTGGTAGAGCAGCAGGTGCAGAAGTTTCCTGGCAAGTGAAGGCGCCTTGCGCGCGTACTTCTGCGGGGCCTGCGGTCTTGCTTGCGGCTTGATTTGATATAGCGCTTCCAGTTCACTTTGGCTCACCCCGGCCAGCTCGGCCAGGCGCTTCCTGAGCATCAGCCCCAGCGCCGGCGCGGTAATCTTGCTCGCCAAAGGTCTTGCGCTTTGCAGGAAACGCGCGCGGCCTTCCTCGCTTTTCAGGTCCACCCGCGCGCAGAGTTCGCGCAGCAAAAATGCGGAAAGCGGCAGCGCTTCTCCCAGCAACTTTTCAAAGCCTGCCGTGCCGTTTTTCCTCACAAAGCTGTCCGGGTCTTCGCCCTGCGGCAGAAACAGGAAGCTGATGTTCTTGCCGTCAGTAACCTGTGGCAGGCTGTTCTCCAGCGCGCGCCATGCGGCACGCTGTCCGGCCTCGTCGCCGTCGAAGCAAAACACCACGTCATCGGCATGCCGCAGCAGTTTCTGCACATGCATGCCGGTGGTCGCCGTTCCCAGGGTGGCCACCGAGTAGCCGATCCCATGTTGAGCGAGCGCTACCACGTCCATGTAGCCCTCGACAACCACGACCTTGCCTGCTTCGCGTATCGCTTTGCGCGCCTGGAACAGCCCATAGAGTTCGCGGCCCTTCTCGAACAGCGGGGTTTCCGGCGAGTTGAGATACTTGGGACCCTCCTGTGCCCTGTCGCTCGAAGCGCCGCTATCCAGCACGCGTCCGCCAAATCCGATGATCGCGCCGCGCTCGTTCCATATCGGGAACATGATGCGGTCGCGGAATATATCGTAGCGCCGGCCATCCTCGTTTTCCTTCACCAGCCCGGCGGCAAGCAGCGCCTTGTCCTGATAATTGGAAAACACGGAAGCGAGATTCTGCCATCCCGGCGGCGCGTAGCCGATGCCGAAATGCGCCGCGATTTCGCCGGTCAACCCGCGGTTTTTCAAGTAGGCAATGGCGGTTTCCGAATGTTTAAGCTCGTTTTTGTAATACTGCGCGGCCTGCAGCATTATTGCCGGCAGATCCACATCTTCATCCCGCTTGCGGCGCGGCGCATCGGGTTTGTCCTCGACTACTTTCATGCCGACGCTCGCCGCCAGATCGCGCACCGCTTCGGCAAAACCCATGCCGGTCTGTTCGATGACAAAATCTATGGCGTTGCCGTGCGCGCCGCAACCAAAGCAGTGGTAAAACTGTTTGCTTGGGCTTACCGTGAAAGAAGGAGTTTTCTCGCTGTGAAACGGGCAGCGGGCAACGTAGTTCGCGCCTGCTTTTTTGAGCGGCACATGGCGCTCGACCACGCCAACAATATCCACTCGATTGAGCAAATCCCGGATGAAACTTTGTGCGATCATGAAGGTAGTATAGAAAGCGATGCGATCGGCATATGCGCCAAGCGCCGCAGGACCCGGTAATAGTCAAAAGTATTCAAACGAATTCCATTATAGGACACTTTTTGACCGCTTTTGCCGCAAGAAAAATTCCCAAAGGGGGAAAAAATCAAACAAACAGGAATGCTTTTTGCTGCGTAGTTCCCTCGTGGGACTTGATTAGAGGTTCCATAACGCGACTAGTTTGTCGCGGAACCCAGCTTGGATTTGACCAAAGTGGATACTTTGGCCATGTCGGCGCGGCCGGCAAGTTTGGGCTTGAGCAAAGCCATTACTTTGCCCATGTCCTGCATGCCTTTGGCGCCGCTGGCGCCAACTGCTTCCATGACTGCCGTTTCCACCTCGGCATCGCTCAAAGCTTTGGGCATGTAGGCTTGCAACACCGTCACTTCGAATTTCTCGTTGTCGGCGAGGTCCTTTCTGCCCGCCGCTTCGAACTGCTGTATCGAATCGCGGCGCTGTTTGAGCATTTTTTCAATCACGCTTAACACTTCGGGGTCCCCAAGCACGATGCGTTCATCCACTTCTCTCTGCTGGATCGCGGCCAGCAGCAAGCGGATTGCTGAAAGGCGCGCACTGTCCTTGGCGCGCAGCGCTGATTTCATGTCTTCGGTAATGCGGTCTTTAAGAGACATGGTGAGGTGTGAGCAGTAAGAGGTTAGGGAGAGTAAAAGGAAATTAAGTAAGGCGGGGTGTTGCCACCCCTTACACCTTACACTTCACTTCTTAATTCGGTTCAATACAGCTTGGGCGGCAGCAGTTGGCTGCGCAAACGCTTGTAATGGCGCTTCACCGCGGCGGCAAGCTTGCGTTTGCGCTCGGCTGTGGGCTTTTCATAAAATTCGCGGGCGCGCAATTCAGTCAGCAGCCCGGTCTTTTCAATCGAGCGCTTGAAACGGCGCATCGCCACTTCAAACGGCTCATTTTCCTTGACTCTGATGCTCGTCATAATTACGTGATTAGTCCAAATTCAACAGGATGCGCATTATAGCAAGCGTCACGTGGTTTTGGAAAGTATAATTAAGTCCTTAACTTGGGTATGGATTCATGCGGGTTCTGGGTATCGAAACCTCCTGCGACGAAACAGGTGTCGCGCTGTATGACAGCGAGCGCGGCCTGCTCGCGCACGCCCTGTATTCGCAAGCAGCCCTGCACTCGCAATACGGCGGGGTGGTGCCGGAACTTGCCTCCCGTGACCATATCCGCCGCGTACTGCCGCTCATTCGCCAGGTCCTCGCTGAGTCTGGCCTTGGTCTTAACGGGCTAGACGCCATCGCCTATACCCGCGGTCCGGGCCTGGTGGGGGCGCTGCTGGTGGGGGCGAGCATCGCCTCCGCGCTGGGTTATGCGCTTAACAAGCCGGCGCTCGGGATTCATCACCTCGAAGGGCATTTGCTTTCACCCTTGCTAACCGAGCCGGAGCTTAAATTCCCCTTTGTTGCACTGCTGGTCTCGGGCGGCCATACCCAGTTAATGCAGGTCTCCAATGTGGGAGAGTATGTGCTGCTGGGGGAAACCGTGGATGACGCCGCAGGCGAAGCGTTCGACAAGACTGCCAAGCTATTGGGGCTGGGCTACCCGGGCGGGGCGGCGTTGGCAAAGCTTGCGCAACTAGGCGATTCCCGACGTTTCAAATTACCGCGGCCGATGCTGCACAGTGGCGATCTCGATTTCAGCTTCAGCGGGTTGAAGACTGCGGTGCTGACCCTGATTCAGCGCGAGCCCCTGAACGAACACAGCCGCGCCGACTTCGCTGCGGCAATCGAAGCGGCCATTGTCGAAGTGCTGATTGCCAAATCTCTCGCCGCCCTCGAGCAAAGCGGATTACGGCAGCTGGTGGTGGCGGGCGGGGTCGGCGCCAACCGCAAGCTGCGCGACGAGCTCACGCAGCACGCTGAGCGTGAAGGAATCAGGGTATTTTATCCCGAGCTTGAATTTTGCACCGACAACGGCGCAATGATCGCTTTTGCCGGAGCCATGCGCCTGCAACAGGCCGGGGTCAAGGATTCAGGATTGAAGGATTTCAGCGTGAAGCCGCGCTGGGATTTGGAGTTGCTGGAAGCCGTTGCTTAAGAATCTCAAACCTGGGGTTATTCACGTTTTTTAAATGAAGCTTCGGTGCCGGCAATCAGACTGCGAATATTCGACTGGTGGCGCCAGACGAGAAGCAGGGTTAGCACCAGCACCGCGAAGGAACGGCTGTCCCAACCGAAAATATAAAACGCATAAATGGGCGCCATCACCGCCGCAAACAATGCAGAAAGCGACGAGATGCGCGAGATGATAGCGACGACGAGCCAGGTTGCGAGCGTCGCCAGCCCCAGCCAAATATTGAGCGCGAGCAGCACGCCGCAGGTAGTCGCCACCCCCTTGCCGCCATGAAAGTTCAGAAACAATGAATACGAGTGGCCAAGAACAACCGCCAAAGCCACCGCGGCAATCGTTGGACTGCCTAAACCGTAACGGGAAGCAAAGTGCTGCGCAAGATACACCGCGAGCCATCCCTTCGCCCCATCGCCGAGCAGCGTTAAAGCCGCGACAGTTTTCCTGCCGGTGCGCAGCACATTAGTGGCGCCGGGATTTTTCGAGCCGTAAGTGCGCGGATCGGGCAGGTGAAACAAGCGGCTCATCAGCATCGCAAACGATACCGAGCCTAACAGGTACGCAATAACAATTAAAGCTATCGTGGCCATATCAAATATTCTACAATCCCTTTTGCCTGTTTTGCCTAGCCCGATTTAAATCGCAACGGCCGTTACATGGACATCATCTTTATACACGAATTCAAAGTCGAAACCCTGATCGGAATTTATGAATGGGAGCGCAAGGTCCCGCAAACCATTCAGCTCGACCTGGAAATCGGCATTCCGCAAAACAAGATCTATCAGAACGACTCCATCGGCGACACCATTGACTATGACAAAATCGTGGCGCGCTTGCAACAAACCCTTTCCGAACAGCATTTCTCGCTGCTTGAGCGGCTGGCAGAACACCTCGCGCAATTGATTATGAATGAATTCGGAGCGCCATGGGTCAAAATCAGCATTGCCAAGCTGGGTCTTATGCGCGGCATCAAGCGTTTGGGCGTTACTATCGAACGTGGTAAAAAAAGCTAGCTACAAAAAAAATTAACCCCTGGGATGGTGCTTGGCGTGCAGCTGTTTCAGGCGCTCGCGCGCAACATGAGTATAAATCTGCGTGGTGGAAATATCAGCATGCCCCAACAGCAGCTGCACCACGCGCAAATCCGCACCGTGATTAAGCATATGCGTGGCAAATGCATGCCGCAATGTATGCGGTGAGATGGTTTTGGCAAGACCTGCCTGCGAGCAATAACGGCGCAGCAGATACCAGAAACCCTGGCGCGTCATCGGCCGTCCGCGCGCAGTGACAAATAGCGCGTCGCTTACTTTGCCTTTCAGCAACTCCGGGCGCGCTTCATCCAGATAACGGCGGATCCATGTAAGCGCTTCTTCTCCGAGCGGCACCAGCCGCTCCTTCGAGCCCTTGCCCAGCACCCGCACCACGCCCATATCCAGGCTTACCTGGGGAATTTTTAAGCTCACCAGCTCGGAAACACGTAATCCGCCGGCATAGAGCGTTTCCAGCATGGTCTTGTCGCGCACGCCTAACGGGTTTTCAATTTCGGGCGCGTCCAGCAACGATTCAACATCGTGTTCGGTGAGACTCTTGGGCAGGGTGCGCGGAAGCTTCGGTGCATCAATTAGCAGAGTGGGATCGGCCTTGATTTTACCCTGGCGCAGCTCAAACCGGAAAAAACGCTTGAGGCTGGAGAGCTCACGGCTGGTGGTGCGCGCCCGGTCTTTGGCGACCAATACCTGATGCGCGAGATATCCTTCAATATCCTGCTGCCGGGTTTCGAGCAGCGACTTGGAATTTTTTCTGCGCAGCCACTGCGCGAATTTCAGCAAGTCACTGCGGTAACTCGTCAGGGTATTGCGCGCCAGCCCGTCTTCCAGCCACAAGGCATCGCAGAACTCGTCGAGCAGGCTTTGTTCAACCTCGCTCAT
>DATHDD010000131.1:0-2915 GCA_035319205.1 Burkholderiales bacterium | reverse complement strand
CGTAAGGCTTCAGGTCCTCGGCGGCGTCGAGCACTGTTTCTGCGGGCATGAAATTACGCAGTTCAGCAGCTAAAGAGGCGCGCAAGGATAAGGAATCAGCGACGGCGGACATGGCATTAATTATACTCCGCCCCGGGATAGCGGCGCTGGCATCGCATGCAGCTTGCGCTGCAAGGCTTAGAGCAGGGATCAGGCTCCTTAGCCGTTCTCAGGTCAGCGCGTGGACAGTGCAATTTTTTTCCCTATTGGCACTGAATCCGTGCAAAAATTTCGCTCGTTGCTCCGCTCCGGAACAATATAATTTGCGTTTCAATGCGATGTTTTATGATTATTGCCTTTAAAAGCCGTTCCGGAAAAACAATCAATTTCATTCAGGGGATGCCATGGAAGATTTAAAAATCAGCAGTCGCGTCGCTATTGGTACGAAAATTCATCGCTATTTCCTTTTCATGACGATCTTGCTGCTGGTCTCGTTGCTGTTTCATGCGCCTTTCGCTGCTGCTGCCGAGCCGCCGAAGCTGGATGCCGCGAACACCGCGTGGATGCTCACCGCATCCGTGCTGGTGCTGTTCATGACGCTGCCGGGCCTCGCGCTGTTCTACGCCGGTCTGGTGCGGATGAAGAACGTGCTTTCCGTTCTCATGCAGTGCTTCGCCATCACCTGCATCGTGACGCTCGCGTGGACGGTGATCGGCTACAGCATCGCGTTTGGGGACGCCGGCGCGCTCAACTCATGGTACGGCGGATTCGGCAAGGCATTTTTTTCCGGGATCGATTTCAAGACGGTCAAGGGCAGCATTCCGGAAACCGTGTACGCAATGTATCAGCTCACCTTCGCGATCATCACGCCCGCGCTCGTCATCGGCGCCTACGCTGAGCGCGTGAAGTTCTCCGGGATGCTGCTGTTCAGTTTGTTCTGGCTGCTTCTCGTCTATTGCCCGGTCGCGCACTGGGTGTGGGGCGACGGCTGGCTAGGGAAGATGGGGATCATGGATTTCGCAGGCGGCACGGTCGTGCACCTCAATGCAGGCATGGCGGCTCTGGTCTGCGCGACGGCGCTTGGCAGGCGCAGAGGCTTTCCCGAGACGCCGATGCCTCCGCACAACATGACCATGACGGTGACTGGCGCGTGCATGCTGTGGGTAGGCTGGTTCGGGTTCAACGCGGGCAGCGCGCTCGCGGCCGACAGCGCCGCGGGAATGGCAATGCTGGTGACGCACATTGGCGCGGCCACCGGAGCGTTCGCCTGGGTCGTCTGCGAATGGATGCGCTACAACAAGCCTTCTGCCCTTGGCGCCGTGACCGGCATGGTCGCGGGGCTCGGCACGATTACCCCGGCATCCGGATTCGTTGGACCGATCGGAGCGCTTGCGATCGGCGCCGCCGCCGGCATCGTGTGCTTTTTCGCCACCAGCTACATGAAGCAAGCTCTCAAAGTGGACGACTCGCTCGACGTTTTCCCGGTGCATGGTGTCGGCGGCATGATCGGCACGATACTGACCGGAGTGTTTGCGGCCGCCGCCTTTGGCGGCGTGGGCTACCCCGAGAACGTGACGATGGGCGACCAGGTGCTGGTGCAGTTAACCGGCGTGCTCGCGATAGCGGTCTGGTCTGGTGTGGTCACCTGGATCCTGCTCAAGCTGAGCGACGCGGCGGTGGGGCTGCGGGTGACGGCGGAGGACGAGACAGAGGGGCTCGACACCGTGCTGCACAACGAGAAGGGCTACAATCTTTAGTAATTCCGGACGCTACTGCAGCGCCGGTTTTCTTAGGAACAGTCGCGCGGGACCTTCTATTCCTGCGCCATTTCCGGGTCTACTTTCGGCTCGCGCATTCCAAGAATGCTGAGCAGCAGGAGCGCTGCGCCGATCAACAGCATGCCGGCAATTTCCCAGTCCTTGGGCTGCTCGCCGAGTTCCAGCCACGCTGATAGCACGCCCACCACCGGCACCATGAGCGAGCCCAATCCTGCGGCTCCCGCCGGAAGATGTTGCAGCACATAAAGCCATAACAGCCATGCCAGCGCGGTACCCAGCACTGCGTTGTAAATGACAGCAAACCAGAAATAGCCGCTCAGCTCGATGGGTTGCTGCGGTATAAAAAATGTAATTCCGACCAGCACGGTTCCTCCGAGGAGCATCTGCCACGCAGTGAGCGAAAGCAGATCCAGCTGCACGCGGCTGCGCAATTTTTTCGCCACGATGACCGCCGCCGCCCAGACAATTCCCGCTGCGGTGGCAGCGATGCTGCTGGCAAGATTTCCTTGCGGATGCCACGGCTCGAGGATAAAGAACAATCCCGCGAGCGCCATCGACACCGCAAGCCATTGCGCGCCGTGAATGCGCTCGTGAAGCAGCGGCCAGGCGAGTATCAGCAGCCAGAACGTCATGGTGTAGGAAAGCACCGCGGTTTTTCCCGCGCCGCCATCCACCACGGACCACATGATGAGCGCGGTGAACACCGTGGTTTGCAGCAAGCCCAGCAAAAGCTTGCCTTTGATTTCCACCGGCCGCAACGGTTTCTTCATCCAAGCCAGCACCGCGAACAAGCACAGCGCTCCGAAAAAAGTGCGCAGCGCGGCGAAATCAAACGGCCCGCAGAACGCCAGCACCTTTTTCATCACTACCCAGTTGTAGCCCCAGATGAAACCGAGCACGATGGGCGCCAGAGCGGCGGAGCGGGGGCAGGATTTTTTATTCAATTCGGTCTGCCCATGGAAATGTGTAGTTTTGTCAGATTTTACCCTGTATCAATACCCCAATCGCATCGTACTTGAAAGGGGTGTCAACCCGTTGCTTTTTAGTAGCGCCTGTGGCTATATACTTCTTTGCTGGGAGATAAGCCGGATAAAAAGAACCAAACCGGCATTAAATGCAGTCACCCAGCCTTAAATCACCGGCGCTAAAGAGGGAGGC
>DATHDD010000130.1:0-8162 GCA_035319205.1 Burkholderiales bacterium | reverse complement strand
GGAAAATAGTAAATGGTGAACATTGAAATGCCTGTTTACTGATAACTATCTACTGTTCATTGCATTTTGATTAGCCAGTGGCGCCAAAGCCCGCAGCAATGCAGTTGATCGATTGCAACAGAGCGTCACGGTAATGGTTTTTTGCTTCTCCATCCGGTTCCTGGCGGTAGCGGCGCAGCAGATCAACTTGTTCATGGTTGACCTGATTGAGCATGGGTAGACGCAACGCGAGGCGCCTACAGAATTCGGGAAAGCGCTCGGCTATTTCCGTGCCACCACTTACTTTCAGCACCATATCGCGGGTAAGCCGGTATTCCGCCTCTATCATGCGCATGATTTCCTCGCGCACCCGCTTATCTTCAACCAATCCCGCGTATTCCCGGGCAATATTCAGATCAACCTGGGCCAGTGTTTTTTCCACCTCGTCAATGATAAGGCGGAACAGCCGCGACTCATTGAACATGCGCTTCAGCAGCGTAAGCCCGGTTGCACCGCGAACCTCCAGAAAGGCGGAAAGGCCGCCGCCGACGCCATACCAGCCCGGCACGATATGCCGGTTCTGCGACCAGGCGAATACCCAGGGAATGGCGCGCAAATCGGCCAGGCTCTTCGCTCCAAAGCGGCGTGTGGGGCGCGAGCCGATATTGAGCAATGAAATTTCCTCAAGCGGGCTCGCTGCCTGGAAATAGACTGGCAAATCCGGGTGGCGGGCAAGCATGCTGTAAGTCACTTGCGCAGTGGCGGACAGCGCTTCCATGGCTTCATCGAATTCGGGGTTGGCGCGCAAAGCCTGCTCGCGGTCTGATTTGAGCGAATGCTCCAGCACGCTCGCCGCAAGGAGCTCGATATGATACGCGGCAGTGCCCTTGTTGGCGTATTTGAACGATACAACTTCACCCTGTTCGGTGACGCGGAAGCGCCCGCAGATGGAACCTGCCGGCTGTGCAGCAATGGCGCGGCCTGTGGCAATGCCGCCGCGGCTCACTGAACCGCCGCGGCCGTGAAAAAAAGTAATCGGAACGCCCAGCTCTTTTCCAATCTGGGTAAGCCTGACCTGTGCTTTTGCCAGTTCCCAATTGCTGGGAAAAAATCCACCATCCTTGTTGGAATCCGAATAGCCAATCATGACTTCCTGGGATCCGCCCTGGGCGCGTATACTGCGCTTGATTACCGGCACGTTAAGCAGCTCGCGCATGATTGCCGGCGCGCGCCGCAGATCTTCAATGGTTTCGAACAACGGCGTGATGGGCAGCCGGCAGTATTCGACTCCAGCAGGGTCGTAGAACAGTCCGCCTTCCTTGGCCAACAGGCACACTCCCAGCACATCGCTCACCGAGCGGGTCATGCTGAGAACGAAAGCGCCGAATGCCTGCCTGTCCAGGACATCCCACATCTCGGCAATCAGCCTGAACATGCCCAGAGTTTCCTCCGTCTCGACGGACCAGCGGCGGACCGGGCGGTCCGGCGCAAGCGGTTTCGCCAGTTGCTGTAGAAGCCACGATTTCCAATCGCTTGAATCAAACGACGGCGGCTCACCTTCATTGGGTGTGGCGCGCCATAATTCAACCAAGGCTTGCGTAATGCGAGTCGTGTTTTCTCTTACGTCCAGCCGCATTGTACTGAAGCGGAAAGCTTCGACTGCGCGCCGCACTGGTGCGACCAGTGCGGCAGTCAGCATCTCGCCTTTACACGCCGTCAATCCATGCTCTATGGTCTTTAGGTCCATGGCCAGATCCTCCGCGCTGGCATAACCTTTTTCACTTGGCACGGGGCGGCCTTTTTCGATGTGGTCAAGGGTGATATCAAGCCGGCTTAGAATGCAGGAAAGATATTGCCGGAACCGTTCACCTGGATTGCGCGCAGCAATGGCATCGCCCTCTCCAGAACGCTCAAGTGCTTGCGCCAACGCTACACGGAAAGTGTCTGGAATCGGTGCGGCGCGCTCGGTGATGCTCAAGGTTTGCAGCAGCTCGGTGATGCGCGATTTGTAATAGCGAAGGCTCGCCAGGCAATTCTGGTACAGCGCCTCGCGCGTGATTCGATTTGTAACGTGCGGATTGCCGTCGCGGTCGCCTCCAATCCAGGCACCGAATTGGAAAAAGGCCTGGATCTCGAAGCGCTCGCCCGGGTAGCTATGACGCAAAGCATAATCCAGTTTGTCCAGCAGCGCGGGCACCGCGTCGAACAACGTCTCGTTAAAAAAATGCAGTCCCCAGGCCACCTCCTGCGGCACCGTAGGCTTCTCCAGGCGCAGTTCGCCGGTAAACCACAGTAGCTCAATATCGCTTCGCAGCATCGCGACCAGCTTTTCGCGCTCGCGGCCAGTCCAGCGCGGCGATTCGAGATCCATGAGGCGGCGGTAGATTTTACGGTGCCTTTCCAGCACTGTGACGCGTTTCGCCTCGGTCGGATGCGCAGTAATGACGGGACGGATTTTCAAAGTGCTTAGCAGCAAGCGAATCGCATCGGCGCCGGTGCCGCTGGCTGCAGCCTCCGAAATTACCTGGCCCAGCGTCCCGCGCACGTTTTCGTAACCGCGCTCACTCTCAAGCTGGCGGCGGTGGCGCATCGCTGCATTTTCCTCGGCGATGGTGAGCAGCTGGAACCAAATACCCTGTGCCTGCAGCGCACGCCCCAGCAGTGATGGCGGAAAATCAAAATCGCGCGACTCGCTGCGCAGCACCGGCACGATCCGCGGCTCCTGGCGCTCAACGATGTCCACCAGGAGCTCAAAGAGCAAATCCGCCAGCTTCTTTTCGTAGGCGGTGTGCTCCATGGCTTCCGCTGGAAATGAGAGAGATAAAGCAGCGTTGAGCTTCATATGTTGTGCGCCCGGCGGGAAAATAAAGAATTTGCCGGCGAGATTAACCGTGAAACCGTGCCAATAGATAAAAGCTGTCCGTAAGAACTGCTGACTAGCTTACCTTTCGCGACGTTTTCTTTTTCAGCACTTCAGCCACGCATGAGCCGAGCTCGGAGGCGCTGGGCGCAACCGTAAGACCGTAGTTCTTCATGATTTCGCTTTTCTCCGCGGCACTATCTCCGGTGGCGGAAATAATGGCGCCGGCATGTCCCATGCGCCGTCCCTTGGGTGCAGTAAGACCCGCCACATAGCCTACGACCGGCTTACTCATGTTCTCCTTAACCCACTTCGCCGCTTCAGCTTCTTGCGGGCCGCCGATTTCGCCTATCATCAGCACCGCTTTGGTTTCATCATCCTGCTCGAACAGCACCAAGTGATCGAGAAAAGAGCTGCCATTAATCGGGTCGCCGCCGATGCCCACGCTGGTGGTGACACCGAGCCCCAGCGCCTTGAGTTGCGAAGCCGCCTCATAGCCGAGCGTCCCGGAGCGCGACACGATTCCCACTGTCCCGCGCTGGTAAATATGCCCGGGCATGATGCCCAGCATGGCTTTGCCAGCGCTGATGATGCCGGCGCAGTTGGGTCCCACCATCAGCGTGCGCCGGTCTTTCGGGTAGCGCATCAGGTAGCGCTTGACTCGCATCATGTCTTGCGCCGGAATGCCGTCGGTAATTGAGCATACCAGCCTGATTCCGGCGTCTGCCGCCTCCATGATTGAATCCATGCAGAACGCCGGCGGGACAAAGGTGATGCTTGCGGTGGCGCCGGTTTTCGCCACGGCTTCCTTGATGGTGTTGTATACCGGAAGACCCAAGTGCGTCATGCCCCCTTTGCCCGGTGTAACTCCTCCCACTATTTTGGTGCCGTAGTCAATCATTTCCTTGGCGTGGAAAGTGCCCTTGTCTCCGGTGAAGCCCTGCACAAGGACTCGCGTGTTTTCATCAATAAGTATGCTCATGTAGTAATCCCTAATTAGCTCAAGCGGGCAGTGGTTTGAATGATTTGGCTGCGGCAACCACTTTTTGCGCGGCTTCAAGCAGTGTCTCTGCCACAATAAGAGGAAGTTTGCTCTCGCGTAGAATCTTGCGGCCTTCATCGACGTTGGTTCCAGCCAGCCGCACCACGAACGGCACCTTGATATTCACATCGTGGTAGGCCTGCACGATGCCTTTCGCGACCCAATCGCAGCGGTTGATCCCGGCGAAAATATTCACCAGGATGGCACGCACGTTCCGGTCAGTTAGCACCAGTCGCAACGCGGCGGCAATCCGTTCAGGCGATGCGCCCCCGCCCACATCCAGAAAATTTGCCGGCGTGCCGCCAGCATACTTGATGGTGTCCATCGTAGCCATGGCCAGGCCCGCGCCATTTATGACGCAGCCGATTTCCCCTTCGAGCCCGATGTAGTTGAGGTTGTGCTCAGCCGCCTGTACTTCGCGCGGGTCCTCCTGCGCGGGGTCGCGCATTTCAGCGACATTGGGGTGGCGGAACAACGCGTTGTCGTCGAATGACATCTTGGCGTCGAGCGCCAGCACCCTGTCATCCTTGGTCACAACCAGCGGATTAATCTCCAACATGGTCGCATCAAGATCCCGAAATGCGCGGTAAGCGCCCATCATGGTTTTCACCGCGCGTGCCACCTGCTTGATGTTGAGCCCGAGACCGAATGCCAGTTCGCGCGCCTGAAACCCCTGCAAGCCCACTGCCGGCTCGACGATTTCCTGCAAAATTGCGCCGGGTGAATCCTTGGCAATTACCTCGATCTCCATACCGCCTTGAGCCGATGCTATGACGCGGATGCGCTCGATCTTGCGATCCAGAACAAAACCCAGGTAAATCTCGCGCTCAAAAGGCTCCGCTACCTCGATATAAAGCTTTTGGACGATTTTCCCTTCCGCTCCGGTCTGTTTTGTCACCAGTTTCTTGCCCAGCAATTCCTTTGCTGCATCGTGAACCTCACGGTAGGTCTTGCAAAGCTTGATGCCGCCGGCTTTGCCGCGGGCGCCGGAGTGAATTTGCGCTTTCACCGCCCAATGCCAGCCTCCCAGTTCCGTGGCGCTATACACCGCCTGATCGGGGCTGTATGCGACTGCGCCTCGCGGTATGGCGACGCCATAACTGGATAACAGTTCCTTGGCCTGATATTCGTGTATGTCCACTCAATCCTCCTGATATTGTTGCGTCTTTCGGTTTGCCTCGGCTGGTTTCAGAAAAACAGGTATCTCAGACCACCAGGTGCTGCGGCTTGCCGCTTACAAAAGCTTCGATGTTGTCGATCAATTGATCGGCAAGAAACTGCATGGCGTTGTCGGAAGCCCATGCCACATGTGGCGTTAAAATGAAATTCGGCCTCCTCACATTCAACAGTGGATTGCCTTCCTTCGGCGGTTCCTTGGTAAGAACATCGAATCCCGCCCCGGCAATCAATTTTTCGTCGAGCGCGCGCACCAGCGCCGCTTCGTCCACCAGGCCTCCGCGGGCGGTGTTGATGAGAAGCGCAGTCCTTTTCATTTTGCGAAATTGCTCGAGCCCAATCATGTTTCGTGAATCAGGGGTCAGCGGGCAATGCAGGGAAATCACATCTGATTCGGCCAGCACGGTGTCCTGGGGCGTAAATTCAACGTCAGGAGCCTTGGGTGGCACATGGTCGGCGAACAACACCCGCATACCGAAGCCGCGCGCGATCTTGGCCGTGCCCTGCCCGATGGCGCCTTCGCCAAAGATGCCGATAGTGGCTCCGAACAGATCACCGATCGGATGGTTGAAAAAACAGAATTGATCGACCTGCTGCCAAACACCGTTCTCCACGTCGCGGCGGTACGCGAGCAAATTTCGACGCAGCGCCAGAATCAGTGCGAAAGCGTGCTCGGGAACCGTGTGGATAGCGTAGTTGCGGATGTTCGCCACCGCTATGCCGTGGACTTTGCAGTAATCGATGTCGACAACGTCGTAGCCGGTGGCGGCGACCGCTATCATCTTGAGCTTGGGCAGCTTGGAAAGCGTTTCCTTGCGTAGCGGCACCTTGTTGGTGATAGCAACAGTGGCATCTTTCAGACGATCGAGTATTTCCGAAGCAGCAGTTGTTGCATGTTCGTTCCAGGCATGCTCAAACGCAGGGCGGCGCACATTCGCCCTCAACGTGGAACGGTCGAGAAATACAACGCGATGTTGCATCGGATCGGGTGTCTTTGATCAATAAATTGAACCCGTCGAGTGTGAAGCGTAAACAACTTCCTCACGACTCACCTTTTTCTTGCTGATCGGGTCATTATTGCGCCAGTAATCCGAAGCGGCACCCACTCCGCTGCCGGGTTTGACTTTGATACCCACATCGAGCATGGCCATCTCCGCACCCGCAATCGCGCCCATCAGCATGAGCTCATTAAGATCGCCCAGATGGCCGATCCGGAACAGCTTGCCCGCTACCTTGGACAAGCCAGCACCCAGCGCAAGGTTGTAGCGACGGAACGCGACATCGATCACGTGCGCGCCGTTGATGCCTTCCGGCACCATAATGGCGCTCACGGTGTCGGAATACCATTTTGGCTCCTTGGCGCACAGCTTGAGGCCCCATCCTTTCATGACCGCGGCGCGTACCCCTTCCGCCAGGTAATGGTGACGGAAGAAAATATTGTCCAGCCCTTCTTCATCAATGATGTCCAGGGATTCACGCAATCCGTACAGCATCGCCAGAGCTGGTGTATAGGGAAAGTAGCCGGTGGCATTGGCCTTAATCATGTCATTCAAATCAAAATAGCATCGCTTCGACTTTGCCGTTTGCATGGCCGCGAGTGCCTTCTTGCTTGCACACACGATGCCCAGACCCGCCGGAAGCATCAACCCTTTTTGCGAACCGGTAATGCCGATGTCCACTTGCCATTCGTCCATGCGGAAATCAATGCTGGCAAGGGAACTCACGGCGTCAACAAACAACAAAGCGGGATGCCGTGCGGCATCTATCGACCGGCGCACGCCGGCTATGTCGCTGGTGACCCCGGTCGCGGTTTCGTTGTGGCAGGCGAGCACGGCCTTAATTTTGTGCTGCTTGTCAGCGCGCAACGCTTCCTCCACACGGTCCAGTGGAACACCTTCACCCCACTCGACTTCCAGAACTTCCACCTCGAAACCAAGCCGCTGTGCCATGTCAACCCACAGGTGGCTGAACTGGCCGAAGCGCGAGGCCAGCACTTTGTCCCCCGGGGAAAGCGTGTTGGTCAAAGCCGCCTCCCATGCGCCGGTCCCCGAAGATGGAAAGATGAAAGCCTGGCCTTCTGTGGACTTGAATACTTTTTTCAGATCGCTTAGTACGGATCGCGAAAGCTCGGGAAACTTGGACGAGCGATGGTCTTCCATCGCCACCACCATAGCGCGCAGCACGCGATCGGGGATGTTGGTTGGACCTGGAACGAAGAGAAAATTGCGGCCTGGTATACGTGGCATAATTAGCCTCCTCCTTATTGGCTAAAGCGGGGTATCCGATTAATAAATAGGCGCAAAGTACGCGCCATCTTCAAATTTGTTGCATAACATCAGGACAACGATATTTGGTGCTGAAGGCTTTCCACCGGCTTGGGGAAGGAAGTCATTATAACTTATGGCAATCAATAATCAGCAAACCTTATTTTGTCTCTCCCCGTCCATAAGCTAATAACAAACCGTGCATATTAGATGTTGGGTATCAAAATGACTATTCAGATTTACTTATGGTTTCAATAAGTAACACAGTTCTTGGAGTACGCCGATGTATCTTTTCAACCGATCGGTTTGCAGCAGAAGCTGTTTACAATTATGATTAGCCCAGAACGATAAAAAGACCCAATTGGGCCAAGCGATAACGGTGTGTATTTTTCCTTTACCACTGTAGTGTTGGCTCGAGTCCTCACAGCGCAGGCTGATTTTGCTAACCTTATAACACGGAGGAGACATAAATGAATACGCAGACGACGTTCGGCAACAAACCGGCTTCCTATCGATGGTTGCAACTCATTTTGGGCATCATCTGCATGGTGATGATCGCCAACTTGCAATACGGCTGGACTTTATTCGTCAACCCCATTTCGGAGAAGTATGGCTGGTCCAGGGCCGCAATTCAGGTGGCATTCACGATTTTCGTTCTGACCGAAACCTGGCTGGTACCCGTGGAGGGCTATCTGGTAGATGTTTTTGGTCCACGCCTTGTAGTGCTAGTAGGCGGTATTTTATGCGGCATCGGATGGACTCTGAATTCTTACGCCGACTCGCTCACTGCTCTTTACGTTGCGGCAGCTGTCAGCGGGATTGGCGCTGGCGCGGTCTACGG
>DATHDD010000129.1:0-11722 GCA_035319205.1 Burkholderiales bacterium | reverse complement strand
CATCTGCGGCTCGCCCATTTCGCCTTCGATTTCCGCCTTTGGCGTCAGCGCAGCGACCGAATCCACCGCCACCACATCCACCGAGCCGGAACGCACCAGCATGTCCGCGATTTCCAACGCCTGCTCGCCGTTGTCCGGCTGCGAAATCAGCAGCTCTTCCACCTTGACACCGAGCTTTTTGGCGTATTGCGGGTCAAGCGCATGCTCGGCATCGATGAACGCTGCAGTGCCGCCCAGCTTCTGCATTTCGGCAATCACTTGCAGCGCAAGCGTGGTCTTGCCTGAGGATTCCGGCCCGTAGATTTCCACCACACGGCCGCGGGGCAGGCCGCCCACGCCAAGCGCAATATCAAGACCCAGAGAGCCGGTGGAAACCACTTGGATATCTTTGGCCACCTCGCTCGCCCCGAGGCGCATTACCGAGCCCTTGCCGAATTGTTTTTCAATCTGCGACAGCGCCGCCGCCAGCGCCTTGCTCTTATTTTCGTCCATAAATTGGTCCCTTCTTATATCTTGTGAATTATGTCACAAGTGGCTAAACGCAGGAAGGCGAAAACGGACTACAGGAGGTTATTCAAGTATCTCAAGCGTACCTTGCAAAGCGCGCACGACCGCTTGGCGACGCACGGCCTGGCGATTGCCTTTGAAATGATGGGTTTCACTGGTGACGCGGCCGTTTTTCAGCGCCCAGGCAAAGCACACCGTTCCGACCGGTTTGTCGCGCGTGCCGCCGGTGGGACCTGCAGTGCCGCTTACCGCCGCCGCGACCTGGGCATGGCTGTTTTTGAGAGCGCCTGCCGCCATAGCGCGCACTGTTTGTTCCGATACTGCACCGTATGCTCCGAGAGTGCGCTGTTTCACGCCCAGCATCTCGCGCTTGGAAATATAGGTGTAGGTGATGAAACCGCGCTCGTACCAATCGGAGCTGCCCGGCACCATGGTCACCGCCTCGCCCAACCAGCCGCCGGTGCAGGATTCCGCCGTCACCAGCATGAGTTTGCGGGATTTCAATGCCTTTCCGACGCGGCTGGCGAGTTTATATAGAATATCGTTTGCCATTAATCGATCAGGGTTTTCCAGAATGCGAGGCAGAGCAGTGTGTAAAACGCTGCAATCAAATCATCCAGCATCACGCCAAAACCACCGTGAACCGTTTTGTCGAAATAACCGATGGGCGGCGGTTTGAGGACATCAAAAACACGGAACAACAAAAACGCAAAGACCTGCCACAGCAGCGTATCCGGAGTGAAAGCAAGCACGAGCAGGAACGCCACAATCTCATCCCACACAATGCCGCTGTGGTCATGAACTCCCAGATCTTTACCGGTCTTGCCGCACACCCAGATGCCGAGTACAAACAATACCGCAATCAGCGCCAGGAAAACCTGCGGCATCAGGCGCGGGCTCAAAAGCCAGAACAGGGGAAACGCCACCAGTGTTCCCGCGGTGCCTGGCGCTCCGGGAAACAGCCCCGCGCCGAAACCGAATGCGAGGAAATGCACCGGATTGCGCAGAATGAACCGCCACGATGAAAGCGTCTCAGCCAAAATGATCATACCCCACTGTGCTCCAGGCCATGCGTTTACCGCCAGCATCAAGCAAAGTCAAGCTTCTTCCTTTTTTTATATTGCCGATGCGCGTCAAAGGCAGCTTCAGTTTGCGCGATAGTTTTGCCAGTCCCACGCTATTTTTATTCGGCGCGGTAAAGCAAAGCTCGTAATCCTCACCGCCTGCAAGCAGTGCTCGCAGCGCTGCGTCACGCTTCAGGTATTTTTGCAGCACCGCAGACTTGGGCAATGTTTCAAACTCGACGACTGCAGCAACACCGGAACTCTCGAGGATGTGCCCCAAATCGGCGAGAATCCCATCGGATATATCAATTGCCGAGTGCGCCATTCCCAGTAGATGCTGCCCAAGGGCGACGCGCGCAGCGGGCATATGCAGTTTATTCAGGCAAGCTTTCGCCTCCTGTGCTTCAAGTTGAATTCGGTTTTGCAAATGGGCGAGCCCCAGCGCGGCATCACCAATTTGGCCTGAAACCCATATTTCGTCACCCGGCTTCGCGCCATCGCGCCGCAGCGCCTTGCCCGCTGGCACCTCGCCCATGATTTGCACGCAGATGTTAAGCGGCCCGCGTGCGGTATCGCCGCCGATCAAATCAACCCGCTGCGCTCTTGCCAGATCCATAAAACCCTTGGCAAAAGGCTTAAGCCATTTTTCATCGGCTTCAGGCATGGCAAGCGACAGCGTTGCCCAGCGTGGAGTAGCTCCCATCGCCGCCATATCGGAGAGATTCACCGCCAGAGCTTTGTGTCCCAACTTGTAAGGATCGGCGTCAGGGAAAAAATGCGTGCCGGAGACCAGCATGTCGGTGGAAACCGCGAGTTCCTTGCCCTTGGCGACTTTTACCAGCGCTGCATCATCACCCACCCCCAGCACAGATTGGGGCGCCGGATGTGTGAAATAGCGCTTAATAAGTTCAAATTCGGAAAGCACGTTATGCAATTTACACTTCAGACGAGATGCGGGCTCAACAGTTTCAGCTTTTTTCAGTGTCTCTGTGGCTGCTTCGTTTAAATTCAGCAGAGCGCAACGTGGCGGCGAGTTTATCGAGCACGCCGTTTACGTATTTATGCCCTTCAGTGCCGCCGAAAGACTTGGCCAGCTCCACCGCCTCGTTGATCACGACCTTGTACGGCACATCGGGCTGGTGTTCAAGCTCATAAGCACCTAACAGCAAAATGCCATGCTCTATGGGGCTCAGTTCCTTAAGCGGGCGGTCAAGTTTGGGCTGCAATATTTGCTCCAGCTCTTGCGCGCAGGATATTGCACCGCGCAGCAGCGTCAGAAAATACGCTTCATCCAGTTTCTCGAAGCCTTTTGTGTTCCGCAGCTGCTTTTCGAGGACGTCGGCGGAGTCGCCGCCCAACTGCCACTGGTACAGCGCCTGCAGCGCGAATTCCCGCGAGCGCCTGCGGCTGCGTCTTGCTGTATGCGGCCGGGTCGTGGTCATTGGGTTTGAAATGCCGCTATTTCTCGTCCAGGCGACGCAGCAAGTTAGCCATTTCTATCGCTACTCTTGCCGCTTCAGCGCCCTTCTCGTTCATGCGCGAGCGCGCTTGCTTTTCATCCAGGGTGGTCAGTACGGCGTTCGCCACGGGAATGCCGCTATCGAGCTGCACCGATGCCACCCCGCTTGCCGACTGGTTCGCCACCACTTCGAAATGATAGGTTTCGCCGCGTATTACCGCACCCAGAGCGATAAGCGCATCAAACTTCCCGGTATTCGCCATCTTTTGCAGCGCCAGCGGGATCTCCAGCGCGCCCGGCACCGTCACCAGGGTAACCGCTTCCTCAGCCACGCCGTTTTTCAGCAGTTCTTCGTGGCAGGCAGTGAGCAATCCTGCGCTGATGTCATGGTTGAATTTGCTCATAACGATACCGATGCGCAAATTCGCGCCGTTTAAAACAGTATCTATTTTTTTCATTGCTGTTCCATGAACACTATTTTTTATCGGGGAGCTCGTAACCGGTAACTTCCAGGCCAAATCCCGCCATGCTTGGCATCTTGCGCGGGGCAGCGAGCAAGCGCATTTTGGTGACTTTAAGGTCCATGAGAATCTGCGTGCCTATGCCGTAGTTGCGCAAATCGCTTCTCGCCTGCTTCTTTTCGGCAGAGCGTACGGGTTTTATCCGTTCCATCAGCTCATTCGCGCTCTCCTGCTTTTGCAAGAGAACAATAACGCCCTTGCCTGCCTCAACTACCTTTTTCAGCGCATCGTAAATGCTCCAGGTATGCCCGCCGGCGCCTGTGTCCAGCAAATCCATAACCGACAACGGCTCATGCACCCGCACCAGCGTTTCTTCGCCGGGAACAATTTCGCCTTTCACCAAGGCGAGATGAGTGGTGCTCGCCGTCTTGTCGCGGTAGGCAATCAGTTTGAACTTGCCGTGCACGGTTTCCACCATGCGCTCCGCAACGCGCGTGACCAGCGACTCGGTACGGCTGCGGTAATGAATAAGGTCGGCGATGGTGCCGATCTTTAATTGATGCTGCTTGGCGAATTCAAGCAAATCCGGAAGCCTGGCCATTTCTCCATTGTCTTTTAGTACCTCGCAAATGACCGCCGCCGGAGTGAGGCCGGCAAGCTGGGCCAGATCGCAGCCCGCCTCGGTATGACCGGCGCGCGCCAACACCCCGCCCTGCTGCGCCATCAGAGGGAAAACATGTCCCGGCTGGGCGATATCATCAGGACTGGCGTCCTTTTTCACCGCGACTTGAATGGTGCGTGCGCGGTCGGCTGCCGAAATGCCGGTAGTAACGCCCTCCCTTGCTTCAATTGAGGCAGTGAAATTAGTGCCGAGCAAAGAACGATTTTGCACCACCATCAGCGGCAGATTGAGTTGTTTGCAGCGTTCTTCGGTGAGCGTCAGGCAGATCAGGCCGCGGCCGTATTTCGCCATGAAATTGATGGCTTCGGGCGTGACGAATTCCGCGGCAAGCAGCAAATCGCCCTCGTCTTCGCGATCTTCCTCGTCAACCAGGATAACCATCCTGCCGGCCCCGACATCGGCGATGATGTCCTGGATCGGGCTAATGCGCGAGTTCATTTATGCCCAGCCTTTA
Organism: Burkholderiales bacterium; assembly: GCA_035319205.1. Taxonomy (GTDB): domain Bacteria; phylum Pseudomonadota; class Gammaproteobacteria; order Burkholderiales; family JAHFRG01; genus JAHFRG01. Next base: position 7,095 of record DATHDD010000129.1, on the reverse strand, counting down.
ACAAGCGCTCCGCGTAACGCGCCATCATATCCACTTCCAGGTTCACCCTGGCACCCCGTTTTAAATACTTCATGGTCGTGACTTCGAGAGTATGCGGTATCAGGTTTACACTAAACACACTGTCCCTGACTTCATTTACCGTCAGGCTCACGCCGTTTACCGCAATCGATCCCTTGCGTGCGATGTATTTGGCGAGCACGCGCGGCGCCTTGATGGACAACAAATGACACTCGCCCGCCCGCTCGAATTTCACTATCCGGCCCACGCCGTCAACATGTCCGCTCACCAAGTGCCCGTTGATGCGGTCAGATACCCGCAGCGCTTTCTCCAGGTTGACCTTGCCGCGTTTTACGAAACCCGCAGTGCAACTCAAGGTTTCCCGAGACAGATCGGCGCTGAAAGAATTGACAGAGCGGGCAATAACCGTCAGGCAAATGCCATCCACCGCGATGCTGTCGCCCACCTTGATATCACTTAAATCAAGAGTGGTGCCAACGGTGAGGCGCAGGCCTTCACCGCCCGGCTTTAGCTCACTGATTCCGCCTGTTGCTTCGATGACGCCTGCAAACATTATGTGATTTTTCCTACGCGCAATTACTATGGCCATTGTATGCGCCGTTTGGCCTGCGGGAAACCCCATGCCTGTCGCTGTTCTTCAGTAAGCAAGCGCGGCTCAAGCAATCATTCTGATATGGGTTTCCTAGGCAAAGCGCGCCAGCACGCGCATATCCTGCCCCACCATTCGCAGGTCAATGATTTTCAACTCGCGCAGCCCGGTTAATTCCGTCAACTCGGGCAGCTCGAACATGCCGCGCGCTTTATCGCCAAGCAGATGCGGTGCAAGGTAAAGCAGCAACTCGTCCACCAGTCCCGCTTTCAAAAGCGAGCCGTTAAGCCTGAAGCCGCCTTCCACCAGGACTTCATTCACCTCAAATTTTGCGAGCGATGCCATCATCTGGCCCAGCTCCACCTTGCCTTCCTGGTTGGGCAAAATAATCACCTTGGCGCCTACTTCATTCAGCCTGGCAATCCTGGTTGCATCGTCAACCGCACAAAATACCAGCACGCCTCCGCCCTGCAGCACACGCGCCGAGGGAAGAATTTCCAGCTTGCTGTCCACCACCACGCGCAAAGGTTGCCGCGGCGTTTTCACGTGCCGCACCGTAAGCTGTGGATCGTCATCTTTTATGGTTCCGATGCCGGTGACAACCGCGCAGGAACGGGCGCGCCAGTGGTGTGCGTCCTGCCTTGCCGGCTTGCCGGTAATCCAGCGGCTTTTGCCGTTGTTGAGCGCGGTCTTGCCGTCAAGGCTGGCAGCGATTTTTATTCTTACCCAAGGGCGGCCGCGCACCATGCGCGAAATAAAGCCAATGTTCAATTCGCGCGCTTCGTTTTCCAGTATTCCATATTCGGCTCGTATACCAGCTTGTTCGAGTTTCTCCAATCCCCCGCCATTGACCAGCGGGTTAGGATCTCGCATCGCCGCGACCACTCGCGCCACGCCGGCTTTAATCAGTGCCTCTGAACAGGGGCCGGTTTGTCCCAGATGATTACAAGGCTCCAAAGTGACATACACAGTTGCGCCGTGTGCTTTTTCCCCTGCCAAGTTGAGCGCATTGATTTCCGCATGAGGCTGCCCGGCGCGTTCATGCCAACCCTGCCCGATCACTTTTCCTTCGCGCACAATGATGCAGCCCACTCGCGGGTTCGGGGTGGTGGTGTACAAACCTTGCTCGGCGAGGCGCAGGGCTTGCGTCATGTGGTGGTGATCGTCTGGGGAAAACATCACGAGGTTAAACCCGTGGTGAAATGATTCAAACGCGTCGGCGCGGCCGGCTCTTGGCTGGCTGCTGTACTTCCTTGATGGCGTCGCGGAAATCGTCCTCGTCCTGGAAACTTCGGTACACCGAGGCAAAGCGGATATACGCCACTTTGTCCATTTTGTACAACTCCTTCATGACCATTTCGCCGATGCGCCGCGACGGCACTTCGCGCACGCCCATGCTTAAAAGCTTTTGCGTGATGCGGTCTATCGCTTCATCCACCCGCTTGGCTGCAACCGGACGTTTGTGCAGCGCGCGCATGAAGCCAGTGTGCAAACGGCTGCGATCGAATTCGGTGCGATTGCCGTTTTGCTTGATGATTTGCGGCATGCGCAATTCCACGGTTTCGTAAGTAGTGAAGCGTTTCGAGCAGGAAGAACAGCGCCGGCGCCTGCGCACGCTGCTGCCCCCTTCGTTCACCCGTGAATCAACTACCTGGGTATCTTGCTCGCTGCAGAACGGGCACTTCATGATGAACCCAGTGAGGGATGAGGAGTGAGACGTGAAGAGATATAGTTAGAATTTTTTCTACACCTCACTCCTGACTCCTAACACCTTACTATTGCTCTCATAAACCGGATACTTTGCGCACATCGCTTTCGCCTCTCCCGCGACTCGCTGCAATACGTTTTGGTCGTTGGGCGCCTCCAGCACATCGGCGATCAGGTTCGCTAGTTGTTCAGCTTCGATTTCCTTAAAGCCCCGTGTGGTCATCGCCGGCGTGCCGATACGGATACCGCTGGTGACAAATGGTTTTTCCGGATCGTTGGGGATGGCGTTTTTATTGACTGTAATATGCGCTCGTCCCAGCGCGGCTTCCGCATCTTTGCCGGTGATTTTCTTGGCGCGCAGATCCAGCAAGAACAAGTGACAGTCAGTGTGTCCGGAAACGATGCGCAGCCCCCGTTTCTGCAGCGCTTTCGCCATTATCCGCGCGTTGGCTATTACTCTTTTCTGGTAGTCCTTGAACTCGCGGCTTTGCGCTTCCTTGAATGCCACCGCCTTGGCGGCAATCACGTGCATGAGCGGACCCCCCTGAATGCCAGGGAAAATGGTGGAATTGATCGCCTTGGCGAGATCTTCTTTGTTGCACAGAATGAGCCCACCGCGCGGGCCGCGCAGAGTCTTGTGCGTGGTGCTGGTGGTGAAATCGGCGATCCCGGTCGGATTCGGATAGAGTCCTGCGGCGATCAATCCCGCATAGTGAGCCATGTCGACGAAGAAATACGCACCCACGCTATCGGAGATTTCGCGGAAACGCTTCCAGTCAATCACCGGCGCATAGGCCGAGGCACCGGCGACAATCATTTTCGGTTTATGCTCCTTGGCAAGCCGCGCTACTTCGTCATAATCGATTTCCTCGGTCTTGGGATCAAGCCCATAAGTAATGGCGTTGAAGATCTTGCCGCTGAGGTTCACCTTGGCGCCGTGCGTCAGATGCCCGCCATGTGCGAGCGACATGCCGAGGATGGTATCGCCCGGCTTCAACACTGCAAAATAAACCGCCTGATTGGCCTGCGAGCCGGAATGCGCCTGCACATTGGCAAACTCGGCATTGAACAGCGCTTTCACACGGTCTATCGCCAGCTGCTCGGCGATGTCCACGAATTCGCAGCCGCCGTAGTAGCGTTTGCCCGGGTAGCCTTCAGCATACTTGTTGGTCAGCACCGAGCCTTGCGCCTGCAATACCGCCGGGCTCGCGTAATTTTCAGATGCGATAAGTTCTATATGATCTTCCTGGCGCTGGTTTTCGGCGCAAATCGCCTTCCACAGCTCAGGATCAACTTTGGCGAGATTATGTTGTATGGGGAAGGACATGGTCGCGGCTTTCTCTTAAGATAAATTAAAGTTCAAATTTTACCATGTTAAGCTGCGCCGCGCGCCCCCGGTCTGCTGTGGATAAACCTGGCGCTGAAAACCGTCCGTCAGCAGCAATGCGCGTTTGATGCCCGCCTCAATCCCCGGCGACAGTCATGTTATCTATAAGGACGGAACCGCACTGCTTCGAGCCGCGTACCAGGATGTCTTTACCGACCCCAATAACGCCTCGGAACATCTCCTTGAGATTTCCTGCAATAGTGATTTCCTGCACCGGGTACTGAATTTCGCCATGCTCCACCCAAAAACCGGCGGCGCCGCGCGAGTAGTCCCCGGTAACCAAGTTCACACCCTGCCCGAGCAATTCAGTTACCAGCAAACCCCTATCCATTTGTTTCAGCAGGCCAGCCAAGTCAAATTCGCCGCTTTGCAGCAGTAAATTATGGTTACCGCCTGCATTTCCAGTGGATTGCATCCCCAGCTTGCGCGCTGAATAGCTGCCTAGAAAATATCCCTGCAATAAGCCATTCTTGACCACTTCCCGCGAGCGGGTAATCACGCCTTCATCGTCAAAAGCGCTGCTTGCCAGGCCTTTTTTGAGAAGCGGCAATTCCTGGATTTGCACCAACGGAGCAAACACCTGCTTACCCAAATAGTCCAGTAGGAAAGACGATTTGCGGTACAGGTTGCCGCCGCTTGCCGCAGCAACGAAATGGCCGATCAGGGTTGCCGCAAGCGGCGCTTCAAACAATACTGGCACCTGCAGCGTGCTGATTTTTCTCGCGCCGAGGCGCTGCACACATCGTCTGCCGGCTTTTTCACCGATGCTTTTCGCGGCTTCCAGATCGTTTTGCGCGCGTGCCGTGTCGTACCATTCATCGCGCTGCATCGCCTCATCCTTGCCGGCAATAACTGCACAGCCGATGCTGTGCCGCGAACTCGGATATCCGGACATGAATCCCAGGGTGTTGGCATAGATAAAATGCATCTCCTGGACGGAAACGGTGGCGCCCTCGGAATTAGTGACGCGCTTGTCCACCGCAAATGCTGCAGCTTCGCAGGAACGCGCCAGCTCTATGGCCTGTTCCACGCTCAGTTCCCACGGGTGGTAAAGATCAAGGTCGGGAATATCGCGTGCCAGCAGGTTTTGATCAGCCAGGCCGGCGCAGTCATCCGCCGCGGTGTGGCGCGCGATGGAAAGCGCCGCATCCACCGTATCGCGAACTGCAGTTGCTGAAAAATCCGAGGTGCTGGCGTATCCGCGCTGCTTGCCGAGATAGACGGTCACCACGACACCCTTGTCGCGGTTATATTCGATGGTTTCCACTTCGCCGCATCGTACCGTGACGCTCTGCCCGAAACCGTCCGACACATCGGTCTCACAGGCGCTTGCACCGCCTTCGCCCGCGCGCTGCAGAATATCCTGCGCGATTTGCTTCAGGGTTTCTTCGTTGTGCGAGAAGCGCTGGTTGGACACGGGGCCTGAATCAAGGTGGGTGAAGACTTGTTACTTAAAGGTGGCTATCATACCAGCTTCAATTCCCTGCTTTAAGCCGATGGACCAGCCGATCAGCAAGACTCAACGTAAAAAAAACATGCATGTGCTGCAGCACCTGGGTGAGCAATTGGTCATGCTTAATCCCGCTCTGCTCGAGCAACTCGATTTGTCCGAGAAACTTCGCGATGCCGTCATCGAAGCCAGAAAAATGAAAAAAAACGAAGCGCGCCGCAGACAAATGCAATATATCGGCCGATTGATGCGCGAAATCGATGCGGCGCCGATCCGCCAGAAACTGGACAGCATCCTGAGCCCGCACAAGCAGCACCAGGCATGGTTGAATCTCATCGAACGCTGGCGCGAGCAGCTTATCGCCAACGAGGCCGCGCTTGCGGAATTCTTGCAAACTTACCCGCATGCCGACAGCCAGCGTTTGCTCCTGTTGGTGCGGGATATTCAGCATGAAGAGGCGCTAGGCAAACCGCCCAAAAGTTTCCGCGCGCTTTTCCAGGAATTGCAGGAACTCATACCGCAACCGCACTTCGATAAATGAAGGCTTGCTATACTTTCGTGCCATGAGCGATGAACTCCTGATCGGGGTGATTTCCATCAGCGACCGCGCCTCGCAAGGCGTCTATCAGGACCTGGGTATTCCTTCTCTGCAGGAATGGTTTGAAAGCGCGCTGGCGAGCCCATGGAAAATAGTGTCTAAGCTGATTCCCGATGAGCGCGCGCAAATCGAGGCTACACTTAAGGAGTTGGTGGATATAGTCGGCTGCCATCTGGTGCTCACCACCGGCGGCACAGGACCCGCGGCGCGTGATGTCACACCTGAAGCCACACTGGCGGTGGCAGACAAGGTGATTCCGGGATTTGGCGAGCAGATGCGCGCAGTAAGCCTTAAATACGTGCCTACCGCGATTCTTTCTCGACAGGTGGGCGTGATTCGAAAGAAAACGCTGATACTGAATCTACCCGGTCAGCCGAAGGCGATCAAGGAAACGCTTGATGGAATTTTCGCAGCAGTGCCGTATTGCATTGATCTCATCGGCGGGCCTTATATCGAGACCAACGAGCAAGTGGTCAAGGCGTTCCGTCCGAAATCAGCGGTTCGCCCGCCTCGCTAGACAGGGCCGCAATATATGGTTAAAAATAATTAATCAAAGAAGAATCGGCTATACTTTATACCCGATGTTGCTCTTAAGATTTAACTTGACTAATTCGAGGTAATGTCATGAACCGTAGACATTTTATAAGTGCCTCAGCCGCTTTTTCAACTCTTGCCGCCATCCCGTCTCTCGCCCGCCAGGCTTCTGCCGCAATGCTCAGCGAAGCCCAACAGGCTGGCTGGCGCACATTTGAAATTACCACCGAGGTCGAACTCAAGGCGGGAGGCCGGCCGAGGCTCTGGCTGCCGGTGCCGTTTAACCAGGACACTGAGTACCAGCGTTTGATATCGAACGAATGGAAAGGCAATACGGACCGCGCGGGTATTTACCGTGACGATGTATACGGCGCGCCGGTTTTCTACGCCGAATGGGATGATAAAACAGCCGCACCCAGGGTTCGGCTTGTCAGCCAATTCGCAACGCGAGATCGCTCTGTGGATTTCATGCGCCCGAAGCCGACTGCATTTAATAAGGACGAAATCGAGCTGTACTTGAAGCCCACAAAGCACATTCCGACTGATGGCATTGTGGGTGAAACCTCACGGAAAATCGTCGGTAACCTGAACGACCCGATAGACAAGTCGCGCGCGATTTACGAGTGGATCGTGGACAACACTTTCCGCGACCCAAAAGTCCGGGGCTGCGGCATTGGCGATATCAGCTTCATGCTGGAAACCGGTAATCTTGGCGGCAAGTGCGCCGACATCAACGCATTGTTTACCGGTCTGGCGCGAGCAGCGGGAGTGCCCGCGCGCGATATGTACGGCGTCCGGGTAGCAACCTCGGC
>DATHDD010000128.1:0-2473 GCA_035319205.1 Burkholderiales bacterium | reverse complement strand
CACGGCTGCCCATGAGGGTGTCCCAGAGGCAGAAAACAGGGGAGTTGGCGGCCTTGGCAACCATTTTCCCAACCTCCCGGGGGGTGAAAGTCCGGCCGGTTTTGTCCAAGAAGACGTTACTGTAGAGGACGATTGACTGGGCTGGGAGGCTCGCAACTAATTGCAGAATCTCCTCAACAGAAAGATCGCTGGTATACTGGAATTCCAGTTTGTCGCGCCAGGGCTCGAAATTACGCTTGGCCTCATGTTCGAACCTTCGATCTCCGTCGGAGGTCCCGGTTACAAAGACGATTTTCCGAGTCTTTGGGAACATCTTCAACGCTATTTCCAGAGTCCCTCCCATGTCAAGGTTTTGTGGCCGTTGTAAGATCCTGCGCGCAGTGTTATTCGCTTCGATCAATTCCGGCCTAACAATTAGATAGGAGAAGACAGGCGCATCGGGGAATAGTCCCGTGCCCTCGTTCAGGAGGAAATTAAGGGCGTCCGTGTGTACGGTAACAATTAAGTCGACCTTGTGCTTGGCATATTTATAGCGGAGCAAATCGGCCATTCTTTGCCGATATTCCGCACCGCTATTGCGCTGCAGATCGAGATATTCAAAGAACAAGTCGTTGACGTTTATCCCACCTGCTGTTATTACGGAAATAAAGGCGGGAGTCGCCTTTTCGTACGCCGGCAACCCATCTCCATAGGTGTACAGAAGCAAGACACGCTTGGGGGCGGAAGCGAGCAAAGCCTTCGGCTGAGCCTGGGAAGGAGTGTTAAATTCCCAGATTGGCATCATCAGGAAAACAAGGCACAACAGGCCAAGAGTTGTGCGTCTCACCAACCTATTGAACATCGTTAATTTCCTCCTGCATCGAATTGCTTCGGTATGATATGGCAAAGCAACCTTCAACACTAACGAAGTGAATCTAACACTTCTTAGCATTAATTCCGAGGTCGTCATTCCCTCCCCGTATCCCGATGCGGGTCTCCGCAGAGGGTCGCTTCGACAAGTACTGAGTAAACTCCAGCGGGAATCCCCTAACCCTCCCCTCTCCCCACTGGGGAGAGGGGAGGGTTAGGGGTGGATTCCGGGTCAAGCCCGGAATGACAAACAAAGAAAAGGAATTTACGAATTACTATACCGGCAAATCCAAACTTTTTGGCTTATTATATATGATATCAGCGAGTTATGCCAATCGTAGCACTCGATCCACACAGACATTACTATGAGGTTTTTTATTCTGATCACCAATATAGGAAAACGTAGCTGAGGAGACTTCTTCAGCTAAGGCGGGTCGCTCCGGGGTTTCTTCGTGCCACTTAATCTACTGGTCACGGGTACCGGCAGTTCAGGTCTAAAACAATATGCCGAGCAGCTTCTTCAGCAATTCTTCCAGCGGCATCATAGTGAGCATCAACGGTGCCACCGGCAAGAGTGTCGCCACCACGAGCCGAACGACGGCATCCTTCGTAATTGGTGCAATGCGCATGGTCCGTACCACCTCGAAACTATTGCTCATATCGGCAAGGGACTGGATGTCGCCGCTGCCTACCAGCGGTTCATCGGCAGGCGCACCGTCGCGCAGCCACTTGGCATCAAACTCGCGGACGTAACGCTCAGCCAGCGTACCATATTCCCGATTGCCCCTCCGCTTTGCCTCGGCAAGTTGGAGCGTGAACAGTAAGAACGGGCCGAGCACCAGACCCAGCATAAAGACGACAAGGACAGCGATCTCGACCTTGAACTGAGGTAGTGAGGCCCCAAGGTAGAAAATGCGATTGGCAATAAATCCGGCAAGCAGTCCGCCGTGCGCCACGGCCAGAGGGGTGAAGGCATAGACCGTATCGGAAAGAAACCCCAGGCCGCCGACGCGATCCGGATGGGTAGGAACGAGGCTCAGGTTGAGGCGTGACACTTGCCAGAGAAAGCGCGCCCAGATGAAGACCCGAAAATACCAGCGCATCATCAGGAACTGGAAGAGCGGCAAGCTCACATATCCGTACCACACTCCACTGAGCGATAGTTTCGAGCTCCCGCCGCTCGCCACAGCATACCACGTGTTCGTGGCAAGCGCCGTGTAATGGCGCCAGACGATCAGGACCCCGACGACATAGACGAACGCAATCAGCAGAACCTCGGCGAGCACGGAGTTTCGTAGTCGAAATGCCGACGCAATGGTAGCGTCAAATCGCGGCAAATCGTTCTCGGCAATCAAATTGCGTTCTAGAAACTGCTTCACCACAAAACGCATGCGCGTGTGAACCACAAGTTCCGCAACGATCAATAGCGGTATAATCACCAAAAACTTGATATGAACATCCACATCCAGTAGAAAAGGTACGGCGATATTCCCACCCAGTGCCGTACCTTCCAGAACGCAGAGCACCAGAAGCGGCAGCCAGGCGAGCAGTGAGATCACGAGGATCCGTTGCTTCAACAGCTCCAGCGCGTCTCCAGTAAGATGTGCCCGATGCAGGAGCTGAA
>DATHDD010000127.1:0-13114 GCA_035319205.1 Burkholderiales bacterium | reverse complement strand
GCGCGCCGACATTGATTATGGTTTTGCGGAGGCGAAAACTACCTATGGGGTAATCGGCATCAAGGTATGGGTATTCAAGGGCGAAGTGCTGGGGCAAACCGAACAGCCGCTGGCAGCGCCGCCCGTCGAAATGGAAAAGAAAGCAAAGCCACAGCGCGCCGAACTGGAACCCCAGCGCGAAGCTGCGCGCAAACCCAAGGTTAAGCAGGGTGAAACCAAGGCCATACCTGCGGAAAGCCCCAGAGTCAAAGCCAAGCCCAAGCGCGAAGGCGAAGCCAAGAGCAAGGTTGAGGTGGAAATCAAATCTAAAACCAAACCCCGCGCCAAGCTCAAAGCCAAAGCGGCAAGCGCTTCAACCGCGGCCAAAGCCAAACCCCAGCGCGGTGGAGGCAAAGCAAAAAAGTGATGTCAGGAGCAATATATGCTGCAACCAGCAAGGACTAAGTACCGCAAACAACAGAAAGGCCGCAACACCGGGGTAGCCACGCGCGGCAATAAAGTAAGCTTCGGCGAATATGGCCTGAAAGCAATAACGCGCGGCCGCTTGACTTCGCGTCAGATTGAATCGGCGCGGCGCGCCATGACCCACTACATCAAGCGCGGCGGGCGCATCTGGATACGTATATTTCCAGACAAGCCGGTTTCGCAAAAACCGGCCGAAGTGCGCATGGGTAACGGCAAGGGCAATCCCGAATACTTTGTCGCTGAAATTCAGCCCGGCAAGGTGTTGTATGAAATGGACGGGGTGAACGAGGAATCGGCGCGCGAGGCTTTCCGTCTGGCCGCGGCCAAGCTGCCGATACTTACGACATTTGTGGTTCGACAAATGGGGTAGATTGTGAAAACCAGCGAATTAAGAGCCATGGCGGAAGCGGAACTGAAGCAGGAGCTTGCGGCACTGCTCAAGGCGCAGTTCGGCCTGCGCATGCAAAAAGCGACGCAACAGCTTGTCAATTTCAGTCAATTGCGCAAAATGCGCAGGGATATCGCGCGGCTGCGCACCGTGCTTACCGAGAAGGCGAGACAGCCATGAGCGAAGCTTCCAAGCGCACCTTGAGCGGCCGCGTGGTGAGCGACAAAATGGACAAGACAGTAACCGTGCTGGTCGAGCGCAAGGTGCGGCATCCCATGTATGGCAAAATTATTACCCGTTCCAAGAAATACCATGCGCATGATGAAAAAAACGAGTTTCATGAAGGCGATGTGGTGCTGATCGAGGAATGCCGGCCGATTGCCAAAACCAAGGCTTGGCGGGTAAGCAAGCTGATTGAAAAAGCACGCAGTATTTAACTTGCTTATATATAGAATAATCTTTACAATTCACGGTCTTTCGCATATGGCTTCTGTTTAAGCTTGGTGTTTCTCGCCTGACGGGATCCAAGACTGACCGTCAACCCGCGTGAGCGGTGGCGGTTTAAGTTGGAGATATGAACCAAAATGATTCAAATGCAGACAGTGCTCGATGTCGCGGATAACACCGGCGCGCGTTCCGTGATGTGCATCAAGGTGCTGGGCGGCTCGAAGCGCCGTTATGCCGGCATTGGCGACGTTATCAAAGTGAGCGTCAAGGATGCCGTGCCGCGCGGCCGCGTCAAGAAGGGCGAAATTTATCACGCGGTGGTGGTACGCACTGCCAAAGGGGTGCGCCGGGTGGACGGATCGCTGATCAAATTTGACGGCAACGCAGCAGTGCTGCTGAATCCCAAGCTGGAGCCGATTGGCACGCGTATTTTCGGCCCGGTAACGCGCGAATTGCGCACCGAGCGCTTCATGAAGATTGTGTCACTGGCGCCGGAAGTGCTGTAAGGATCTAACTCATGCGTAGAATCAAAAAAGGCGATAACGTTATTGTGACCACCGGCAAGGACAAAGGCAGGCGCGGCTCAGTGCTGCGCATGGTAGATGCCGAGCATGTGCTGGTCGAAGGTGTAAACAAAGTAAAGAAGCATCAGAAACCCAATCCCATGAAAAACAATACCGGCGGCATTATTGACAAGGAAATGCCAATCCATATTTCCAAAGTGATGCTATTCAATCCCACCACGCAAAAGGCCGACCGTGTTGGCGTCAAAGTGCTGGATGACGGGCGCAGAGTACGTTATTTCAAGTCCAACGGCGAAATGGTGGAAGCCTGAAAATAGATACTATATGCCCCGATTACAAACTTTATATAGAAATACAGCGGTCAAACACTTGATGAAACAGTTTGGCTACAAAACGGCGATGCAGGTGCCTCGCGTCACCAAAATCACGCTCAACATGGGAGTTGGAGAAGCGACGGCGGACAAGAAAATCATGGACAATGCAGTGGCCGACCTGCAGAAAATAGCCGGGCAAAAACCGGTCGTTACCAAATCCCGCAAATCCATTGCTGTCTTCAAGATCCGCAGAGGCTACCCCATCGGCTGCATGGTCACGCTGCGCGACAAGCGCATGTACGAGTTTCTCGACCGCCTGGTATCCATCGCTATTCCGCGCATTCGCGACTTTCGCGGACTCTCCGTCAAGTCTTTCGACGGCCGCGGCAACTACAATATGGGGGTCAAAGAACAGATTATTTTCCCCGAGATTGAGTACGACAAGATTGACGCACTGCGCGGACTGAATATCACGATTACCACTACCGCCAAAACAGATGAAGAAGCGCGGGCGCTTCTCGCTGCATTTAATTTCCCATTCAAGAGCTGAGGTCGGCATGGCAAAAACTGCACTGATTAACCGAGATCAAAAACGTCGTGCCGTGGTCAAGAAATTTGCTGCCAAGCGCGCCGAATTGCTGGCCATCATCCGCAACACCAAATTGAGTGAAGATGATCGGCATGAAGCCAGGATTAAACTGCAACAGCTCCCACGCAACGCCAGCCCGGTGCGGCTCAGGAACCGTTGCGCGCTTACCGGGCGGCCGCGCGGCGTATACCGAAAATTTGGGCTGGGCCGCAGCAAGCTGCGCGAAATCGCCATGCGCGGGGAGATTCCGGGCATCATCAAGGCCAGCTGGTAAGGAAAAAAGATATGAGTATGACCGATCCCATCGCCGACATGCTGACACGCATCCGCAATGCGCAGCTTGCGGAAAAAACAACCGTGACAATTCCCTCCTCCGGGCTCAAAGTAGCAATCGCCCAGGTGCTCAAGGACGAAGGATATGTTGAAGACTTTGCGGTGCGCGAGTTGCAAGGCAAAGCACTGCTTGAAATTGCCCTCAAATACTACGCGGGTCGTCCAGTGATAGAGAAAATCGAACGTGTGAGCCGGCCGGGTTTGCGCATATACAAAGCCAACCGCGACATTCCCAAGGTGATGAACGGCATGGGGATTGCCATTATCTCTACGCCCAAAGGGGTAATGACCGACCGCAAGGCGCGTGCCACCGGTATGGGCGGCGAAGTATTGTGCATTGTCGCCTAACGGAATAGATCGAGGTACCTATGTCGCGAATAGGCAATAATCCCGTAGTGGTGCCGGCAGGCGTCGAGGTCACATTGTCCACTGGTGAAGTCGTTGTGAAAGGCCCGCTGGGAAGCCTCAAGCAACGCCTCAAAGGAGACGTGGCTGTTGAGCGCGAGGGCGACAAGCTGAAATTCAAGGCAGCTAACGAAACGAAGCAGGCCTATATTATGTCCGGCACGCTGCGCGCGTTACTTGCCAATATGATTCAAGGAGTGACCAAGGGTTTTGAGAAAAAGCTCACCTTGGTAGGCGTGGGTTTCCGCGCCCAGGCACAGGGCGACAAGCTCAATTTGACAGTCGGGTATGCGCACCCGGTGGTGCATCAGATGCCCAAAGGCATCAAGGTCGAAACGCCTTCTCAGACCGATATTGTAATCAAAGGCGCAGACAAGCAGCTGGTGGGACAGATGGCGGCGGAGGTGCGCGCTTATCGCAGTCCGGAGTCTTATAAGGGTAAAGGCGTGCGCTATGCCGATGAAGTTGTGACATTGAAAGAGACCAAGAAGAAATAAGCGAAAATATGGATGAGAAAAAAGAAGCGCGGCTGCGCCGTTCGCGCAAAACCCGCAATAAAATTGCCGAGCTCAAGGTATTGCGCCTCATGGTGCACCGTACCAACCACCATATTTATGCCCAGGTGGCCGATCTTAATGGCGGCAAAATTCTGGTGGCGGCATCCACGTTGGAGCCTGAAGTACGCAAGAAACTTAAATATGGCGGCAATGTGAAAGCAGCTTCAGTAGTGGGCAAACGCCTTGCTGAAAAAGCCAAGAAACACGGCATCGTAAGCGTAGCCTTTGATCGTTCCGGATTCAAATATCACGGCCGCGTCAAGGCCTTGGCTGAGGCCGCGCGCGAACACGGCCTGAAATTCTAGTGGAGTAAACGATGGCGAAAATGCAACAATCTCAGCAGCGCAGCGACGGCCTCAGGGAAAAAATGGTCGCTGTGAACCGCGTTACCAAAGTGGTGAAAGGTGGCCGCGTTCTTGGCTTTGCCGCGCTTACCGTGGTGGGCGATGGCGATGGCGGTGTCGGAATGGGCAAGGGCAAGGCGCGTGAAGTGCCGGTGGCGGTGCAAAAAGCCATGGACGAAGCGCGGCGCAAAATGATTAAGGTCAATCTTAAGAACGGCACGCTGCATCATCCAGTGACCGGCAAGCACGGCTCGGCGACGGTATACATGCAACCCGCTTGCGAAGGCACAGGCATCATTGCCGGCGGACCAATGCGGGCGATTTTTGAAGTGATGGGAGTGAGCAACGTACTCGCCAAGTGCATCGGCTCGACCAATCCCTACAACGTGGTGCGGGCCACTCTCAAGGGTTTGCAGGCGATGAACACGCCTTCTGAAATTGCGGCGAAGCGCGGCAAAAGTGTGGAACAGATTCTGGAGTAAACATGACCGAGAAAAAACAGCCGGCGAAAATCCAGCGGCAAAAGCGCGCAACAGATTCTGGCGCAAGCACAGCCAAGAAAAAGCACCACGCGAAAATAAAAGTGACTCTGGCGAAAAGCACCATCAACACCAGCGAATCGCACCGCGCCACTGTGCGCGGTTTGGGATTGCGCCGCCTCTACCACACGGTGGAACTGGAAGACACTCCGGCGGTGCGTGGCATGATCAACAAAGTGGGCTACCTTCTTAAGTGTGAAGTATAAATGGAACTTAACGGCATCAAACCTGCTCTAGGCAGCAAACGTGGAAAACGCCGTGTCGGGCGTGGGCCGGGCTCGGGGCTGGGCAAGACCGCAGGGCGCGGCCACAAGGGACAAAAAGCGCGCTCCGGCGGTTTTCACAAACTCGGATTTGAGGGCGGGCAAATGCCACTGCAACGACGCTTGCCCAAGCGAGGTTTTATCTCGCCAGGCAAAAAATACACTGCTGAAGTGCGTCTTTCCAAGTTGAACACGGTGGAGGCCAAGGAAATTGACATCCAGGCGCTGAAACAAGCGGGTATTGTGCCGGTAACGGCGCTGGCAGCCAAAGTCATGCTTTCCGGCAAGATCACCCGCGCTATCAAAATTAAGGGCTTGGGGGTGAGCAAGGGCGCCCGCGCCGCCATTGAGGCTGCTGGCGGCAGCATTGAAATCGCGAAAGGTTAGATGGCCACCAATAATTCATTGCTCGGGATGTACGGCAAGATGGGGGATCTCAAGAAACGCCTCGTGTTCTTGCTGTGTGCCCTGGTGGTGTACCGCATCGGCGCGCATATTCCGGTACCAGGCATAGACCCGGTACATCTTGCAGATCTGTTCCGCTCGCAACAGGGCGGAATACTCGGCATGTTCAACGTGTTTTCGGGCGGAGCGCTTTTGCGCTTCACCATTTTTGCACTGGGCATACTGCCTTACATCTCTTCGTCCATCATCATGCAGCTGATGACGGCGGTGTCGCCGCAGCTTGAGGCTTTGAAAAAAGAGGGCGAATCAGGCCGCCGCAAGATTACCCAGTACACCCGCTACGGTACGGTGTTCCTGGCGATGTTCCAGGCCATGGGGATTGCAATTGCGCTGGAATCGCAGCCGGGACTGGTGCTGGAGCCGGGGCTGATATTTCGCTTGACCACCATGGTGACGCTGGTGACGGGCACGATGTTCCTGATGTGGCTGGGCGAGCAGATTACCGAGCGCGGTGTCGGCAACGGCATTTCGCTGATTATTTTCGCGGGTATTGTCGCCGGGCTGCCGCATGCCATAGGAGGTACGCTGGAATTGTCCCGCACCGGGGCGTTTCCCATTCCATTGGTGCTGCTGTTATTCGTTGGCGCAATCACCATTACCGGCCTGGTGGTGTTCGTGGAGCGCGGCCAGCGCAAGATTCAGGTGAATTACGCCAAGCGCCAAGTCGGACGCAAGATTTACAGTGGGCAGAGCTCGCACCTGCCTCTGAAACTGAACATGTCAGGAGTAATTCCACCGATTTTTGCATCCAGCATTATTTTGTTTCCGGCGACTCTTGCGGGTTGGTTCGGAAGCAGCGAGAACCTGACTTGGCTTAAGGATATCGGCGGAATGCTCCATCCGGGACAGCCGATTTATGTCCTGCTGTATGCCTCGGCGATCATCTTTTTCTGCTTTTTTTACACGGCGCTGGTGTTTAATCCCAAGGAAACTGCCGACAACCTGAAAAAAAGCGGCGCTTTCGTGCCGGGAATCCGGCCGGGCGAGCAGACCGGGCGCTTTATCGAGACCGTCATGATGCGGCTCACGCTGGCGGGAGCGCTTTACGTGACTCTGGTGTGCCTGCTGCCGGAATTTTTGATTGTGAAATGGAGCGTGCCGTTTTATTTCGGCGGCACGTCGTTGTTGATTGTGGTGGTGGTGACTATGGATTTCATGGCGCAGGTGCAGGCCTATATCATGTCGCATCAGTATGAAAGCTTGCTGAAAAAAGCCAATTTCAAGGGCGGCGGCCTGTCGGTGCGCTAAATCCAGGACGACGACAGCGAATGGCGAAGGAAGAAACGATACAGATGCAGGGGGAGATTATGGAAACCCTTCCCAACGCCACGTTCCGCGTAAAACTTGAAAATGGACATATCGTGCTCGGGCATATTTCCGGGAAAATGCGCATGCACTACATTCGCATCCTGCCGGGAGACAAGGTGACGGTGGAACTCACCCCCTACGATTTAACCAGGGCGCGCATTGTGTTCCGCGCCAAGTAACAGAAAGGAAGCGAAATGAAAGTAAGGACTTCGGTAAAAATATTGTGCCGCAAATGCAAAATCGTCCGGCGCAAGCGCGTGGTGCGCGTGATTTGCCCGAATCCCCGGCACAAGCAGCGCCAAGGCTGATTGAATAGTTTGAGTATTAACTTTATAATAACAGGTTTTTATTTTTTGATAATGTCATGGCTCGCATAGCAGGAGTAAATATTCCGAACCAGCAGCACGCGGAAATCGCGCTGACCGCGATTTACGGCATCGGACGCTCACGAGCGCGCAGAATCTGCGCCGCAGCGGGGGTCAATATTTCCGCCAAGATTAAAGATTTGTCCGACGGAGAAATGGACAAATTGCGCGAGCAGGTGAGTAAAATCACCGTGGAAGGCGATCTGCGCCGCGAGGTTTCAATGAACATCAAGCGGCTGATTGACCTTGGCTGCTACCGCGGCCAGCGCCACCGCCGGGGACTTCCGGTGCGCGGCCAGCGCACCCGCACCAATGCGCGTACCCGCAAGGGCCCGCGCAAAGCAGTACGGCTCGCCAAGGCGCCAACCACCAACATAACAGGTAAATCTTAATTAAGGACAGTGCATGGTAACCAAACCCAACGTAAGAGTGCGCAAGAAGGCGAAGAAAAATGTGGCTGAAGGTATCGCCCATATTCACGCCTCATTCAACAACACCATCGTCACCATTACCGACCGTCAGGGCAATACCCTGGCCTGGGCGACCTCGGGTGCCGCTGGCTTTAAGGGTTCGCGCAAGAGCACGCCTTTTTCCGCGCAAGTTGCTGCCGAGCAGGCCGGCCGCGCGGCCCAGGAATGCGGCGTGAAAAATCTCGAAGTACGCATCAAAGGCCCCGGCCCGGGGCGCGAATCGGCAGTGCGCGCACTCAACGCCGTGGGTTTCAAGATTACCAGCATTTCCGACGTTACACCGGTGCCGCATAACGGTTGCCGCCCGCCGAAGCGGCGCCGAATCTAATCAGGGAAACTTATGGCCAGAAATCTCGACGCAAAATGCCGACAGTGCCGCCGCGAAGGCGAGAAGCTGTTTTTAAAGGGCGAGAAGTGCTTTACCGACAAGTGTTCTATTGAGCGCAGAAGCTATGCCCCCGGCCAGCACGGCCAGAAAAACACCCGCCTTTCCGGTTACGCCGTGCAATTGCGTGAGAAACAAAAGCTGCGCCGTATCTACGGCTTGCTGGAACGCCAGTTCCGCAATACATATGAAGACGCCGACCGCCGCAAGGGCATTACCGGCGAAACCCTGATGCAGCTTCTTGAGTCACGTCTGGACACCGTTTCCTACCGCATGGGATTTGGAGCATCGCGATCCGAGGCGCGCCAGATCGTGCGCCACAACGCCATTTTGGTGAACGGAAAGCGCGTAAACATCCCTTCCTACCAGGTGCGACCTGGCGACGTGGTCGAGGTAGTTGAAAAAGCCAAGGGACATTTGCGCATCAAGGCTTCAGTGGAAGCAGCCGAAGCACGCGGCTTCCCGGAATGGATTGAAGTTGACAGCAAAACCAGGAAAGGCGTATTCAAAGCCAAACCACAACGTTCTGAGCTGCCATCCACAATTAACGAGAGTCTGGTGGTCGAGTTATATTCCAAGTAATTCCGAGAGAGGTTTTAGCCATGCAAAGCAGCGCTTTTCTTAAGCCGCGTATCATAGACGTGCAGACCTTTTCACCCGTGCATGCCAAAGTGACCATGGAGCCGTTCGAGCGCGGCTATGGGCACACCCTGGGTAACGCACTGCGCCGCATCCTGCTGTCCTCGATGCCGGGCTTTGCTCCCACAGAAGTCACTATCAGCGGCGTACTGCATGAGTACTCTACCCTGGATGGCGTGCAGGAAGACGTGGTCGATATCCTGCTCAACCTCAAGGGCATCGTGCTCAAGCTGCACAACCGCCAGGAAGCAATGCTTACATTGAAAAAAAGCGGCGAGGGCGTGGTCACTGCCGGCGATATCGAAGGCGGCCACGATGTGGAAATCATCAATCCTGATCACGTCATAGCGCATCTAACCGCCGGCGGCAAGCTTGACATGCAAATAAAAGTGGAAATGGGGCGCGGCTATGTGGCAGGCACCATGCATCACTTGCCCGAGGAAAAGCGCAAGATCGGAAACATTGTTTTGGATGCTTCGTTCAGCCCCGTGCGACGGGTAAGCTATGCGGTGGAGAGCGCGCGTGTCGAGCAACGCACCGACTTGGACAAGCTGGTGATGGATATCGAAACCAACGGTGTGATAGAGCCCGAGGAGGCGATACGCTATGCGGCACGCCTGCTGGTTGACCAGTTGTCGGTGTTTGCTGACCTCAAAGGCACCACGCTGGAAGTGGAACAGCCCAAAGCCCCGCAGGTGGATCCGATTTTGCTGCGCCCGGTGGACGATCTGGAACTCACCGTGCGCTCGGCGAATTGCCTGAAAGCGGAAAACATCTATTACATCGGCGATCTCATCCAGCGCACCGAAACCGAATTGCTGAAAACCCCGAATCTTGGCCGTAAATCTCTCAATGAAATAAAGGAAGTCCTGGCATCGCGCGGACTGACGCTCGGCATGAAGCTGGAGAACTGGCCTCCAGCGGGACTGGAAAGCAAAGGGTAATTTGCCATGCGCCACCGTCAAGGGTTGAGAAAACTCAACCGCACCTCAAGCCATCGCTTGGCGATGCTGCGCAACATGACTAATTCCCTGCTGCGCTTTGAGACCATCAAGACCACGCTACCCAAGGCCAAGGAGCTGCGCCGCGTCGCCGAGCCGTTAATTACGCTCGGCAAGAAACCTTCGCTTGCTAACCGGCGGCTGGCGTACAACCGCTTGCGTGACCGCGAAATCGTGGCCAAACTTTTCGACGAGCTCGGCCCGCGCTATGCCAAACGCAACGGCGGCTATCTGCGCATACTAAAATTCGGCTTTCGCAACGGCGACAACGCTCCTATGGCTCTTGTCGAGCTAATGGACCGCCCAGAGCCGAAGGAAGAAACCAAGCCCAAAGCAGCTAAGTCCTGAAGGTTTCTTTAAGAGAGAGCTTACAAAAAAGCCCGGTTCGCAAACCGGGCTTTTTGATTTTCACTCCCTTGGCGGGAGGAAACAAGGGTGAGGGAAAACTGTAAATCCGCCGGTGGGCTGCCGCGATATGGTCAGCGAAGCTTGGGGTGCGCTGCTTGGCAGCTCACAAGGGATCCAAACTAATTCATCCCCCCTAGTGGGCAGGGGTGCGGGGTATCGTTTTTTAACCATCGCAGGTTTTTCTCTTGGTGGTGATGCGGTTAGAATATAAACATGATTGTCCTCTTCACTGATTTTGGCCATGACGGCCTGTACGTTGGGCAGGTGAAGAGCGTGCTCCAGCAACACGCTCCCGACGTGCCGCAAATTGATTTGCTGCACGAAGCGCCGGCGTACAACGTCAAAGCGAGCGCGCATTTGCTTGCAGCCTCGGCGTCTCAGTTTCCGTCCGGTAGCGTATTCCTTGCCGTAGTGGATCCGGGCGTGGGGAGCGCACGTGATGCAGTAATGATCGCCGCCGATGACAAATGGTTTGTCGGACCCGACAACGGCTTGCTTTCGGTCATTGCGGCGAGAACAGACAAGCCAGAGTTTTGGCGCATACACTGGCGGCCGCGAAAACTCTCGCATACATTTCACGGCCGTGATTTGTTCGCTCCGATTGCTGCGCTCACTGCCCGTGGCAAATTTCCACGCGACAGGGTCGAAGAAATCACCTCGCTGCGAGTGCGATTCGGCGCACAGGATTTGACGGAAGTCATTTACATAGATCGTTACGGTAATGCCATGACCGGCATGCGCGCAAAATCTCTGACCTTTGACAATCAACTGCTGGTGCACGGTGGGCGTTTAAGGCGCGCTACGATATTTGCGGACGTTCCGGGCGGCACCCCGTTTTGGTACGAAAACTGCGTTGGTCTCGCGGAAATCGCCATAAGCTCCGGCAATGCGGCGCGCGAACTCGATTTGAAAATCGGTGATGCAATTGAAGTAGTGAAATGACCGCCTAGATGCCCGAACTGCGCGATGCAAAGCGCAGCACAAGAAATCCCGTTACGGCGGACAGAAGCGATCCTGTCAGTACCCCGAGGCGAACCCCGGTCCCGTAATCAGGAATCCCTTCAAATGCGAGCGAGCCGATAAAAAAGCTCATGGTAAAACCTACTCCGCAGACTAAAGCGATTCCGCACATCTCGGACCAGCTGGCGGCGCTTGGCAGCTTTGCCAAGCCGGTAGTAACGGCGATCCATGTAGCCATGAGCACACCGACCGGCTTGCCGATAAATAAACCAGCAGAAATGCCAAGCGGTACCGGATTGAGCAGGCTGGCTAGAGTAAGTCCGTGAAATGATACGCCGGCATTGGCAAACGCGAACAAAGGAAGTACTCCGTATGCTACCCACGGATGCAGGCTTTGCTCGAAATCTCGCAGTAGTGACCGGCCTTCTCCGCGGTTTGTCTTGAGCGGTATGAATAGTGCCAAAACGACCCCTGCAAGAGTTGCGTGAATCCCGGATTTGAGAACCGCCACCCAGAGAGCAATTCCCACCATTACATAAACCGCAGGACGGGCGACACCTTTATTGTTCAATAAGAATAGGACAAGCACTGCAAATCCTGCCAAAATCAGTGACAACTCCGAAAGGTGACCTGAATAGTAAACCGCGATAATGACGATCGCGCCTAGGTCATCAAGAATTGCGACGGTGAGCAAGAAGATTTTCAATGAGGGCGATACGCGGTCACCGAGCAAGCTGAGCACCCCGACTGCAAATGCGATATCGGTGGCTGATGGTATTGCCCAGCCCTCCAGGGCGACCGGATTCCCCCAATTCAAGTAAGCATAGATAGCCGCAGGGACCACGATTCCGCCAAAGGCGGCTAAACCGGGCAGAAAGATTTGTGACGGTTCCGAGAGTTCCCCCTCCAATACCTCGCGCTTCAACTCAAGGCCGACAAGAAAGAAAAATACCGCCATAAGCCCGTCGTTGATCCATAGCAGCAAAGGCTTGGCCAGCTCGAGTTGGCCGACACGAATGCTTAGAGGTGTTTCCAAGAGTGCGAAGTAATAACCGGCAAATGGCGAATTAACCAAAAGCATGGCGATCAGCGCGGTGCCTACAAGAATGACTCCCCCGGATGATTCAAGGCGTAGAAACTCGGTGACGGCTCCTCGGAGAGACATTCGATTGGTTATCAATGCAGCAAACCCAGAAGACCATGATTTCATAACGACGTATCCGTTTTTTTACCAAGTTGATAATATTATTCTAATGCATTGTCATCCCTGATTCGATGTACGGCAGATATTCAAGAGCGGAATAAATGATACAAAAAGCGCTCACCATCTGGACCATTGGCCACGGCAACCGTAGTGGCGGTGAATTCGTGCAGATATTGCAGGAGGCCGGCGTGCAATGCTTGGTAGATGTAAGAAGCTATCCCGGCTCGCGCCGCAATCCGCAGTTTTCCCGTGGGGAACTTGCTGCATTGCTTTCCCGTCATGGCATTGAATATCAATGGGAGGGCGAGAGTTTGGGCGGTTTCAGAAAACCCAAAGCCGATTCAAAACATGTGGCGTTGGGAAGCGACGGCTTTCGCGGCTATGCGGATTACATGGAATCGGAAGAATTCAATAAAGCTGTCGAGCTTTTAATCGGGAAAGCGAAGCAAACAAAGATTGCCTACATGTGCGCAGAGCGGCTGCCTTGGCAATGCCATCGCTACTTGATTTCGGATTATCTCGTGATGCAAGGCGTTGCCGTAATACATCTTGTCGCGCCAGGAAAAACCCAAGAGCACAAATTGAATCCGGTAGCAAGGCTTTCCAAAGGCGAATTGGTTTACGACCAAATTATTCAAATGCGGCTAAAGGTATGAATCATTTTATGCGCGGGCTATTGAACCAGAATCACCCGAAAATCGTTGACATTGGTCCGAGTCGCACCGGTCATCACCAGATCGT
>DATHDD010000126.1:0-2648 GCA_035319205.1 Burkholderiales bacterium | reverse complement strand
CTTGCGGTAAAGTTCTGGTGCATACGCTCCCGGCGCGCCGTTGCCGCAATCCACCACGATTTTCATTGGCCGCGTTAGCTTGATATCGCCTGCAATGCGATTCAAATAAGCCACTGTGATGTTACTTTGCTGATACCTGCCAGTGCCTTGAGCGAGATCGCCCTTTTCGAGACGCGTCTTCAGTTGTTGGATGGATTCGCCTGAGAGCGTCTCGCCGCCCAGCACGATTTTGATGCCGTTGTAATCAGGAGGATTGTGCGAGCCCGTGATCATCACGCCCGAATGGGTTTGCAAGTGGTGGGTTGCGAAATACAGCATCGGTGTTGCCACCATGCCGATGTCTATCACGTTTACGCCGCTTTTCTGAATTCCGCGCGCCATAGCAGCCGATAGATCCGGACCCGAGAGGCGGCCGTCGCGCCCCACTGCAATGGTGCTCTGATTGCGTGCCAGCGCTTCGGAGCCGATGGCGTGGCCAATAGCTTCGACGATTTGCGGAGTAAGCGTCTTGCCGACAATGCCGCGAATGTCGTACGCCTTGAAGATTTCTTGCGGTATCGCTGGCATGAATATGGTTACGGTGCGGGACAGGAGAATTTTACCGCAGGGGCTAAGAGACGCAGAGAAAAATATGCGTAATCGGGAATTCTCCGCGCATCAGCGTCTCTGCGGTTCATGCGTTTCATTGAAAAATTGCAGTATGCGCCGGGGCAGCCAGTCGAGATGGCCGGGGAACACGCCGCTGACGAATCCTGCATGGCCGCCCGTGTCCGGAAAGTCCAATGTTAGCGCAGCTGACACCTCAGCGGGCGAGGGCAAGGCGCTTGCAGGAAGAAACGGGTCGTTTTTGGCGTTGATGAGCAGCGTCGGTACTCGAATATTTATCAAGCCGGGTTTGCTGCTCGCCCTAGTCCAGTAATCATCGGTATTTTTATAACCGTGCAGTGGAGCGGTGACCACATCATCAAACTGGCGCAGCGTCCTGGAACGCAGCATCGCTTCACGGTCCACCAGTTTGGGAAAACGCTTCAGCTTCTCCAGGAATTTCACTTTCATGCTGGCAAGGAACGCTCGTGTGTAAAACAGGTTGAAACCTTGTCCCAGATTATCGCCAGTCGCCATCAAATCGAGTGGCGCGCAAACCGCGGCGGCCGCATTGATGATGTTTACGGCATCCTTTCCCTGCTCGCCCAGCCATTTGAGCAGGACATTACCGCCGAGCGAGACGCCGACCGCATAAATTGTGCTTTGCGGATTTTGTGTTTTCAATCTCCGCAGCACCCAGGAAACTTCGGCGCTGTCGCCGGAGTGATAGGCGCGAGGCAGACGGTTGATTTCACCGCTGCAGCCGCGAAACAGCACCACCACGCCGCGCCAATTGAGTTTGCGCACCGCGTGCATTAAGCTTAACGCGTAATGGCTGCGCGAGCCGCCCTCGAGCCCGTGAAAAAGCACGATGAGCGGCTTGCCAGGCTCACCATCGACCCAATCTAAATCAATAAAATCACCATCCGGGGTATCCCAGCGTTCGCGCCGGTAACCAGCGCGGTACCGCCGGTCAAGAAATGCCGCATAAATGGTTTGCAGATGGCGCCCGGGAAGCCACCACGGCGCGCAATAAGCTTGCATGCTTCGGTTTGCCGTAGTTGCCATTCACAGAATCAATGCAGCACGGTGGGAGCGTGGTCGTTGCTGGTCTTGGCGCTGACCGGAGCGGGACAGGCGTGATGCAACAGCATACGCCAGCCTTTTTCCGTGAGCAGATAAATATTTGTGGCGATAATAGGATTGCGCGGGGCGGTTTCTCCGGTCACCACAATGTTTTCATAAACACTGTGCACGGAAAGCAGCATGCCGCGCAGGTATTGCTGGCCGGTGAGACGAAAGCGCAGGGTCGGCCCTTTGGCAAATATCTGCCGCCAGCTTTCCCTGATTTGAGCATGTCCGGTGAGGCGCGGTCCCGAAGGATGCACACATACCACTTCCTCATCTTCCGCCCATACTGCCATCATGGCTTCGAGATCAGCATTTTCGATAGCCTCGTAAAAAGCGGTTTCGGCGTCCTGCGGAGTTGGGAATATCGAGGTCTTCATGGTTTTTTAAGCTCAATCTTGGCTAATACTTGGTCGGGCGTCAATTGCATCATGCAGTTGAAGTGGCCAAGCGGGCATACGCGCTTAAAACAGGGACTGCATGGCAAATCGAGTTTCAACACCAGCGCACGGTTTGAGAGCGGCGGAGTAAAACCCGGACTGCTCGAGCCAAAGAGCGCCAGCATTGGCTTGTCGAGCGCAGCGGCGATATGCATCAGTCCCGAATCATTGCTCACCACCAACGAGGCGCATGACAGCAAATCAATCGCTTCGGCAAGCCCGGTCTTGCCGCAAAGATTGATGGCGGTGCCCCCGCTTAATTGCCGGATTTCTTCGCCGACGGGTTGATCTTTGGGTGAACCGATCAGCCAGACTTGATAATTTTCCAGGCGCTGCGCAAGTTCCGCGAAATATTTGGCAGGCCAGCGTTTCGCCGGCCCGTATTCCGCGCCCGGGCAAAACACTGCAACGGATTTCTGTATATCAAGCCCCATTTTTTTCAGAGTGTTTTCGCGGTGGCTTGCCGGAACTTGCAAAGAGGGGTGTGCCAGCGGG
>DATHDD010000125.1:0-9527 GCA_035319205.1 Burkholderiales bacterium | reverse complement strand
GCCTGGAAGAGTCGCTGCGCTAAGCAGCGCGGAAGCGGAAGCCCATTTAATGAATCGGCGTCTCGACAATGCCATGATTCATCCCTATTTCTGAGCGGCGAGATATTCCGCCATCAGTTCGATCTGTTCGTCGCTGTAACCCTTGGCAAGTTGATGCATGATGGTGGCTGGCCGTATGCCGCGTTTAAAATCCTGCATTTGGAGGATGATATAGTTTTTGTCGAGACCGGCAAGCGGCGGCATGACTCCCGCACTTTTGCCATCGGTGCCGTGGCAGTTGGCGCAGCCCGCCGCGAGGTTGCGCGCGTAATTCGGGTCAACAGCGGCGGCTCTTAAGCTCGCTGCACAAGCGAGAGCGAACACTGCCATTGCCGCATAATGCGCAACTTTTGGTTTCATGTTGTCAATACGAGGCTTGTTTACGGGTAAGCGCACCCTGGGACTAACTCGGGCTTCTTTAGGGAGATCGCGAACTAAACAACGCTTTCGGCTTGATCAGCAAAGATCAGGCGTACTTTTTCCTGATCGTCAATATCGACCGTCACTTTGCCGCCGTTGCAGAGTTTGCCGAACAGAAGCTCATCGGCTAGCGCGCTGCGGATGATATCCTGGATCAGCCTGGCCATGGGTCGCGCGCCCATTATTGGATCGAAACCGCGTTTGGCCAAGTAATGCTTCAGCGCGTCGGTAAAGTGCGCGTCCACTTTCTTCTCCTGCAACTGCTCTTCAAGCTGCATCAGGAATTTATCCACCACCCTGAGAATCACCTCATGGTCCAGCGCGGCAAACGAGATGGTGGCATCCAGCCGGTTCCTGAATTCTGGAGTAAACAGGCGCTTGATTTCCACCATTTCATCTCCAGCGTGCTTGCCCGGGGTAAAGCCGATGGCAGTCTTGGAAAGCGATTCCGCGCCGGCGTTGGTGGTCATGACGATCATCACATTCCGGAAATCGGCCTTGCGCCCGTTGTTGTCGGTGAGCGTGCCATGGTCCATCACCTGCAACAAAATGTTGAAGATGTCGGGATGGGCTTTCTCGATTTCATCCAACAGCAGCACCGAATAAGGATGCTTGGTAATCGCCTCAGTAAGCAAGCCGCCTTGGTCAAATCCCACATATCCGGGCGGGGCGCCGATTAGGCGCGACACCGCATGCCGCTCCATATATTCGGACATATCGAAGCGGATCAGCTCAACGCCCATGATATAAGCAAGTTGGCGCGCCACCTCGGTCTTGCCCACTCCGGTTGGGCCGGAGAACAGGAACGAACCGATCGGCTTTTGCGGATTGCTAAGACCGCTGCGAGCCATCTTGATTGCGGCAGCGAGCGCGTCTATTGCACGGTCCTGGCCGAATACCACCGCTTTCAAATCGCGATCGAGGTTTCTGAGTGCGGTGCGGTCATCGGTGGACACATTGTGCGGGGGTATGCGCGCAATTTTAGCGATGATTTCCTCAATTTCATGCTTGGTGATGACCTTTTTCTGCTTGGATTTGGGCAGAATTTTTTGCGCAGCTCCAGCTTCATCAATCACATCTATCGCTTTGTCCGGCAGATGACGGTCATTGATGTAGCGCGCTGAAAGTTCCGCCGCGCTGCTGAGCGCAGCAGCGGTATATTTCACACCGTGGTGTGATTCAAAGCGCGATTTCAGCCCGCGCAGGATAGCCACGGTCTCATCAACGCTGGGTTCCACTACGTCGATTTTCTGGAAGCGACGCGACAGCGCGTGGTCCTTTTCGAACACCCCGCGGTACTCGTTGTAAGTGGTTGCGCCTATGCATTTCAACTGCCCTTGGTTCAACGCCGGTTTCAGCAGATTGGAAGCATCCAGTGTTCCGCCTGAAGCCGCGCCTGCTCCAATCAGGGTGTGTATCTCGTCTATGAAGAGAATAGCGTTGGGGTTGTCTAGAAGCTGCTTCAACACCGCTTTCAGGCGCTGCTCGAAATCGCCGCGGTACTTGGTGCCTGCAAGCAGAGCACCCATGTCCAGAGCATAAACCTGGCTTCGCTTCAGCACCTCGGGTACATCGCCTTCGACGATGCGCCGGGAAAGGCCTTCGGCAATCGCGGTCTTACCCACCCCCGCTTCGCCAACCAAAAGCGGATTGTTCTTGCGGCGCCTGCACAGGGTCTGCACTACGCGTTCAAGCTCGCGCTCGCGCCCAATCAAAGGATCAATCTTGCCCGCCAACGCCAGGGCATTTAGATTCATCGTATAGTTTTCCAGGGCCCCGCCCGGGCTTGGTTCCTGTTCGGTTTCCGCTTCGCTATCCGCCTTGTTCGCGGAGGTGCCTTGCGGCACTTTGGTGATGCCGTGTGAAATATAATTCACAACATCAAGCCGGGTAATGCCTTTCTGGTGCAAAAAGTACACCGCGTGCGAATCTTTTTCGCCGAAGATCGCCACCAGCACATTGGCGCCAGTGACTTCCTTTTTGCCCGAGGATTGCACATGCAGGATGGCGCGCTGAATCACGCGCTGGAAGCCTAATGTAGGCTGAGTATCCACTTCGCCGCTTATCTTGGGGGTGTGCTCGGCAACAAAATCACTCAGCAGCTTGCGCAGGTCCTCTATGTTGACCGCGCACGCCCGCAATACTTCGGAAGCTGTGGGATTATCGAGCAGCGCCAGCAGCAGGTGTTCCACGGTGATAAACTCGTGGCGCTTCTGGCGCGCTTCCACGAACGCCATATGAAGGCTTACCTCGAGTTCCTGGGCTATCATCTAAATTTCCCTAACCTCATGTTTGTTCCATCATGCACTGTAGCGGATGCTGGTGCTGCTTGGCAAAGGATACCACCTGTTCGACTTTGGTTGCAGCAACATCCCGAGGGTAAACACCGCACACTCCCATGCCTTCCCTATGCACTTTGAGCATAATCTGGGTAGCTTGTTCACGGTTCATCATAAATATCGTCTGTAGCACGGCAACCACGAAATCCATAGGCGTGTAGTCATCGTTAAGTAGCACAACCTTGAACATCGGGGGCGGCTTAAGTTTGCTTTTCTTTGCCTCTAGTATCGTGTCTTCGCGTTGCCGGGTAGCCATTTCTAGCCTAGTGTAAAGCGCTTTCCATTACCTATATGAATAATAATGTATGCCGATTGCCTGTATTCTTTCAAGTGCACCCCTAAAAATATTTTACCCGAATGCTTGACTTAGGCACTTGAATTAGCGTAAAAAGCAAATTCGGATGTTTGGCTTCAAGTTAGCTGCAGTACCGGTTTAACCGTTTGCGGTCTTGATTCTCAAACAGCGTTCGGGTTTGAGCCCGTTAATTTTTTTTATCAAGGAAGCAATATGGCAACTGGTACAGTTAAGTGGTTTAACGATTCAAAAGGCTATGGGTTTATCACCCCTGATGATGGCAGCGAAGATTTGTTTGCGCATTTCTCCGCAATCAACATGAACGGGTTTAAGACCCTGAAAGAAGGGCAGAAAGTGTCCTTCGAAGTAACACAAGGACCAAAAGGCAAGCAAGCATCCAATATTCAGACCACGTCCTAAAAATTTTGTGTCCCGGCTAGAATCACCCCGCGGCATTTTGTAAATACAAAGCCCGCCAATCTGGCGGGCTTTTTTATTTCCTGTTTCTGTTTTTAGTGGCTTTTATGGCTGATACGCTCCACCAAAGCCTGACCGAAACCCGAGCAGGAAACCTGTGTGGCGCCGGTCATGAGCCTCGCGAAATCGTAAGTCACGGTCTTCGACTTGATGGTATCCTCCATCGCCTGGATGATGAGATCAGCGGCTTCGAACCATGCCATATGCCGCAACATCATCTCCGCGGAAAGAATTAGTGAGCCCGGGTTGACATAATCTTTGCCGGCGTATTTGGGAGCAGTCCCATGGGTAGCCTCGAACATCGCTACTGAATCGCTCATGTTGGCCCCTGGTGCGATGCCGATACCACCGACCTGCGCAGCCAGTGCGTCGGAGATATAGTCGCCGTTCAAATTGAGGGTTGCGATCACATCGTAATCTTCTGGGCGAAGCAGTATTTGCTGCAAGAAAGCGTCGGCAATGACATCCTTGATGACGATGCCTCCTTTGGCTAGCTTCATCCATGGCCCGCCATCCAATTCGATTGCACCGAATTCGCGTCGCGCCAGTTCATAGCCCCAGTTTTTGAATGATCCTTCAGTGTATTTCATGATGTTCCCCTTGTGCACCAGGGTCACCGATTTGCGGTGGTTGTCGAGCGCGTATTGAATAGCCCTGCGCACCAGCCGCTCCGTGCCCTCTCGCGACACAGGTTTGATGCCAATACCCGAAGTCTGGGGGAAGCGGATTTTGGTCACTCCCATATCTTTGATGAGAAAATCGATCACTTTTTTAGCTTTCTCTGACCCTGCTTCCCACTCGATGCCGGCGTAGATGTCTTCAGAGTTCTCGCGGAAAATCACCATGTCGGTTTTCTCGGGATGCAATAGAGGGCTCGGCACGCCCGTGAAATAATGTATCGGGCGCAGGCAAACATAAAGATCCAATTCCTGGCGCAGCGCCACATTGATTGAGCGGATGCCCCCGCCCACAGGAGTTGTCAACGGGCCCTTGATCGATACCACGTATTTGCGTGACGCATCCAGGGTTTCATCCGGCAACCATATGTCTTTTCCATAAATCTTGGTGGACTTTTCCCCGGCGTATATCTCCATCCAGATGATTTTGCGCTTCCCGCCATAGGCCTTCCCGACTGCAGCATCCACGACCTTACGCATCACCGGCGTAATATCCACACCGATGCCGTCGCCTTCAATAAAAGGGATGACCGGATGATGTGGAACGCTTAAAGTTTTGTCGTCATTGACTCGAATGATTTCGCCATCAGTTGGCACTTTTATATTCTTGTACATGTCATAGCCTTAGTCGAATAGAAGTAGTTGAGGGATCACCGGGTCTTGAGCATTTTATACAATATATTATTTCTCAACGACCCGCTCGGTTGAATATTCTACCCATTCGATTCGAGTAAATAATGAATTACAAAATCGCTGATCTTTGTAAAACCATCATAAGCGATAATCAATATAGGTCTGGCGCTGATGTTCTTAAAATTGCAGCTATCGATGTAGAACAGGTGTTTGAATTTAGTAAATTCGCTTGCTGATTGAGTTTGCCGCACAGTCTATTTCAAAAGCACCTTATTATGCTCTGCACAATAATGCCTTCGTTCCTCTGCGTGATATAGACAGCTAATAAACTGATATTCTAACATAATATACTGATTAATAGCGAATTACCAATTTTGCTGCAGTGCATACAAAAATTATACATTTTGAAAATTACCATGATATACTCACCCAAAATCACGAAACGCTCCTCCAAGCTACAGGCAGCGTTACTTTGGGCTGATGTTAAGCACATCAATAGCCCTTTAGGTTTGCCAGACAACGATCTCTGGCTGCCCCGTGAAGCAATTTGCCGATGGGCTTTGCCCAAGAGCATTTTTTGACAACCGGTTTATTTTTATGGCCGCTTACTTAACCAGGATGGAAGATCATGTTGCCGGCATGACGGGAACTGGGCATGCACCGTTTGCAGCGACATTTCCCGGCCATCTGCAAACATTTTAGTTAGGAAAACTCATGGGCAATGACTTGGAAATAGCACGAATTAAAAAAGAATGGGCTGAAAATCCGCGCTGGAAAGGCATTAAGCGCACCTATACAGCCGAAGATGTGGAGCGCCTGCGCGGCACTGTGCACATCGAATATACGCTCGCCAAGCGCGGTGCGGAAAAACTTTGGAAAATGGTCAACGAGCAGCCTTATGTGAACTCTCTCGGCGCGCTCACCGGAAACCAGGCCATGCAGCAGGTGAAGGCTGGCCTGAAAGCCGTCTATTTATCAGGCTGGCAGGTAGCAGCGGACGCCAACCTTGCGGGCCAGATGTATCCCGATCAATCCCTCTATCCTGCGGACAGCGTGCCCTCGGTGGTAAAGGCTATCAACAATACCTTCATGCGCGCTGATCAACTGAATCATGCCGAAGGCAAAGATGATATCGACTGGTATGTACCGATCGTTGCCGACGCCGAAGCGGGATTCGGCGGCGTGCTTAACGCGTTTGAATTGATGAAAGCCATGATCGAAGCGGGTGCTGCGGGCGTGCACTTTGAAGACCAGCTGGCCTCGGCCAAGAAATGCGGTCACATGGGTGGCAAAGTGTTGATACCTACTCAAGAAGCTGTGCAAAAACTGGTCGCGGCTCGATTAGCCGCTGACATCCTCGGGGTGCCAACCCTGCTGTTCGCGCGCACCGATGCAGAAGCGGCGAACTTGCTTACCTCCGATATAGACGCGAACGACAAACCTTTTCTCACCGGAGAACGCACTTCAGAGGGGTTCTACCGGGTAAAAAACGGGCTTGAGCAGGGAGTTTCACGCGGCCTTGCCTATGCGCCATATGCTGATTTGCTATGGTGCGAAACCGGCGTTCCCGATCTGGAGTTCGCCAAGAAGTTCTCGGAAGCCATCCACAAGCAGTATCCAAACAAGCTTCTGGCCTATAACTGCTCACCCTCGTTCAACTGGAAGAAGCATCTGGATGATGCCACCATCGCCCGCTTCCAGCGTGAACTTGGTGCCATGGGCTACAAGTTCCAGTTCATAACCCTTGCGGGTTTCCATGCGCTCAACTACAGCATGTTCGAGCTGGCGCACGGCTATATGCGGCACGGCATGGCAGCGTTCGTTGAGATGCAACAGAAGGAATTTGCTGCGGCCGAGAAAGGTTTCACCGCAGTCAAGCATCAACGCGAAGTCGGAACCGGTTACTTTGATCAGGTCACTCAGGTAATTCACAGCGGCGAGTCGTCGGTGACTGCGCTGACCGGCTCAACCGAAGAAGCACATTTCGGCTAAAACCCTCTCAAAAAATGCCATGCCCCTGTTTGCGGGCAGCTTCCATGCTGCGTTTTTATGGTGAACCTGTACGTTAGAAGCTTACAAATCAAATAAAGTAATCTAAGGAGAATATCAATGGGCGACATCCATGCCCACGAGAAAGGCATTGCCGTTATCGGTAAAATCACCCCCGAGTTTGCACAAATACTCACGCCTCAAGCTTTGGATTTTGTAGCCGAACTGGTACGCAAGTTTGAAGGCCGGCGTCGTGAACTGATGCAGGCGCGCGCAGTGCGTCAAGTGGAATTCAACGCAGGCAGGCGCCCCGACTTCCTTCAGCAAACGCGCCACATTCGGGAAGGCAACTGGACTGTTCCACAGGCCCCACGCGACCTGCAGGACCGCCGCGTCGAGATTACTGGACCGGTTGATCGCAAAATGATCATCAACGCGCTGAATTCCGGAGCTAACGTATTCATGGCGGACTTCGAGGATTCCTGCAGTCCTACTTGGGGAAACATTATCCAAGGACAGATTAACCTGCGTGACGCGGTGCGCCGCACCATCAGTTACAAATCAACTGGAGGCAAGCAATATAAACTCAACAACCGGACTGCCACTCTCATGGTTCGTCCCCGCGGCTGGCATCTGCCGGAAAATCATGTGCAGGTTGACGGCCAACCAGTTTCCGCCGCAATTTTCGATTTCGCGCTCTATTTTTATCACAACATCAATGAGCTGCTGGCCCGCGACACCGGTGCTTACTTCTACCTGCCTAAAATAGAAAGCCATCTGGAAGCACGTCTTTGGAACGACATTTTCAACCTGGCGCAGGACGAGTTCGGAGTTCCTCGCGGCACTATCAAGGCCACAGTGCTGATTGAAACCGTACTTGCCGCCTTTGAAATGGAGGAAATTCTTTACGAACTTCGAGAGCACTCGGTCGGGCTAAATGCCGGGCGCTGGGATTATATCTTCAGCTGCATCAAGAAATTCCGCAATGATCCGAACTTTATCCTCGCAGACCGCAGCAACGTTACCATGACTAGTCCCTTCATGCGCGCGTACGCTTTGCTGTTGATAAAGACTTGCCACAAGCACGGCGCCCACGCTATGGGCGGCATGGCGGCGCAAATTCCTATCAACACCGACGCCGCGGCAAATGAAGCCGCGCTGACAAAGGTGCGCACGGACAAAGACCGTGAAGCGGCCGATGGTTACGACGGCACGTGGGTCGCGCACCCCAAGCTGATAGCTGTGGCGAAAGCATCGTTCGATGCAGTGATGTCTACGCCCAATCAGATTCACAAGAGGCGCGACGATGTGATGGTTAAGGCTTCCGATCTCCTCGCTTTTGGCCCTGAAAAGCCAATCACCGAACACGGCTTGCGCATGAACATCAATGTAGGCCTGCAATATCTGGGTTCCTGGCTTGCCGGGGTCGGCTGCGTGCCAATCTACAACCTCATGGAAGACGCTGCCACCGCAGAAATTGCCCGCTCCCAGATCTGGCAATGGATCAGGAGTCCGAAAGGCGTGCTGGAAGACGGGCGCAAAGTCACCAAGGAAATGTTCCGCGAGTTTCTGCCACAGGAACTCGCGAAAATCCGTCAAGAACTCGGGGATATTCAATTTGACCGTGTCGGGCGCTATGGGGAAGCCGCCATGATTTTCGATGAAATTACCACCAACAATGATTTTGTCGAGTTTTTCACCCTGCCTGGATACCTCCATCTCGATCAAGCGGCCTGAAACAAACTGCTTTGTCAACCTGATGTAAGGTTGTGCGTTATAAGGCATGACACATTTGTGTCTTTATTAATTATTTTTTAATTGGAAGGAAATACCATGAGCAAATTGTTGTCTAGCCTAGTTGCCGCTATTTTCGCTGCGGTGACCCTTTCCGCTGTTGCCGCAGAGCCTGCTGCTCCGGCTGCCACTACCAAAGCCGAAGCTGCTCAGTCCGGCAACGCGGACAAGAAAACCGAAAAGAAAACTGAAAAGAAAGCCGAAAAGAAAAAAGAAGACAAAAAAACCGCCAAGAAAAAGAGCAAAGCCAAGCCAGAAGAAAATAAATCCTAAGCCGGGTTTATCGGCAATAAAAGGCAGGGCAAATGCCCTGCCTTTTTTATTTGCGTTTCCCGCCAGCTTTTGGGTTCCCCTTAGAAAAGATAGAATTCCATTTTGATCCTGGAAACATGGCATGATTTGGAAACCGAGTATTACGGTAGCCGCGGTGGTCGAGCAGGATGGCAAATTTTTACTGGTCGAAGAGCACACGGATGAAGGCGCGGTATTAAACCAGCCAGCCGGGCACCTGGAAGCGGATGAAACCCTGCTCGAAGGCGTAATGCGCGAAACCCTGGAAGAAACCGCATATCATTTCCAGCCCGAGTTTCTGCTCGGTGTTTATCGCTGGCGCAGCCCGGGCAGCGATATTACTTACTTGCGGTTTGCCTTTACGGGGCAAGTCGCTAATTTCGATGAACAGCGCCAACTGGACCACGGGATTATCCGCGCAATTTGGTTGAGTGAAGCAGAAATCCGAGAACAAGCGCACCGCCATCGCAGCCCGCTGGTACTGCACTGCGTGCAGGACTATCTTGCAGGCAGGCGTTACCCGCTGGACATCCTTATCCATTACGATTGAGCATATGCACAGAATCATTTTTT
>DATHDD010000124.1:0-5466 GCA_035319205.1 Burkholderiales bacterium | reverse complement strand
AAAAGATGCGGCACTACCCACATTAAGAGCACGGCAAGCAGATAGATTGCGGCCAGCAGTGATATGGCGCGCTGCCCGCGCTGGCGCTTGCCGGGCACATTGCCGCCTATCAACGCAAACAGCACCGAAATCCATACCGCCATCAGCCACCAGCTGATCCAAACCGTAAACAACACACCGGAAATGATTACCAGCACGGCATGCCGGATATCCAAATTGCGTTCACCGCCCCATATAGGCTGCCACAGCAGAAACAGACCGAAATGCGACAGCACAAACGCACGCGCAAGCCAGCCATCAATCTCTAATACCAGCACTGCGTGCAGCGCCAGCAGCATTAGGCCAAGAAACAATTGCTGGCGGGAAGCGACGAAATTCTGGCTCAAGCTGATTATTCCGGCAGGGGGCATAGACTATGGCCCTGAAGAAAAATTGTCAGGATAGCTTGCGCTTGCATGATTTACAAATTAGTCCTCTTAATTTAAGTTTATACTTCACTCCTTGGTTTTATGCTACCTTCACATGAGCTCTGCACGCTACCAAGTCTTGACTATTACCCGCTTCACATTGCTTGAAGCGCTGCGAACTCGCCTGCTTTGGCTGGTGCTGGCAATTATACTGCTGGCGGTTCTAGGCAGCCTGTTCGTAAAGCAAATCGCGATAACAGAAACTGCGCGTCAGCAAACAGCCTTTCTTGCAGCCAGCTTGCGGCTTGCCGCGGTATTTATCCTAGGGCTTTACATCAGCAGCAGCATGGTACGCGAATTTAACGACAAAGGACTTGAGCTTTTGCTCTCGTTGGATTTGCCACGTGCCGCCTATGCCAGCGGTAAATTTTCGGGATTCTCCTTGATTGCCCTGTTGATGACCGCCCTAATTTGCCTGCCGATTTTCTTCCTCGCTCCGCTGCCAGCGGTATTGCTGTGGGGTGTATCGCTGGTGCTGGAATTATGGATAGTCGCCGCATTAAGCCTGTTTTGCACCATGACCTTTACCCAGATCATGCCCGCCACAAGCTTCGTAATGGCATTTTACGTCCTTGCACGCTCCATCACCGCGATCCGCTTGATTAGCGGTTCCACGCTGTTTGATCAGAGCAGCCTGTCGCATCAAGTAACAGTGTTCCTGGTGGACAGCGTATGGCTTTTGCTGCCCAGCCTAAATGTTTTTACCCAGACCGCGTGGCTAGTCAACCAGGCTGAGTGGCACATGATTTTGCCAATCGTGATACAAAGCGCGATTTATATCAGCCTGTTGGTAGGCGCGGCATTATTTGATTTTTATCGCAAGAACTTGTAGGCATGCAACCGCGTGCTTTC
Organism: Burkholderiales bacterium; assembly: GCA_035319205.1. GTDB lineage: Bacteria > Pseudomonadota > Gammaproteobacteria > Burkholderiales > JAHFRG01 > JAHFRG01. The sequence continues at coordinate 4,147 of DATHDD010000124.1, read as the reverse complement.
AGGTCGGTTCCCAAATCCGTTGCATGGATCTTGATAGCGGGCCTTTGCCTGCAGCTTGCGTGGCAGTCCAGCATGCCGCGTCCGACAGCACACGCCGAGGCGCTGGTTTTTCCGCCCAGTGGTAGAGCGCTGCAAGCGCTCAGTCTGAGCGAGCCTATCGCTTTGTCGCAGCTGATGACGCTTTATCTGCAGGCGTTCGATAATCAACCGGGCATCAGCATTCCCTTTCTCGATCTCGATTATGACCGTGTGGAAACCTGGCTTGCCCGCATTCTCGAGCTTGATCCTGTCGGTCAGTATCCCCTGTTGATGGCGTCCCATATTTACGCCCAAGTACCGGATATTCCAAGACAGAGAAAAATGCTGGAATTTGTTTATCAACAGTTTTACAAAGACCCCAACCGGCGCTGGCCATGGCTGGCCCACGCCGCAATCATGGCCAAGCACCGGCTGCACGATCTGCCGCTGGCCCTGAAATACGCGCAAGCCATCACCACGCATGCCACCGGACCGGCTGTGCCTCATTGGGCAACGCAGATGCGAATTTTTCTCCTCGAAGACATGGGTGAAGTGGAGAGCGCTAAAATTCTCCTGGGCGGTCTTCTGGTGAGCGGGGTTATCACCGACCCCCATGAAATTCATCTTCTCACTGAACGTCTGCAACAGCTCGAGTCTGAGGAAAAGTCGTCAAAGACGCCGAAAAAATGACATGTGAAATCGATCACAAGCTCAGCTTGATTGCCCACCCGGCGTAATTGGCCTTGACAATACCTTTGTATATCGCCAAACTGCGCCCCAATATTATGTTTGCAAGGGCAAAATGCAAAATCGGGCATATTATTTGCGTCTTATTACATATATAAGAACTATTTTAACAGTGAAAGGTATGGCTAAAATGATGCACAAGCAAAGCGGTTTTACCCTGATTGAGATCGCCATCGTGCTGGTGATTATCGGCCTGCTTTTGGGCGGTGTGCTGAAAGGACAGGAGCTCATCACCAGCGCTAGGGTGAGAAACGTCATTAGCCAGCAGGACGGCGTGAAAGCGGCGTTTTTTGGTTTTCAGGACCGCTACCGCGCCCTGCCCGGCGACTATACACCTGCTCTAGCTACAGCAAACATCCCCAACATCGCTGCGGGAATCGGCGGCAACGGCGACGGCCAGATACTGAATTTTGCCGGTACTAATGAACAAACGATAGCCTGGACGCACTTGTCGCACGCTGGTTTTCTCACCGGGAGTTACAACATGGCGACCGCGACCGATGCCGTCGCCGCGTCCAACACGCCGGCCAATACCTACAACGCTTTCCTGCAACTGGTCTACGACAACAACTATAGCGTAATTGTCGGCGACCCGGCGGCCACCGCCCGCCATAATCTGAAGACGGGGAACCAGATACCGGTGGAAATCAATACCGAAGTGGATCGCAAGATTGACGATGGCAATCCCGGGCGCGGTTCGTTCCGCTTCAGCGTGTACGTTGGCGCCGGCACCGCACCCACTGCCGCAACATGTGCCGACCTGACCGCTGGAAACTGGCTCACCACCAGCGGCCAAACCAACTGCGGCGCCGCCAGCCTGTTCTAGCAAGCTTTGCGAAACAAAAAAGCCCGCTTGCCGCGGGCTTTTTTATCACCAATAGATTTATCCCTGCATTAATTTGATCTCTGCAGCTGCGAGGTTGTCTTCAGTCCCAAGCAGCACCATCACGTCACCCGCTTCAATACGCATATCCGAAGAAGGAGCGAGGCCGCGGACATTACCCTTCCTGACCGCGGTCACTTCAACAGAATATGCCGCCAAGTTTATCTCTCCGAGCATTTTGCCTACCGCCGCCGCGCCGGGGCTGATCACTACCGATTGCAATCGCGGCTGCAGCTTTTCGCTGCCGGGCTCAGTCTCGTCAGTGATGCCATGGAAAAAACCGCGAAACAGGTCGTAACGCCGCTCGCGAGTTTCCCGTATGCGCCTTAGCACACGATTCAACGGCACGCCCAGCAGCATTAGTGCGTGCGAAGCAAGCATCAGGCTTCCCTCCATGATTTCCGCCACCACTTCGGTGGCGCCCGCCTGTTTGAGCCGTTCCAAATCAGCATCATCCACAGTGCGCACTAGCACCGGCAGATAGGGGCGCGTTTTTTGAACATGGCTTAAGATTTTTAATGCCAGCTGCACATTGGATTCCGCCACCACCAGCGCTTTGGCGCGCATCAAGCCCGCAGCGATCAGCACTTCGTGCCTGCCGGCATCGCCATAGACCACATTCTCGCCCGCCGCTGCCGCTTCTTTTATCCGTTGCGGGTCGAGATCCAGCGCGACAAACGGAATATGTTCCTGCTCCAGAAAACGCGCCAGATTCTGTCCGCTGCGCCCGTAGCCGCAGATGATGACATGCTGCTCCTCCGCCATGGTCTGCACCGCGATGTTATGCAATTGCATGGCACGGCTCATCCACTCTGCGCCGCTAAAATGCAAAACCAGGTGTTCGCTTCTCTCGATGATGAACGGCGCAGCAAGCATAGAAAGCAGCATGGCGGCGAGAACCACCTGCATTATTGCTGGGTCGAGCAACTGCAGGCCTGCCGCCTGCCACAACAACACGAAACCAAATTCCCCGGCTTGCGCAAGGCACAATGCAGTGCGCAGCGCTACTCCCGGGTGGCTGCCGAACATGCGGCTCAAGCCTGCGATCAGGAGAACTTTGAGCAGCACCAGCGCCAGGAGCAAGCCGCCCACCTCAAGCCAGTTCTGCAGCACAATCCTGATATCCAGCAACATGCCGATAGTGACGAAAAACAATCCCAACAGCAAGTCGCGAAACGGCCTGATGTCGGCATCCACCTGGTAGCGGTATTCGGTTTCCGAAATCAATATGCCCGCGAGAAAAGCGCCCAGTGCCAGCGACAAGCCCGCCATCTCTGTCAGAAAAGCCAGGCCGAGGGTAATCAACAGCACGTTGAGCATGAACAGCTCGGATGATTTTTGTTTTGCTACCAGATGAAACCATGCACGCATCAAGCGCTGCCCAAAAAACAACAGCACGATCAACGCCACCACTGCTTTCAGCGCAGCAATACCCAGCGCAACGGCCGTGCCGCTACCTTCCGCCAATGCCGGAACTATGATGAGGAGCGGCACCACCGCCAAATCCTGAAACAGCAACACGCCGATGATTTGCCTGCCGTGTTGCGTGGGAAGCTCGAGGCGTTCCGCCAGCATTTTGCTGACAATAGCGGTAGAAGACATGGCAAGCGCCCCGCCGAGCGCGAGTCCCTCTTGCCACTTCAAGCCCAGCGCGAGACAGCAAAGCAATACGACCAGCAAGGTAAATACAACTTGCATCGTGCCCAGGCCGAACACGATGCGGCGCATGGTAAGTAGCTTCGGCAGGCTGAATTCCAGCCCGATGCTGAACATCAGGAACACCACGCCGAATTCCGCAAGGTAGCGCGTTTCCCGCGCTTCGTGTATCCAGGAGAGCGCATGGGGTCCGATGACGATGCCCACCAGCAAATAACCCAGCAGCGGTGGCAGCTTAAGCTGCCGGAACAGCACCACCACCAAGACCGCAGCGGCAAGCAGTATCAGCACAAGTTGCAGCGTAGTGTGCATCGCAGGTTTCCTATTGACCGAAACAATGATGCCGCAATACGCATTAAATGCAAGTAGTAATGGCACGAGCGCCCCGTTTCACAATGTTTCTTGCGGCAGCTTGCGCCCCTTCCCGCTCCACGCTCGCGCGAGTCCGAGTCCGGGGGCTGCCGCGACACGGTCAGCGAAGCTAAAGGAACCTCTGATAAAGTCCTCCGCGGATTGCGTTGCTAGCAAAATGAGGATGGCTGCGAGGCGCGCGACGAAGGTCGTAGCTTGGACTACGAAGCCGAGGAGCGCAACGAAGCAGACGCCGCATTTTGCCGCAACCCAAAGGGACAACGGCTTGTCCGGGCGGTCTGCTTTGTCGCTCGGCTTGTGAAGGGGGTCAACCATTCGCTGCGCCTCGCTTCGCGCATCCCATCCCGGAAAGCCACCGTCGCAACCGCGTGGGACTTAATCAGAGGTTCCCTATGACCATCCCGGAACGCCTAGGAAAGTATTCGATCCAGGAAGTGCTCGGCAAGGGCGCGATGGGGGTCGTGTATAAAG
>DATHDD010000123.1:0-26266 GCA_035319205.1 Burkholderiales bacterium | reverse complement strand
TAGAGTCCCGGATTGTGATTCCGGTTGTTGTGGGTTCGAATCCCATCGTCCACCCCATAATCTAAGGAACCTCTGATTAAGTCCCACGTGGGACTTAATCAGAGGTTCCCTATTTCTTCGCGCGCAGCAGACGCTGTTTTTGGCGCTGCCATTCGCGTTCTTTTTCTGCTTCGCGCTTATCGTGCTGCTTCTTGCCTTTGGCAAGGCCGATCTCCAGCTTTATCTTGCCGCGGGAGTAATGAACGTCCAGCGGCAATAATGTATAGCCCGCACGCTCTACTTTGCCGATCAGCTTGTTTATCTCGTCGGCTCGCAGCAGCAATTTGCGGGTACGCGTGGGATCGGGTGATATATGAGTCGACGCGGTTTCCAGAGGGCTGATATGGCAGCCGGTGATGTAAATCTCACCCTTGTGCACCACCACATAAGCTTCCTTGATCTGGCAACGGCCGGCGCGAATTGCCTTGACTTCCCAGCCTTCTAGCACGATCCCCGCCTCGTATTTTTCTTCAATGAAATAATCGTGAAAGGCTTTTTTATTCTGAACAATGCTCATGAGATGCGGACACTGCTAAAATTTGGTGATTTTATCAGCTTTGGATTGCCATGGCCCAGGTAGATAGATCGGTGCTGGTGGGATATACCGCACAGCAAATGTTTTCCCTGGTGGACAGGGTGGAAAAATACCCTGAATTTCTGCCTTGGTGTATCGGCGCATCGGCCAGCCAGGATAACGAAAAAATAACTATTGCCACCATACAGCTTAAATACCGTTATCTTAAGCAAAGCTTTACTACCGAAAACACCAAACATGCTCCACATTCAATCGAAATACGGCTGATAAGTGGACCGTTCCGTCAGCTTGAGGGGAGTTGGCGCTTTATTCAACTCGGAGAAGCGGGCTGCAAGATCGAATTCCGCCTGCGTTATGATTTTTCCAGCAAACTTCTGGAAAAACTGCTGGGCCCGGCGTTTCAGCATATTGCCGACAGTTTCGTAGACCGCTTTATCAAGCGTGCTGAGAAAGTTTACGGTTGAATGAGCGACGAGATCACCATCGAAGTGGCTTATGGTGCTGCGCGCAGTCAGACTATTTTGCGGCTGCAAGTGAAAAGCGGCACCACGGTTGGCGAGGCGATAAACCTGTCGGGCATTCTGAAACAATTTCCGGAAATTAATCTGGGTGCAAATAAAGTGGGTATTTTCGGCAAGCTGGCAAGGACCGATATAGTGTTGTGCAACCGGGACCGGGTGGAAATATACCGTGCATTAATTGCCGATCCCAAAGAGGCCCGCCGCCGGCGGGCGCAGGCGGCTAAAAGAGGCAGGAAATAATCCGGGTTATTTTTTCGGGTTGCACCAAAAATCTACGGCTTTTTGCGTATTCGCTATTTCCTGAGCGCGCGCATTGTCATCGAGATATGCGCGCTCTCCCTTGTCATTATATACGGTGACGCGCTGCCCGGTTTGCAGGGACTGCAGACTGCTGCGCGCGCGTTCGCAGTTTTGCTGGGCTTCCTTGGCTTCGGCCAGCGCTTTTTGTTCTTTTTTTGCTTTTTCTTCAGCTTCCATCTGGCGTTTGCGGAATTCCGAGTCCTGTTCGATGTAGGTTTTGGGGCCGGGCGCTTTCTGGTCGCCGGTTCCCGAACTGGTTGCGGCCCCGGATCTGATGTTCAATGTTTCCTCTTGAGGCGCGCTGGAGGATGGCTGATCCGAGTAGTGAACTGTTCCGTCAGGATCAACCCATTTATAGACATCGGAGTACGCACTTGTTGCAGCCAACAGCATTAGCATTAGCGAACACAGTATACGCAGCATAAAGCAACTCCTGTAGCGTAAATTTATGGTACTTAGTTTATGCCAAATAAATTATAAAGTGTAGTCATTTAACGTTTAGTTCCCAGCCATGGTTGACAGGAAATGCAAGGGGAATTCAGGCCGCCTGTTCCAGACTTCATGGCGTTTTCTATTTACCGACTGATGCATGTTGCGTATAATGGTATTTTGCAAAGGATCAAAATATGCGAGTAGTTCAAAAAGCATTAACCTTTGACGATGTTCTGCTGGTCCCCGCCCACTCCACAGTACTGCCGCGCGAAGTAAGCCTCACCACGCAACTAACCCGCGGCATCACTCTCAATGTTCCTCTGATCTCCGCAGCCATGGACACCGTGACTGAAGCGCGGCTTGCTATTGCCGTAGCGCAGGAAGGCGGTGTTGGAATCATTCATAAAAACATGCAACCTAAGGCCCAGGCCACTGAAGTGGCCAAGGTCAAGCGTTTTGAGAGCGGGGTGGTGAAAGATCCGATTACTATTTCCCAGAATATGAAAGTGGGTGACGTAATGAATCTCACCCAGCAGCACAAAATATCCGGTTTGCCGGTAGTAGACGGCGCGCGTGTTGTCGGTATCGTTACCAACCGCGATTTGCGCTTTGAGACCAACCTCGACCAGCCCGTTAAAAATATCATGACCCCGCGCGACCGGCTGGTGACAGTGAAAGAAGGCGCGAGCCGCGAGGAGGCGCTGAAGTTGATGCACAAATACCGCTTGGAGCGCGTACTGGTGGTAAATAATAACTTTGAGTTGAAAGGGCTGATCACAGTAAAGGATATCCTCAAATCCAGCGAGCACCCCGATGCTTGCAAAGATGACCTTGGTCGGCTGCGGGTAGGTGCAGCGGTGGGCGTTGGTGAAGGCACCGAAGAACGAGTTGAAAACTTGGTGGAAGCGGGAACGGATGTGATAGTGGTGGACACAGCGCACGGCCATGCCCAGGGCGTTCTGGATCGCGTGCAATGGGTGAAAAAGCATTTCCCTGCAACTCAGGTGATTGGCGGCAACATCGGCACAGCAGATGGCGCCAAAGCGATGCTGGATCATGGCGCTGATGGCGTGAAAGTTGGAATTGGACCGGGCTCGATTTGCACTACTCGCATCGTTGCGGGAGTAGGCGTGCCGCAAGTCACCGCGATTCAGAATGTAGCGCAAACGCTCAAGAACAGCGGAATTCCGGTAATTGCGGACGGTGGCATTCGTTACTCCGGGGATATTGCCAAAGCCATCGCTGCAGGTGCGCATGTGGTGATGTTGGGCGGTTTATTCGCTGGCACAGAAGAGGCACCTGGAGAAATTGAATTGTTCCAGGGGCGCTCGTATAAATCCTATCGCGGCATGGGTTCGCTGGGCGCAATGCAGCAGGGATCGAGTGACCGTTATTTTCAAGAGCCCGAGATGAATGCTGACAAGCTGGTGCCGGAAGGCGTGGAAGGCAGGGTGCCCTACAAAGGCAGTGTGGTGGCAGTTATGCGGCAGCTCGCGGGAGGCTTGCGAGCCAGCATGGGCTATCTTGGCTGCGCAACCGTCGAAGAAATGCGCACCAAAGCCCAGTTCGTTGAAATCACTTCCGCGGGCATGCGCGAATCACATGTCCACAACGTGCAAATTACCAAGGAGGCGCCGAATTACCGCATTGATTAAGTGGCTGGAAATACAAACCGTACCAGTGTCACCATTCATGCCCACTGATATTTAATGCATCAAAAAATCCTCATCCTTGATTTCGGTTCCCAGTACACGCAGCTCATCGCGCGCCGCGTGCGCGAAGCCCACGTTTACTGCGAACTGCATTCCTACGACGTTGGTGAAAAGTTTGTCCGCGAATTCAACCCGCGCGGCATTATTCTATCCGGCGGTCCGGCATCAGTCACGGAAGGCGGCACACCGCGAGCGCCGCAAATCGTATTCGAGCTGGGCGTGCCTGTGCTGGGAATCTGCTATGGCATGCAGACCATGGCGGCGCAGCTCGGCGGCGAAGTGGAAAACGCTCTGATACGGGAATTTGGCTACGCCGAGCTGCGCGCGCGCGGCCATTCGGCCTTGCTCAAGGATATTCAGGATAGAAGCAACAAAGAAGGCTACGGACTGCTCGACGTTTGGATGAGCCATGGCGACCGCGTAACTACGCTCCCGGAAGGCTTCAAGGTAATCGCCGGCAACGAGGCGAGCCCGATTGCCGGCATGGCTGACGATAGGCGCAGGTTTTACGGGTTGCAGTTTCATCCTGAAGTAACCCACACGCCGCAGGGCAAGCGCATTATAGAGCGCTTCGTGCACGATATTTGCGGGCTCAAGGGTGACTGGAACATGCCCGACTACGCAGATGAGGCGGTCGCCAAGATCCGCCGTGAAGTGGGCAAGGAAGAAGTTTTACTTGGACTCTCCGGTGGCGTGGATTCGGCAGTCGCTGCCGCTCTGCTGCACAAGGCTATCGGCAAGCAGCTCACCTGCGTGTTCGTGGACAACGGCCTGCTGCGGCTCAATGAAGCCGAGCAGGTGATGGATACTTTTGCGCACAATCTGGGTGTTAAAGTCATTTATGTTGACGCAGCTCGGGAATTCCTGCACAAGCTTTCCGGAGTTGTAGATCCGGAGAAAAAACGCAAAATCATCGGCAATGAATTTATCGAAGTGTTCCAGCGAGAGGCGAAGAAGCTGCGGCAGGTAAAATGGCTCGCCCAGGGAACGATTTACCCTGACGTGATTGAATCAGCAGGCGCCAAAACCAAAAAGGCGCAGTCCATCAAATCGCATCACAACGTCGGCGGCCTGCCTGAAACGCTGCATCTGAAACTGCTCGAACCGCTGAGGGAGTTATTTAAAGACGAAGTACGCGAGTTGGGACTGGCACTGGGCCTGCCGCATGAAATGGTATACCGCCATCCTTTCCCCGGTCCCGGGTTGGGCGTAAGGATTGTGGGCGAAGTAAAAAAGCAGTTTGCCGATTTATTGCGGCGCGCTGATGCTATTTTTATTGATGAGCTGCGCGCCTCAGGCTGGTACGAAAGGACCGCGCAGGCATTCGCAGTGTTCCTGCCGGTAAAATCGGTGGGGGTGATGGGTGACGGCCGGACTTATGAATATACGGTATGCCTGCGCGCGGTCACCACCCAGGATTTTATGACCGCGCAATGGGCGGAACTTCCGCATGACCTGTTATCGAAAGTTTCCAACCGCATCATCAATGAAGTGCGCGGCATCAATCGCGTGGTATACGACATTTCCGGCAAGCCGCCTGCAACCATTGAGTGGGAATAATAAGCATGAACGGTGAGGCTTTTATGCGGGAGGCGTTGCAGCTTGCGCAGCAAGCGTGGCGAGCCAACGAGGTTCCGGTAGGAGCAGTGGTGGTGAGCAATGGCGAAATTATCGGACGCGGTTTCAATTCGCCTATATCAAAAAACGACCCGAGCGCACATGCAGAAATTCAAGCGCTGCGCGATGCTGCTGACAAAACCGGAAATTACCGGCTTACGGGTTGCTCGCTTTACGTGACACTCGAGCCATGCCCCATGTGTGCTGGTGCCATCATGCAGGCGCGCATTGCCAATCTGGTGTACGGCGCACTGGATCCGAAAGCCGGAGCCTGCGGCAGTGTTGTAAATTTATTCCATGAAGCGCGGCTCAATCACCATACGCAGGTGGTGGGCGGAGTGCTGTCTGCGGAATGCGGTAAGATGTTGCAGCGTTTTTTTGCCGAGCGCCGCGGGGCGGATAATTGATGCCAAAAATTATCGTCAGCCTGCCGCGGCAGTCGCTGACCTTGCTTGATGAGCAGGGAAAAGTGGTCAAGCGCTATGATGTCTCCACCTCGAAGAACGGCGCGGGGGAAATGAACGGCAGCAACTGCACACCGCGCGGATTGCATTTGATTCGCGCCAAAATCGGTGGCGGCTTGCCAATGAATACCGTGTTTGTCGACCGCCGTCCCACCGGCGAGATTTATACGCCTGAACTCGCAAAGCTTTATCCCAAACGGGATTGGATTCTGACACGCATCTTGTGGCTTTCCGGCTGCGAAGTCGGGTTCAACCGTCTCGGCAATGTGGATACCATGCGTCGCTACATTTATATTCATGGCTCGCCGGACACGGTGAAAATGGGCAAGACTGGTTCAATTGGCTGCATCAGGATGGGCAATCAGGATTTGCTGGAGTTATTCAATCAAGTAACGGTCGGCACAAGAGTAGATATCCGCGACCGCTAGCCTTGTTCCGTTGTTTCCATAACATCTCTAGAATTGCATTGCAGCATTTTATAAGGTTGAAATAGTTATGTATAACAATCAGATGTAGATATGTACAAAAATCATTGTGCACCGCACAACGCTATGCTAAACTTTATCCATGCCAATCAAAATTAAACATTCTAAAAATCATATTTGCCCGAGATTAGCAGGCAAAGTCGCAATCATAACAGGTGCCGGTCGCGGCATCGGGCAAGCTACTGCCATTAAGTTTGCCAAGGAAGGCGCCAAGGTTATCGCCTGTGATTTGACTCCGGAATGGCTGGATGAAACGGTGCAGAAAGTCAAGTCAGAAGGTGGTGAGGCTGCAGGTTTTATCGTCGATGTTCGAGACAAGTCCAGCATCGAAAACATGGTTCAGGCAGTGGTAAAAAAATACGGCCGTATAGACTGCTTGGTCAACAACGCCGGCATTGTTATGGACAGCCAGCTCAAGAACATGACTGATGAGCAGTTCGACAAGGTGATTGATATCAACCTCAAAGGTGTCTACAACTGCACCAAGGCAGTGGTGGACGTCATGCTGCGGCAGAATTCGGGAGTGATACTGAATGCTTCCTCTATCGTCGGTTTGTACGGCAATTTTGGACAAACCAATTACGCAGCAAGCAAATTCGGCGTGATCGGGATGGTCAAAACTTGGGCTAGGGAACTGGGTAAAAGGGGAATCCGCACCAATGCAGTCTGTCCTGGATTCATTGAAACTCCCATTTTGAGTTCAATGCCGGATAGAGTGCTGAAAGCCATCGAGGAGAGAGTCCCGCTGGGTCGCCTCGGCAGGCCTGAAGAAATCGCAAATACTTACGCCTTCCTCGCTTCTGACGAAGCGAGCTACATCAACGGTGCTGTTATAGAAGTCGGCGGCGGGGTCACGATTTAGCAGACCGATGCGAAACTAATGCGCTGGGCACAATTTTGTTGCTCAAAGCTCAAAAATCCTCATTTACTTTCGAATAAGCTCCGGTTTTTTCGCCTCTCTCGCTGCTTTCTGCCTACGCTCGTAAAGTTTTGCATTGGTCTGTAAGTTTTGTCCCTCGAACAGTTTCTTCAGATTCTCACGGTTAGGGGAGAGCACCACGCCTTTCTCGGTGATAAGCCCGGTCACCAATTCCGCAGGAGTTACGTCGAACGCCGGATTGCGCACTTTCACACCTTCAGCCGCCCATTGCGCGCGGCGGAATCCCAAGATTTCGGAAGCCGAACGCTCTTCGATGGGAATCGCGGCGCCATTAGCCATGCCGAGATCTATGCTGGAAAGGGGACAGGCGACATAAAAAGGGATGTGGTGCCGCTGCGCCAGCACCGCCAGCATGTAAGTGCCAATCTTGTTGGCCACATCTCCATTCGCAGCCACGCGGTCGGTGCCAACGACCACTACGTCAATTTCCCCACGGCTCATCAAGTGTCCAGCCATATTGTCGGTAATCAGCGTCACCGGAATATTTTCCTCCACCAGTTCCCAGGCGGTAAGCCGCGCGCCTTGCAGCAGAGGACGAGTCTCAGCGGTAAACACACTTACTTTGTTGCCCGCTTCCACCGCTGAACGGATAATTCCCAGCGCAGTGCCATGGCCGGCAGTGGCGAGTGTTCCGGCGTTGCAATAGGTAAGAATTCGTGCGTTATCTTTAATGAGCGCAGCGCCATGCTTGCCCATAGCGCGGTTCACACGCAGGTCTTCGGCTTGAATAGCCTTAGCCTCAATCAGAAGCTTTTGAGCTATTAGCACATGATTTTGATGCTTTACCTTGGTCCAGACCTCTCGCATACGCTGCAATGCCCAGAATAGATTCACCGCTGTAGGCCGGCTAAGCCCAAGCTCAGTAAAGCTTTTTTCCAGAGCCGATACAAAATCTTTTTCCGGCAGGCGTTGCAGGCGCTGCGCTTCCAACGCGATGCCATAAGCCGCAGCGCAACCGATAGCAGGTGCGCCTCTTACCACCATGCTGCGTATACCATCGGCAACGGCTGCTGCTGAATCGAAGGTCACATATTCAAACCGTTTGGGAAGAATGCGCTGGTCTATCATTTCCAGCTTGTTGTTCCGCCAGCGCAGGGTTTCGACTTTGTTTGGCGGGCTCACTTAGATCACACGCTCATTGCCACCGTCTACAGGCACCTGGGCAGCAGTGGTCTTAGCAAACAGCGGGCCACACATTTCTGCCGCAAGTTCCGCAACATCGCGGCTCGTAACTTCGGTTCTCAGCACATTATTCTTCTTGTATTGTTGGACGCTGAGGCCGTATTGCGCTGCGCGCGATGCCAGCACAGCTTCGCTCCATATGGCGGTATCGAATACCGCATTAGGATGAATAATATTAATGCGGATCCGTTCCGCGCCCCATTCCAGTGCTGCCACCCTGGCAAGTTGATTGAGTGCGGCTTTGGAAGCAGAGTAAGCGGCAGCCCCCGGGCCAGGCGCGGAGACGTTTTTGGAACCGATGATCGCCACGCGGCCGCCTTTGGGCGAAAGCTTCAGCAATGGATGGCATTCGCGCAGCATCAACAGATTGGCATCAAGGTTGATATTCATCACCTTGCGCCATTCCTCGCCGCGCAAAGCCTCGATGCGCCGGCTTGCTGGGAAAATTCCGGCATTGAGTATCAGCATGTCGAGTCCGCCGAATGTTTTGACAGCGCTATCAAGCGCGGTTGTCACAGCTGTTTCACTTGTCACATCGCAGCGCACCCCCAAAAAATCGCTGCGTTTGTGCATCTGTTCAATGGCAGGATTCAAATCCAGCCCGATGACCGCAGCGCCTCGCGCAAGCAGGGAATCCACACATGCCCTGCCTATGCCAGAGGCTGCACCCGTGACTAAAGCGATTTCGCCGGTGAATACAGGTGGCTTGCCGCTTTTCTTGAGTTTGGCCTGCTCCAAATCCCAGTACTCAACGTCAAACAATTCTTTTGCCGGTAGCGCGCAATATCCACCCAGAGAGTTGGCGCGCAGAATGACTTCGATGGTGTGCAAATAAATTTCACAGGCTATGGCCGCATCCTTTGCGGTTTGACCCACTGTGCACAGGCCAAGCTTCGCATCAAGAATGATACGCGGCGCAGGATCCAGCATTGTTTTCTTTTCCTTAGAGGAGCGAGTGTATTGCTGGAAATATTCGCGGTACCGCCTGGTATAAGCCTCGACATTCCTACCCAGCATCGGAAGTCGTTTAGTGCGGATCACATGGTCAGGCGTAGCCGGACCCTGCTGTGAGATTTTCGCGACATCCTTGCGCTGTGCGAATGCCAGAGTTTGGCTATTGGTGCAGGTGCTGAGAATGGCGGGGAAACCGGCAGCCTTTGAAATTTCCCCGCGCATCAAGGCGAGTTCCATTCTCAACGGAGTTTTGGAAATAGCAGCGGAGCGAGAAGCTATTTTCCAGGCGCCTTTCCTGGCCAGGTATTTTTCCGCGCGTGATACCAGGTCAATCATACGTTCATAGGATTCCCTGGCGGTGGCACCGAAAGAAAAAATGCCGTGGTTCATGAGCACCATGCCCACAGTGCTGCGCCTTGCTTCCCTGGCGAATTGCTGGGCGCACACCTGCGCCAATTCGAAGCCCGGCATCACGTAGGGAATGATAACTACGCTTTCGCCATAGATGTCCCTGATGCGTTGCTCGCCATTTGCAGTGTTGGTGACGGTGACCACCGCATCGGCGTGGGTATGATCCACATATTTATAGGAGAGAATAGCGTGCAGAATAGTCTCGATTGAAGGCGCCGGAGCCGAAGCGCAAGTCATGTGTGTTTTAAGCTCATTCACCATTTGCGGATCGGAGAGTGCATTAAGCTTGGCAAGATGCTGCAAGTGAAGCAGCCGCACCGGAGAGAAACCGGCAGGCTCTATGGTTTCCAAATCCCAGCCGCTACCTTTGACATAAAGTATGTCCTCCTCTTTTCCCAGGATGTTGCGTTCACGGATCTTGACCGAGGTATTGCCTCCACCGTGCAGCACCAGTGATTTGTCCCGGCCCAGCAGGCGTGAAGTATAGACACGCTGGCCTAAGTCGCCCTTGAACTTTGCCGCTTCCTTGTCGTTCCACAAGCTTTTCATGGTCATGTCATTGCCGGTTGCAATATTATATCGTTGGCCGGGAGGGTATTCCGAAAAAAAATGCAAGATTACCAAATACGCGAAGTAAGCTGGCAAGAAGCACAGCATGAACTCATGCGTGTCCGCAAGGAGGTTTTCATGGTCGAGCAGAACGTTCCGGTCGAGCTGGAATGGGATGGGCTGGACCCGGATGCACGTCATGTTTTGGCACAAAGCCGCAATGGCGAGGCCATTGGCACGGCACGCCTGCTATGCGACGGCCAAATCGGCCGCATGGCGGTATTGAAAGAGTGGCGAGGGCTGGGTGTAGGCAGCGCGTTGCTTGAAGCTCTTTTGCAAATTGCCAGAACTCGGGGATTCAGCAACGTTTTCCTAAATTCGCAGACTTACGCTATCGCATTTTATACCCGCCGCGGTTTCAAAGTGGTCAGCGGGGAATTCATGGACGCAGGCATACCGCATGTAAGGATGGTTCTGCATTTATGAAGATGTAGAGTCGATTGAGAACTCGTGATGCACGGTGGCGCCTTCCACACCGGCCCGCTTAAAGGAGCGCTCGATAAGTTCAATTCGGTTGTCCGAATGGATAAAAAGCAGGGTGGAAGAACGCGTACCATACTCGGCTGAGGAGGTAAAAATTGGTGACAACTGCCGTTCCCGTTCCAGTCCGATGCCGGTGTTCGGCAGCTCTTTATCATCCGGAACAAAGCGATCGGCCAGAATGGCGAACAGCGCCTCGATGGAGGGCGGCTGCGGCGCTGAAAAAAGTTGTATGAGCTGTTTCTTGCTGCGCTCTACCTTGGGCCAGGGCGTATCCAGCAAATGGTTGCTCAAGCCATATAAACCGGGAGCGAGTTTTTGCGTTTTTCCGCCGCGGTTTGAATAGTAGTAAACATCCTTGATGTCCCCGACTATCAGGTTAAAGCCGTCGTATTTGGCGGCATGCTGCTGCAGCCGTTGTAAATAATCCCCTGGGTTTTCTTTTCCAAGCAGATAATTGCTCACCAGCGCGCCACGGGATGGCGTGTTTTTCTTCTGGGCAATGCCTTGACGATAATTAGCGACAGCGGCAAAGCGCCCTTTGCGCGTGATGCCAAGCCAGGTTCCGTGTTTTTGCAAGTCGCGTCCTCCGAGAATCTCCGGATGATCGTCCCAAAACGACGCCGTCGCGGTGGAGCGCTCGTAGAACTCATCGCGATTGGCAGCGAGCAGCAAAGGCCAATCCGGCGACAGCTTATAAGCAAGCAAAACAAGGCACATGATTAGGGAACCTCTAATTAAGTCCCACGCGGTTGCGACGACGGCTTTCCGGGATGGGATGCGCGAAGCGAGGCGCAGCCAATGGCTACTCCCCTTGGCAAGCCGAGCGACAAAGCAGACCGCCCGGACAAGCCCCGTCCCTACGGGTTGCGGCAAAATGCGGCGTCTGCGTCGTTGCGCTCCTCGGCTTCGTAGTCCTGGCTACGACCTTCGTTGCGCGCCTCGCATACTTCCGCATTTTGCCAGCAACGCAATTCGCGGAGGACTTAATTAGAGGTTCCCTAGAGCAAAGCACCCATTAAACAACAAAACACTCGCTATGACGCTGCGAGCCCGGCTCAAGGAATTGTCGTATGCGGTATTCTTCAACAATGCGCACCATGGCATCTTCGAAACTTTCTGCGTCGTCAACATTCTCGTAAACTTCCATCCACAACAGCGGCTCATCTCGTTTTTTCAAAAGACGTCCTGCAATTCCATTCTGATTATGCAAAGCCGCCTGCATTTCGTGGATGCGCGCTTCCAGTGCCACTGCGCCAGCGGGGTTGACACGGTAATAAATGTAGAAATTAACAGGCATCACACAGAATAGGGAAGAGGCAGCAATTTCAAAGTAGGGCCGCTCAGTGATTTCCAGTGGATCTCTTCAGTTTGGGCACTGGCAATTTGAATTACTGCAAGTACATCATACCCGCCTTCAGGCGAAGCTGCGGCATTGACGATCATACCGCTTACCTGGCCTTGCACATCCCTGCTGAAGAGCTCCTCTCCGGGCTGTGGAGAGATTTCGCTTTGGATATTGGCAAGATACATTCGACGTTTGAGCATCCCCAGGTATTGCGCGCGCGCAATGACTTCCTGTCCCGGATAACAGCCTTTATTGAAACTGACTGCACCGAGGATTTCCATATTGAGCATTTGTGGCACGAACTGGTCCTGGGTCGCCGATGTGATAACCGGTATACCGTAGCGAATATTGAGCCAATCCCAGCGTAGATTTCCCACCGCTGTGGCACTGCGGCTCAGTTTTTCCCACACTGCCGGCGCGTGCCCGGCAGCGGTGATGATTTGAAAACGGTCAGGTGCTAGGCGAATTATCGTTGCCGATTCGTCATGTGCGGCTCCAAGCACTGACTGCGGAATGGCGACAAAGCATTTTTTCGCCAGCATCTCGGCGTTGTTTCCAGCGAGTCCCAGGGATACATGGGAGCCGCTTGCGTCGACGATCTTTACTTTGGAACGCAATACAAATTTAGCGAGACGGCTCTGTATGCTCTCCCGCAAACTGCCATGAAGCTGAGCGCAATAGCCTTCGGTTGATTGCCAAAGCAGGAAACTCGCGAGCACGCGTCCTTTAGGTGTGCAGTAACTGCTGTATTGCGCTGTTGACATGGTGATATTTTGCACATCGCTTGAGAGCTGGCTGTGCAGAAAAGCCCGGCTGTCCTCTCCGGAAAAGAGCAGCAAACTGAAATGCGAGAGATCACAAAGCACTGTGCCCGTTTGGACCGCGTGAAGTTCCGCCTGCGGGTTGCCAAAATGGCTTACAACGTGGTTTTCAATTCTCGCTCCTGCGATTTGCAAATGCTGTTGCCATTCTGCGTGCATGAGAAAGAGAGGAACTCAAACGGAGAGCATAACATTTTAACAAAGCCAACTCGATTTGGCTTTCAAAGCGCCAGGATTAATTGTTACCTGTTGCTTTTTGCGCTATCATATTAAACATAACTTACTGGCCATTTCATGACCAAGTATATTTTTGTAACCGGCGGCGTGGTTTCATCCCTGGGTAAAGGGATCGCCGCCGCCTCCCTAGCAGCCATTCTCGAATCCCGCGGCATCAAAGTCACTCTACTCAAGCTTGACCCCTATATAAACGTTGATCCGGGTACTATGAGCCCGTTCCAGCATGGGGAAGTGTTCGTCACCGAGGATGGTGCTGAAACCGATCTGGATCTCGGTCATTATGAGCGCTTTGTCAATGCCAAGATGAGCAAGCGCAACAATTTCACCACGGGCCAGATTTACGAAAGTGTGATTAAAAAGGAACGTCGCGGTGATTATCTTGGCGGCACAGTGCAAGTAATCCCGCATATAACCGACGAGATCCAGAGTTTCATCCAGCAGGGGGCGAACGGCGCGGCAGTCGCCATTGTTGAAATCGGCGGCACGGTGGGGGATATCGAGTCGCTGCCTTTCCTCGAGGCAATTCGCCAGATGAGCATCAAGCTGGGCCGCCACAATACCTGCTTTATTCATCTCACTTTAGTGCCCTATATCGCTTCCGCGGGCGAGATCAAAACCAAGCCTACTCAGCATTCAGTGAAGGAACTGCGCGAAATCGGCATTCAACCCGACATCCTGTTATGCCGTGCCGACCGGCCTTTGCCTGATGACGAGCGCAGGAAAATCGCGTTATTTACCAACGTGGAAGTGGAGGCCGTGATATCCGCGATAGATGTGGATAGCATCTACAAAATACCCGGCATGCTGCAGAGGCAACACCTCGACGACATCGTTTGCAGAAAACTTGATATCAGCGCGCCGCCTGCCGATTTGCGCTCTTGGGATAAACTGATAGACGCCTTGGAGCATCCGTTGTATACGGTGGATATTGCGCTGGTTGGCAAATATGTGGACTTGACCGAGTCCTACAAATCTCTCTCCGAGGCACTGGTTCATGCCGGAATCCATACTCAGAGCAAAATCAAGATTCATTATATCGACTCGGAAACCCTGGAAACCCAAGGTATAGCCTGTCTTGATAATATGCACGCAGTCCTAGTGCCGGGTGGATTTGGCAAGCGCGGAGTGGAGGGCAAGATCAAGGCGATACGCTACGCCCGTGAGAAAGGTGTGCCTTATCTGGGCATCTGCCTCGGCTTGCAGCTTGCTGTGATTGAATATGCGCGGCACAAGGCGGGAATGGAAAACGCCCACAGCACCGAATTCGATTCCCAAACGCCATATCCGGTAATTGCTTTGATCAGTGAATGGCGCAATCGCAACGGCAAGGTGGAAATACGCAACGCCCACTCCGATCTGGGCGGAACCATGCGCTTGGGCGGCCAGGAGTGCCTGTTGCAACGCGGCACCCTGGCGCGGCAGATTTACGGCTCGGAAAGGGTAGTGGAAAGGCATCGCCATCGCTATGAGGTCAATAATCATTTCGTGCCGCGTCTTGAGCAGGCCGGCTTGCGCATCAGCGGCATTTCTGCCAGCGAAGACTTGTGCGAAGTGATCGAGCTGCCCGATCATCCCTGGTTTGTCGCCTGCCAGTTTCATCCTGAGTTCACGTCCACTCCCAGAGCAGGCCACCCCCTGTTCAAGGCCTTTGTCGAGGCGGCACTGCGATATTCCGGGGCGTGCACAGAAAGCGCAAAACAGCTGAGTGTGGTTCGATGAAACTATGCGGCTTCAACGCCGGACTCGAACACCCTCTGTTCTTGATAGCCGGTCCCTGTGTCATTGAGTCGCGGCAACTGGCACTCGATACAGCGGGTGCGCTCAAGGAAATCTGCCGTGAGCTCGACCTTCATTTAATTTATAAATCCTCTTACGATAAGGCAAATCGTACATCCGGAAAATCATTTAGAGGCATGGGGATGGATAAAGGTCTTAAGATATTACATGAAGTAAAATCCCAGATTAACATTCCGGTACTGACCGATGTTCATGAAATCGCCGATGTTGAACAGGTGGCGGCGGCGGTGGACGTGCTGCAAACCCCGGCATTCCTGTGCCGCCAGACTGATTTCATTCAGGCTGTGGCTAGCGCAGGTAAGCCGGTGAACATTAAGAAAGGCCAATTTCTCGCACCAGCAGAGATGAAAAACGTGGTTGAGAAAGCCCGCGAAGCGAGCAGCAGGGACAACATCATGGTGTGCGAACGCGGCGTGTCGTTTGGCTACAATAACCTGGTCTCTGACATGCGCTCGCTGATGGTGATGCGAGATACCGGTTGCCCGGTGGTTTTCGACGCGACGCATTCGGTGCAGCTGCCCGGTGGTCAGGGCAGTAAAAGCGGCGGTCAGCGCGAGTTTGTGCCGCTGCTGGCGCGGGCGGCGGTAGCATGTGGTATTTCAGGAATTTTCATGGAAACCCATCCGGACCCTGACAAAGCCTTGTCGGACGGCCCCAACTCCTGGCCGCTGAGGCGCATACGCGAGCTGCTGGAAACCTTGAAAGCATTGGATGAGTTGGTGAAACAACGCGGTTTTGTAGAGCAGGCTATTCAAGAAAAGCAGATTAAGCACGCAAGAAAAGGTAAACCATGAGCGCCATCGTAGATGTAGTTGCGCGTGAGATTTTGGACTCACGCGGAAATCCAACAGTTGAAGCGGATGTATTGCTGGAGTCGGGGGTACTGGGACGAGCTGCCGTGCCGTCCGGAGCTTCCACCGGCAAGAAAGAGGCCCTTGAATTGCGCGATGGCGACAAGCAGCGCTATTTGGGTAAGGGCGTGCTCAAAGCTGTGGAAAACATCAACACTGAAATATGCGAAGCGATCATCGGGCTGGACGCGGTCGAGCAAAGCTTTATTGATCGCACCTTGATCGATCTTGATGGCACTGAAAACAAGTCGCGCTTGGGGGCGAATGCCATACTGGCGGTTTCTGTAGCGGTAGCTAAGGCCGCTGCGGAAGAATCCGGTTTGCCTCTGTACCGTTACTTCGGCGGTTCTGGGCAGATGCACATGCCGGTGCCGCTGATGAATGTGATCAACGGTGGTGCGCATGCCAATAACAACATTGACATGCAGGAATTCATGCTGATCCCTCTGGGTGCCAAAAGCTTCCGCGAAGCGCTGCGCTACGGCGTCGAAGTGTTCCACATGCTGAAGAAGTTAATAGACGAAAAAGGTATGCCCACCACTGTCGGCGACGAAGGCGGCTTTGCACCCAACCTGGAAAATAACGAGGCGGCGCTGCAATTGATCATGCAGGCGATAGAAAAGGCGGGCTACAAGCCAGGAGACGACGTGGCGATCGGCTTGGATTGCGCAAGTTCTGAATTTTTTAAAGGTGGCAAATATGAACTCGCCGCTGAAGGCATGAGCCTCAATGCCAAGCAATTCAGTGATTATTTAGCCGCTTGGGCGGCCAAGTATCCGATACTCAGCATCGAAGACGGTATGGCGGAAACCGATTGGGAAGGCTGGAAGACGCTGACGCGGCGTTTAAGTAATTCCGTGCAGCTGGTGGGCGACGATATATTTGTCACCAACACCAAAATTCTTTCCGAAGGCATCAAGCAGGAGATCGCCAATTCGGTACTCATCAAGATCAATCAGATCGGCACGCTTAGCGAAACCTTTGCCGCCATCGAGCTTGCCAAACATTCCGGCTATACAGTGGTGATTTCACATCGTTCGGGCGAGACCGAAGACACCACAATTGCGGATATCGCGGTTGCCACCAATGCCATGCAGATTAAAACAGGCTCGCTGTCACGTTCCGACCGCCTTGCCAAGTATAACCAGTTGCTGCGTATCGAGGAGGACCTGGGCGATACGGCAGTTTATGCCGGCCGCAACGCCTTTCACCAGTTGCGCTGAATGAAGCTCGTAACCCTGATTCTGATTGGCCTGATCGCCGCGTTGCAATACCCGTTGTGGCTGGGCAAAGGCAGTTGGTCAAGAGTTTGGGAAGTAGATCGGCAGTTGCATGAGCAAAATCTGGCCAACCAGAAACTGCAGGCGAGGAACTCTGCGCTGGACGCTGAAGTACGCAACCTCAAGCAGGGCTTGGAAGCGATTGAGGAGCGCGCTCGCTCGGAACTCGGCATGATCAGACAGGACGAAATATTTTTCCAGATCCTGGAAGACAAACGAAAAGCCGATTGAAGCGTGGCAGCGTGTCCTGAGCAACAGCCGTTGAGGAGCTTGCTGGCACCCGCCCCAACAGTTGCTTCATCATGTTCCCCCACTAGCAAACCAATAAGTGGCTAATTATTAGGCAATACCTCTCGCGAAAATTTCGGCCGGGGGTTACAATAGCCAAGAAGCTGCAATGCGCGTTATTGGGTATGGTGGAATACTGTTTTAATTTGCGTGTTTTGGGTAAATAGTTAATCCGGAAAATATGAGTTCACCGCTGGTACTGACGCTAGATGTCGCTGGTCTTCCCCGCCGCTGGATTGGCACGCAGGAGGCGGTGCTGTACTACGCGCGCAACCTGGTCACCTGGTCGCTGGGTAACCCGGTATGTGTGTACCGCGGAGGTATCTCAAGGCTGACCGGCAGGCGTTCGGAAATTGCGCCTAAACCCATTATCGCTGTACTGGGCAAAGTACACACTGCGCATTTCGAATCCGAGCCGTGGCTTAACCGCGATACGCTGTTCAGGCGCGACCGGCATATTTGCGCCTTTTGCGGCGGTCAATACCACGCGCATGACCTTACCAAAGACCATGTCACGCCGACCTCAAGAGGCGGCAGAGACCGCTGGACCAACGTAGTGACGGCCTGCCGTACCTGCAACGAGCTCAAGGCCAACCGCACTCCGGAAGAGGCGGGAATGAAACTCCTCTACGTGCCCTATGCACCTAACCGCTATGAAGGCATGATATTGGCGAACCGCCATATTCTTGCCGACCAGATGGATTATCTCCTCGCGCACGTCCCCAAAAACAGCAGGCTGTGGTCGGGCAGAGGATAGCCTGGATTCACGGTGCTTGGCTGCAGCAAGCGCAACTACTCAGATAGACGTGGCAAAGGCTGCCCAGTCAGGCCTGGTAGGAACAGTGCTCACTTCAAAATAGGCTTCATGTCTCAAGGCTTGATACTAAGCTATCACGAAAAAAGACAATTAAATGAGAACAATTAGCTCAGTAATAATTTTTCTTGCAGTGGCCGGTATCATTCCATCGGCATTACAGCTCATGAGCGAGACAGCCATTGCACAGGAAGTCACGGCGAAAAAAAAAGAAGCGACGGTTTACACTGTGCAGGGCGGCAATAAAGTAGATGCAAAAACACTCGAAGGTTGGCGCACCTGGCGCGCGATGGCCTGCGACCGCTGTCATGGGGCACAACAGGAAGGATTGACGGGCCCTCCGCTGATCGATAGCCTGAAACGCATGAACATGGAGGATTTCAAGAAAGCCGTGCTTGAAGGCAGGCCGGATAAAGGCATGCCCAATTACAATACAACCAAGCTGGTAGCAGACAACATTGACAATCTTTATGCCTACCTCAAGGGCCGCTCCGATGATGCAATCCAGCCGGGACGCCTGCAACCGATTACGCAATAATCCCGCGCCCTGTGTAGATTTTCCCCTCAAAGTTCTGCTTAGTACAGCTTGGTGATGAATCGGCAAAACTTTGGCTGTGTTGTAATGTCAATTCAAGTTGACGTCAATGAATAGGAGGAAAGATCATGCAGCGATTGCTTGTGCGTTTTATATTTTACATTGCTGTATTTTCTTGTGGCATGGCTTATGCCAATGACCAGGACAAGACGGAGGCATATACCGCTACTGTGGATAAGGATGGCATACAACATGTTCGCATCATTGGCGGCAGTTATTTTTTCAATCCCAGACGAATCGTAGTGAAGAAAGGCATACCGGTGGAACTGTCGGTGAGCAAGGAGCAGGGCATTACGCCGCACAGTATAGTAGCCAACGCGCCGGAAGCGGGAATTGTTTTCGATGAATCGTTGAACGGCAATCCCAAAAGCGTCACCTTCACCGCGACAGCTACCGGGGAATATGTTTTTTATTGCAAGAACAAGCTGCCTTTTTTCCCCAGCCACCGCGAAAAGGGCATGCAGGGAATATTTGAGGTGGTGGAATAGTATATAGCCTATAGGATACTCATGAAGCCGCTTGCATTCATTTTTAGCTTAATCCATGTTCATAACAGGTATCGGTACCGCTAATCCACCTCAGCGCTACACTCAGGCAGAGTGTTGGCTAGCCTATCAAGAAAGCAAGCAGTTTAAGCAACTCGACAAGCGCGCACGCGCTATGCTGCGAAAGGTCTTGCTGGCAGAGAACGGTATTCGTACCAGGTATTTCGCACTAAATCCGCTGACTGAAGTTTTTGATGCCACTCCTGACAATCTGTATAAGCGTTTTGCTCAGCACGCGCCAGCCCTTGCCACACAGGCGGCAGAGCGCGCTTTGCGTCAAGCCGGCCATCAAGCAGATGAAATAGACGCTGTCATCATCAGCACGTGCACCGGTTATCTCTGCCCGGGGCTCTCCAGCTATGTGGCAGAGCGTCTGGGGCTGAGACCGGATGCGCTGGGGCTGGACCTGGTAGGGCAAGGCTGCGGCGCAGCTTTGCCGAACATGCGTGCCGCGGAAGCATTGCTGGCTGCCAAGCGTTGTCAACGCATATTGTCGGTATGTGTTGAAGTGTGCAGCGCAGCTTTCTACATAGACAACGATCCCGGTGTGCTGATAAGCAACTGTTTGTTTGCAGATGGCGCCGCGGCCGTGGTGCTGGCGGATACGCCGAATCAGCGGTCCCGCCAAATCGAATGGAAAGAGACTGCTTCGCGTATTGACCCGTTGGAGCGTGATACGCTGCGCTTCGAGCAGAAAAACGGCATGTTGCGCAACATCCTTACTCGGCCCGTGCCACAACTTGCCGCGCGCAATGCCGAACTCGTGCTCGATGAAGTATTGGACAAGGCGGGCATATTGCGCAGTCAAATCAGCACATGGATCTGGCATGCGGGCGGGCGCGATGTCCTGACCGCGCTGCAGCAGCAACTCAGTCTTGCTGCGGCTGATCTTAACTGGAGCAGCGCGGTGCTAAGCGAGTTTGGCAATTTAAGTAGTCCGTTTGTCTATTTTGTATTACAGAAGGCACTCAAAGGAAATGCACCGGGTGGCTGGTGGTGGCTGTCTTCTTTTGGCGCTGGTTTCAGTTGTCATGGCGCCTTGCTCGAAGTTCTCTAGACGAAGGAATGCCAGGCGAGCATGCAGCGTTGTGTTGAACCGGAATGGCTGGATGAATTGTCACCGGAAGACCCGCGTGCAATCCGCTCGCGGCGTGACATGCAACGCGTCAACATCTGGATGCATCAAGTAGGCATTATGCAGCGTGCTTTGACAGGACGCTATGGACAATACGCACCTCATAAGCTGCTCGAATTGGGCGCCGGTGATGGTACCTTCATGCTGCGGTTGGCGCTACGGTTAGCGTCACATTGGAAAAATGTCAAAGTAGTTTTGCTTGATCGCCAGAATATTGTCAGCCATGAGACTCGAGAGGGATTCAAAGCCCTGGGATGGGAAGTCGAAACAATTACCGCAGACGCATTTGATTATTTAGAGCAAGCAAGGTATCAAGCTTTTGATGTCATCACAGCAAACCTTTTTCTTCACCATTTCCAGCATGAAAAATTGGACCAGTTGTTGCTGCATGCAGCCCGGATCACGAATTTGTTTGTGGCATGCGAACCGCGTCGTGCGCTTCCGGCTGTTACAGGAAGCAGGCTGCTATGGGCAATAGGCTGCAACGAGGTGAGCCGGCATGATGCAGTTGTGAGCGTGCGTGCCGGATTTGCCGGGCAAGAGCTTTCAGCATTGTGGCCTAAGCAAGCCAACTGGCGGTTGCGGGAGCAAGCGGCGGGCCTATTCACTCATTGTTTTGTGGCACAACGAATCATCGAACAACGGGAATCAGCAAAATGAAATATGACGCGCTTATCATTGGTTCGGGCCCCGCTGGAGGAACTGCAGCGCTGCTGCTCGCCAAGGCCGGATGGTCGGTTGCAGTGGTGGAGAAGGCGAAATTCCCGAGGCGCAAAGTTTGCGGTGAATTTATTTCCGTTACAAGCTTGCCGCTATTTCACGAGCTAGGTATTGCCCGGCCTTTTTTTGAATTGGCAGGGCCTGAAGTGCGTCAAGTTGGATTGTTTGCAGGTGAAACGGTCCTGACATCGGCGATGCCACGCCCGAAGAATTCCGAAGAAAAGTGGGGAAGAGCATTAGGGCGGGAACATTTGGATATGCTGTTGCTGAACAGCGCTGCAGCTGCGGGAGCGCGGGTGTGGCAGCCTTGCACGGCGGTGGAACTGCAGCGAAACAAAGTAGGCGTTATTTGCAAAATCGCTGCTAAAGACACAGTGAGGGAGTTGCAGGCACGAGTGCTGATTGCCGCCCACGGCTCTTGGGAGCCAGGGTCATTACAAACGCAAGCAGTTCATCAATTAGCCCGACAATCAGACCTTTTTGCCTTCAAAGCGCATTTTCAATGCTGCGATTTGCCACATGGACTGATGCCGCTGCTGGTTTTCCCTGGCGGGTATGGAGGAATGGTGCATAGCGACAGTGGTCGGGTTAGCTTGTCCTGCTGCATAAGGCGCGATTATCTGATGCGTATTCGCCGCCAGCTGCCGGATATCAAGGCGGCGGAAGCTGTATTGCAGCATATTCGGGTTTCCTGCCGCGGCGCGCATGAAGCGCTCGCGCGCTCGCGGCTGGAAAATACCTGGTTATCCGCTGGCCCCATCCGGCCAGGGATACGCAAGCGTTACATGCAAGGCCTCTTTTTGCTGGGCAATGCCGCAGGAGAAGCGCACCCCATCGTAGCCGAAGGCATCAGTATGGCGATGCAATCGGCATGGCTGTTATGCGGGCATCTTACCGGGCGGCAACAGGAAGTTTTGAGCGGCGGGGCAACTGAGGAAGTAGGGAGGGATTACGCTTCAGCTTGGCATAGAAGTTTTGCGCCGCGAATTCGCGCGGCAGCATTGTTTGCGCATCTTGCAATGCGGCCAGGAACCGCGGCTGCGCTGCTGAAGGTAGTGAAGCTGTTTCCTGGAATATTAACTTTGGGAGCCAAATTAAGCGGCAAAGCGAAACAAGTGATAACCGAGCCACATCCACAAATTTCATAGGCAACTGATGCCCCTGAATTGGTCTGGCTTATTCTCACATCACGTGTTTGGCATGGTCAGTTTTTTGGGCCTACCGGCGCGGCCTTGTCCGGGACGCAAAATGGCCTCCCCCCGGGTCTTAAGTCCTTGGCGAATCTGGTCCTTGGCCTCGGCTTCGCTAATCCCTTTGGGAAAGATATGCCGGTAGCGCAGCATCCCTTGCTCGCCCCGTGTTTCTACTTCGCATACCAACTCGCCTTCTTTCGTGTTACTGCATTTGATGTGCACGTCATCCGTCATCAAGTTTTCCATGGTGTAGTCTTTAAGCCTCGTTAAAATTCTTCGCATAACTTGTAGTTCCCAGCGCCTGCAACAATCGCGATTTGCGCAGGATATTGTTGTTGATCTCGACCGTCGGGATCAAAAGGGTCAACTTGATGTTAAGTTGTCTATGCCTAGTCATATCACACCCCTTTTGTTTCACCGGCGGCATCGGATTCAGTCGGTTCGGGTCGGTCCGCCGAAACTTCAGAACTGGCGTTATCCCGAGGAATTTTCCTGGCGAGCTTGCGCTGCCGTTTTTCTTCCTGCCTCCTTTTCTTCGTCAGATCTCTCTGGCGTTTTTCGAACTGATAGTTTGATTTTGCCAAGGCGTTACTCCTGATTGCGGCGGGTGCCAACTAGAATAGGTTGCAGGCCGGAAATGCCTGATGGAGTCAGCGTACGTCGAATGGACGGCGCCGCGCATTCAAAGGCGGTCACTTGCGTTCGGATCGGACTTGTCTGATGCAGATCAGTAGCGGCCACTGCCGCTGCCACGTCGCCCACCGCCGCCGCCGCGCCCTCCGCTACGGCTTTCCTGCGGACGGGCTTCATTTACAATCAGGTTGCGGCCGTCTACGCTCTTGCCGTTGAGCGCAGAGGTGGCGGCCTGCGCCTCCTGATCTGTGCCCATTTCGACAAAGCCGAAGCCTTTGGATTGTCCGGTTGAGCGGTCATTGATCACCTGCGCCGATATTACCGTGCCATACGCGGTGAACATCTTTTCCAAGTCATTATTGCCAATACTGTGGCTCAGGTTGCCAATATAAAGCTTTTTGCCCAATTGAAACGCTCCATGGCGAGGATATGAAAAAGTCTGCGCCCTTCACAATAGCAAATATGGACGCCGCAGTCGAATGATTTGACGGTAGGGGAACTAAGCCTCATTAATAAGTCACACCTTACGAAACCGGTTGTTAACGCAAAATCAATTCGATTTGATAGCTAATGGTTCGAATTCTCGCCCGCTTCCACGAGTAAGGTCAACCTACGATCTGCGGATTCACCGTCAGCGGGAATGACCGTATATAAACTCCTTATCCTTTGCTTCGGGTCGTAAAGCGATCTTAGAGGTACGGTTAGTTACCGGCTCAATGCAGACAGTGCCCTCATCGACGCTAAGCATGTATGCTTAAGACCTCATCGGTTCGCCGGAGCGTAATAGCCGACCGCGATAACCCGATCTCCGACCTTTTGGAAGAACGCGACCTTAGGCTCAGTCTTATTGGTGGCGGGATTTAGCCAGTGATATTCGACCGTGCCAGATCCGTTTTTCCGCGCCTTGTCGAGCATCTCGCGAAGGAACAGTTTGCCTGCTGCGTCCTGCTGGTTTGCAACATTTTCACCGATCCAAGAGGACGATAATCCGCCGCTCGCGAGCAGCACGCCCTTGGTCGACACGACGTACACGTACAGATCGTCTTTGACGAATTCGCCTTGGGGACCAAAATGGGCTAATGCCAGATCCTTGATTTCTTTATAGAGCGCAACCGCTCGTTGAAGCAGAGCCTGTGCCTGTGCCGCGTCTTGGGCGCTGATTGTTGCGTTGGCTGCTGGCTTTGCCGCATTAACTTCAAGAGCGAAGCTCTGCGCTAGCGCAAAGGCGAGCGCGATGTACACGAGGCGTTTCAGTGCGTTTGAACCGATGTTCATGTCGATACTCCTTCGAGGCGAGTTTTGTTTAATGGTAGCTCATCCAGCGGGAGAAAATTGCGCGAACCCAATATCGCGCAAAGCCACCCAGGTCATTCAACCGCGGCCAGCACCAATGCTCCTGGTTCGGTGTGGCAATCATTGCGCGAGTACCCAGGTTTGAGTGCGAAAAAAAGACCGATTTAGTTGTAGCCGCGAACCGGAAGTGTATCATTATTGACAAGCAGCCGCAAAGTGTAGGTCTTGCCGTTATTGGAATCGAGGATCGGACCGCCTTCTCACCAGTCCGAATCGGCCGTGTGCCATAGCACCGCGCACGATTTCCATCACGATTATGGCTTGATCTTTGCAGTCGTCCGTGCATTTTCCGCAGTGGGTCTGTTCCTTTGAGTGGTCAGGCACAAGGCTGCGCTCGATTCGAGCGCAGAGCACGCCGCTATTATCCGTCACGCGAATTTCTGGGCTTGGCCGAACTATGCCACAGTGTTCAAGAATACCGATGTGAGCGATGTCAACATCCGGCCATGCTGTCCCTCAAGAAAGCTGCGCTGGTGGGTGGGTAAGAGCTCTGTCATGTTATTGCAGAACTCCAAATGTTCGGTCTAATGAAAATACATAATATGGTACAATTAAAACAACTAAAATTGGTTAACTTGATAGAACAGTGGCAGTAGGCGAATCGATCGCAAACCCCCTTGTTGCACAAGATCCCACAGTAGTGTCTGGCAAAACGCACACTATCCTGATTGTCGATGACACACAGGAGAATATTCTGCTGCTGAGCGAGGTGCTCGAATCTGACTACCTGACCAAAGCAGCGATCGATGGAGAACGGGCCTTGAAGATTGCCTTTGGAGCTGAGCCCCCTGACCTCATTCTGCTCGACGTCATGATGCCCGGAATGAGCGGCTACGAGGTGTGTAAGCGCCTGAAGGAGAATCCGAACACACGGCAAATCCCGGTCATTTTCATCACCGCCATGAACGAGGTGGAAGACGAGACGAAAGGATTGGAGCTTGGCGCAGTGGATTACATCACCAAGCCGATCAGCCCGCCGATTGTGATAGCGCGGGTAAAGACGCATCTGGAGCGGTACGAGCAGAAACGAGAATTGCAGCGAATGGTTGTAAAACTCGAGGAACAAGCGCGCGAACTCGCAGCTTGGAACCAAAAGCTCGAACAGCGCGTTGCTGAAGGTATTGCGCAATTGGATCGGCTGGGGCGCATGAAGCGATTCTTCTCTCCGGCTGTGGCCGACCTGATCCTCTCGGGCAATGCGGATGACCCACTCAAGACCCATCGGCGGGAAATCGTCGTGGTGTTCCTCGATTTGAGGGGATTTACTACCTTCAGCGAGAGCGCCGACCCGGAGGAGGTGATGAGCGTCCTGGCGGAGTACCACGCGGCGATGGGTGAACTGATTATGAAGCATGCAGGAACGCTGGAGCGCTTTGCCGGCGATGGGATCATGATCTTCTTCAACGACCCGGTACTGGTTCCAAACCCTGCGGCGCAGGCTGTCTCAATGGCACTCGAGATGCAGCAGCGCTTCAAGGGGCTCGCGGCGGCATGGGCGCGGCGCGGGTACGAGCTATCGTTGGGGATCGGCATCGCGCAGGGTTATGCCACGATCGGGGCCATCGGTTTCGAGGGCAGGCGCGATTATGGCGCTATCGGCAACGTCACCAATCTCGCGGCCCGCCTCTGCGGCGAGGCGCAGGGAGGGCAGATTCTCGTCTCGCAGCGGGTTGAAGGAGCGCTCGGGGACGTTGCGAAATCGCAGCCCATTGGCGATGTCTCGCTGAAGGGCTTCAACAAGCCCATCAAGGCCTTTGAGATTTGCTGGAATAGATAGGTCCCAGAAATAGGGGAAACCGCATGAGTCAGCAGGAGATCTTTCAAGAGATTGAGCGCCACCGGCGGTCGATCACCGAACTTGAGGCGAAACTCAGCGGTGAGGCAAAGGTGCCCACCGGCTTCTACCTCACCTTCTATATCGTCGCGGGAATGGTCCTCGGTGTCATGGGTGGGCTGACCAGCTTCATATTTAACG
>DATHDD010000122.1:0-3513 GCA_035319205.1 Burkholderiales bacterium | reverse complement strand
TCCCAATCCCTGGCCGGACCGAGCACGCTTCTGAGTTTTTTTAATTCCTTCTCGATAGGCGCCAGCGCGTTTTCAGCAAACGCTTTCTTGAACACACCCATGGTGGAACGCAGGCGGCGTAGAGCCACGCGCATCTGGTGCAGATATTCGGGATCGGAGCCCAGCAACATCCCGCTCTCATTGCCTTGCAAATGACGTAAGCAATTCCACATCGTGCGCTTGAAGGCTTCGTTGACGCTGATGTCAGGACTGACGTCCAGCGCAACGGCCCTTACCACCGGCGCGGGATTCTGAGTATAAAGAAAATAGCCCCGCTCCGCTTTGCTCGCGTTTTGCAGTCTGAGCGGAACCGTCTTCTGCAATTCCACTGCAAATTCATACAGGGACGCCGCTGAACCGGATTTCAGTTCCAGTTCGACTTCAGTTAATTCTTGCACGGCTTTCCCCGCAATGATTTTTCCGCGGTCGAGACAGAATTCCAATTTCCCGCCCCCGGTCAACTCAAGCCGGTGCAGAATTCTGCTGAACTCGGTGGTGAACACCGGTTTCAGCTTTTGGCGCAGTTTCTGGAAACGGCAGAATTCGTCCAGTCCCTGTTCGCGCAAGCGGGCACAGTCAATTTCAAGCCGGGTGACCGGAAACTCCCACTCAGTGCGCTCATGCAGCCCGCCCACTGCCACCCCATTCCCCTTCACAGTTTGAATCCATTTGGACCCACTTTTGCGCAGTCTCAAAGTGAGCCCTTTACGCCACAGGCCCAATTCAGGCGTATCGTAATAACGACTCAGCAGTTTTTGCTTGACAGTAGGTGCGCAGCCCAAAGTTTTGAGCAAGGGGTGGTGCTGCAGCCGTAAGTAATGCTCGGGCAAAAAAGACAGCTTCAGCTCGATTTCTCTCGTAGCCCGATTCACTACGCCCCCATTTTTACAGGACTTATTTTGCGGATTTCGCCGCCACCTGAGACAGCAGAATCTGCTGGGCGCTGTAAGGCCTGGCGCGGCGTGGGATCTTGCGGTGGTAGCGGCCGGAAGCGTCCATCTCCCAAGCTTGGCAGTTATCCTTGAGATACGGCTTGAGCCCTTCAGCAATCACCCGCTTTTTGAGTTTGGGGTCAAGCACGGGAAAACAGATTTCGATGCGCCTAAAGAAATTGCGCTCCATCCAGTCCGCGCTTCCCAAGTAAACATCATGGACACCGCCGTTGAGAAAATAAAAAATGCGCGAGTGTTCTAGAAAGCGTCCGATTACGGAACGCACGCGGATGTTTTCCGAAAGACCTGGGATGCCAGGGCGCAAGGCACACACACTGCGTACGATGAGATCGATTTTAACGCCCATCCGGGAAGCATCGTATAGCGCCTGAATGATCTCGGCCTCCAGCAAAGCATTCATCTTGGCGATGATGGCTGCGGGTTTACCGGCCTCGGCAAGCTTTGCTTCATTGCGGATGGCCCTGAGGGTCTGATCGTGCAGGGTAAACGGAGATTGCCAAATATGGGAAAGCCTCCCGGCTCTGCCCAATCCAGTAAGCTGTACGAATAACTCGTTAACATCGGAACAAATCTGCTCGTTGCAGGTAAACAACCCGAAATCGGTGTAAAGCTTGGCGGTTTTGGGATGGTAGTTGCCTGTACCGAGATGGACATAGCGGCGCAGCCGACTCTCTTCACGCCTCACAACCAGTGCCATCTTGGCGTGAGTCTTATGCCCTACCACGCCATATACCACATGGGCTCCCACTTCTTCCAGACGCGCTGCCCAGTTGATGTTGGCCTCTTCGTCGAAGCGTGCCAGTAGCTCAACCACTGCCGTCACTTCCTTACCGCGCTGGGCCGCAGTGATGAGCGCTTCCATCAGTGCCGAATCGGCGCCGGTGCGGTACACCGTCAGTTTTATCGCGACCACGTCGGGGTCTACCGCCGCCTGCTGGAGGAACTGGATAACCGGCTGGAATGACTGGAAAGGATGGTGCAAAAGCAGATCTCCTTTGCGAACAGCTGCAAAGATGTCGGGTTGCTTGACCAGCGCCGTGGGCAATTCAGCCGTAAAAGCACGAAATTTGAGATCGGGACGGTCCACGTAATCCGGCACCTGAATGAGCCGCACCAGGTTCACTGGCCCATTCACCCGGTAGAGGTCGTCTTCGTTCAGGTTGAACTGCTGCAACAGGAAATCCGTCATTTCCCGGGAGCAGCTGTCCGCAACCTCGAGGCGCACAGCGTCGCCGTAGTGGCGATGCGGCAACTCACCCTGAAGCGCCGTGCGCAGGTTTTTGACTTCTTCCTCCTCCACAAACAACTCGCTGTTGCGGGTGACACGGAACTGGTAGCAACCCAGTACGTTCATACCGGCAAACAGCTCGCCCACGTGGGCATGCAGGATGGAAGACAGAAACACAAAGTCGTAATCGCAGCCTGCAACATTTTTCGGTATGTGTATGAAGCGCGGCAGAATGCGCGGAGCCTGAACCATGGCGACTCCAGAATTGCGCCCGAAGGCATCACGGCCCTGTAGTTCCACCGCAAAGTTAAGACTCTTATTGAGCATGCGGGGAAAGGGGTGAGAGGGATCCAGCCCGATAGGGGTCAATACCGGCATCACCTCGCGGAAAAAATAAGACTTGACCCATTCGCGCTGCGCGTCATTCCACTGGGAACGTTTCAGAAACCGGATACCCTGCGCCGAAAGCTGTGGCACGATTTTCTCGTGGAAAAGTTCGTATTGCCTTCCGACCAGCTCGCGAACTTCTTCCGTCACGCGCTTTAATACCTGCCGCGCCGACAGGCCGTTGCTACCGGCACTTCCGCTGCCGCTGTCAATCCTCTCCTTCAGTCCAGCCACCCGAATTTCGAAAAATTCATCCAGGTTATTGCTGACGATGCAAATGAATTTAAGCCGCTCAAGAAGAGGAACCGCCGGGTCTTCCGCCTGCGCCAACACACGGCGGTTGAATTCAAGCAGACCAAGCTCGCGATTTAGGTAACTTTCGGTGGAAGCGTGATTTGTGGGCGAACCTGTTGCAACGTCATGCTCCGCACCCTTGCCGGTGAGGTAACTTTCTGTAGAAAGGCGGTTCATGAGCTAGCCAGTTTTAACATCCCGCTCCGCACCCCTGCCGGCAACGCAGGACGCGCCCGCAGAGTTTTCAGAGCGGACCAATAATATTGGTATGCGCCGCGCCTCACTCTTGGAAGAGGCCCGGATTCAAAAATATTTCTGGGTCCCGAAACAGTACTTGATCACCGAGCACGAATTGGGTCTGGGCCCGGGGGCATTACCGGCAGCAAAGGAAAATGCTTCTATTACTTTCTTCCGTTGTATTTGTGCACCGGAGTGTCAGCGAAGTTCGAATCGTTTTTCGCTGGCCGGATGTGCAAACAGGCTGCTTAGGCTTCCTTATCGAGACATGCAGAAAAAATATTCTATTGCATCAGCCCGCGAGTATATTAATTTGATCACGCCTGCTGATTTTGTTAAATTTTAACACACCCACCAGCGAAGTTCCATATTCAG
>DATHDD010000121.1:0-5780 GCA_035319205.1 Burkholderiales bacterium | reverse complement strand
GTTCATGAAAAACTGGGAAGATGACGACACTGACGAATACTGTTCTTCCAGGCAGGATTTAGTCGATGCGGTTGCGGTGGCTGACCGCATCGGCATAGACATCGAAACCGTCAATTTTTCCGCCGAGTACAAGGAGCGGGTTTTCAACGATTTTCTCAATGAATATCGCGCCGGTGGCACCCCGAATCCGGATGTACTGTGCAACGCCGAAATTAAATTCAAGGCATTTCTAGACCACGCCCTGCAACTGGGTGCGGACATTATCGCCACAGGGCATTACGCCCAGGTACGGGAAACGGACGGGATGTTCCAGCTGCTGAAAGCGGAAGACGGCACCAAGGATCAGAGTTATTTTCTGTACCGCCTGAACCAGGCACAGCTATCAAAGACGCTTTTCCCGCTTGGCAAGCTGTACAAGCGCGAAGTCAGGGAAATCGCGAAACGACAGGGACTGCCCGTCCACGACAAGAAAGACAGCACAGGCATTTGTTTTATCGGCGAGCGTCCTTTCCGCGAATTCCTGAACCGCTATCTGCCGAAAAACCCCGGTGCAATAGAAACTCCTGATGGCGAAGTGATAGGCGAGCATATGGGTCTCATGTACTACACCATAGGCCAGCGCCAGGGTTTGGGCATAGGGGGCAAAGGCGAAGCCTGGTATGTCGCAGCCAAGAACCTGGCGCGCAATGTGCTCGTGGTAGTGCAGGGCCACGACCACCCTGCGCTATTCCGACAAAATCTCACCAGCACCCGTTTAAGCTGGGTGAGCGGGCGTGCACCGCATTGCAACTGGGTGTACTGCGCGAAAACCCGCTACCGCCAGGCGGACGCTGCTTGCTGCATCTCGCAGGTGGATGAACACCGTTGCCACATTGAGTTTGCCGAGCCGCAATGGGCAGTCACTCCCGGACAATCCGTGGTAATTTACGAGAGCAAGGTATGCCTTGGCGGAGGAATTATCGAGGCTTGAGCGCTTACCCTGCCGGCGGCACCGTATCTTTAAACGATGCCCGCTGCATAAGTTTTGCGTAGAGTTTTTCCAGATTGGGGTAGGAGGCACGCCAATTGATGTCAGGCAAGCGCAAATCGAGGAAACCTAGCGCACAACCTACCGCGATGTCGGATAGATTATAGGCATCGCCCGAACACCAGCTCTTTTCGCCGAGTTCAATCGAGATGGCCTTGAGCCCTTTGTCAATCTTGCCGCGCTGACGTGCAATCCAGTCTTTGCTTTGCAGCTTCGCGGGACGTCTTGTTTCGATAACAGTGGCGGCGGCCGCGTCGGATATACCATCCGCTAAAGCTTCCCAGCGCTTGACCAGGGTGCGTTCGCGATTTCCCTCAGGAATAAGCCGCCCCAGGGGAGTAATGGTATCCAGGTGTTCTACGATCACCCGCGAATCAAACAGGCTGGTTCCATCATCCAACAGCAATACCGGCACTTTGCCCAGCGGGTTGTGCTCCGGAACCTTGGTGTCCTCATTCCAGGGCAAGTCCACCTGCATCTCGTAATCAATACGCTTCTCGGCGAGCACCACGCGCACTTTGCGCACGTAAGGGCTGGTCAGCGATCCAATCAATTTCATGGTGTTCCTGGCAAACAATAGTGTGCTTATTATAACATCCTCATCATGCCAAACGCGGTGCGATCATGTTTGTAAAAATTGATTTGCCGCAGGTTTATTGTGGTGATTTGAACGTATTTGAAACCAGCAGGCGAAGTTGTGGAATTACTTTTCTCCCGAACCACGGGTTGCTTTTGAGCCAGCCACGGTTGCGTGGGCTGGGGTGAGGCAGCGGCAGAAATTCCGGCAGATACTCCTGGTAAGCGCGCACCGTTTCGGTGACCGAAGATTTCATCCTGTCGCCCAGGTAATAGGCCTGGGCGTAATTTCCTACCAGCAAAGTAAGCTTGATATGCGGCAGCATTGCGCGCAGTCTGGGATGCCACAGCGGCGCACATTCGGGCCGTGGCGGCAAATCGCCGTTCACACCAGTGCCGGGATAGCAAAAACCGGCGGGCACGATGGCAATGCAGCGTGTATCATAAAATTGCTCGCGCTCGAGCTTAAGCCATTCGCGCAAGCGGTCGCCCGAGGGATCATTCCACGGAATTCCGGTTTCATGCACTTTGCGTCCCGGCGCCTGCCCCACAATCATCAGCGTGGCTGACGCAGCGGCAAGCAGTATCGGCTTAGGCGGATTGGGCAGATGCGCTTCGCACACCCTGCAGGCGCGGATTTCCCGCAATAAGCGGGCAAATCTCCTTGAATCTGGTTCAAGCATCCGCATATTTCACCTGTGATAAAATGCAATAGTTGAGTAAAGGCATAAAATGAAGCCATTGACCGCGCTCTCCCCGCTCGACGGGCGCTACTATAATAAAGTCGAAGCCTTGCGCAAGTATTTCAGCGAGTATGCGCTGATCCGCCATCGCATCCAGGTGGAAATCGAATGGCTGAAGGCTTTAAGCCGCGAACCATCGCTCACCGAAATCCCGCCGTTTTCCGCTGCCACACTGAAGCAGCTCGATGCTCTGGCCGCAAACTTCTCCGAAGCCGACGCCGAAGCGGTAAAAGCCATCGAGTCACGCATCAATCATGATATCAAAGCCGTTGAGTACTGGCTGAGAGAGCATCTCTCGGGCAATCCTGAAATCGCAAATGTTTCCGAATTCATCCATTTTGCCTGCACTTCGGAAGACATCAACAACCTTTCCTATGCTCTGATGCTGAAAAGCGCGCGCCAGCAGGTGCTGCTGCCTGCGCTTAAAGAAATCATCAGCACGCTCACCGAGCTTGCACACCAGCTCGCGGCGACGCCCATGCTTGCCCATACCCACGGCCAACCCGCCTCCTCAACCACTTTGGGCAAAGAGCTTGCCAATGTCGCCTACCGCCTGCGCCGTGCTGAGCAACGCATCGCAGCGGTCAGGCTCCTTGGCAAAATCAACGGCGCAGTGGGGAACTACAACGCGCACCTCGCCGCCTATCCCGATTTTGACTGGGAAAAATTCGCGCAAGCTTTTGTCAAAGACCTCGGATTTGAATTCAACCCCTATACCATCCAAATCGAGCCGCACGACTACATGGCGGAACTGTTCGACGCGTTTGCCGGGGCCAACAACATTCTGCTCGACCTTGACCGCGATGTATGGGGCTATATCGCGCTTGGATATTTCAAGCAACGAGTCAATGAAAAGGAAGTCGGCTCTTCCACCATGCCGCACAAGGTAAACCCGATTGATTTCGAAAACTCCGAAGGCAATCTCGGACTGGCTAATGCCCTGCTGCGACATTTGAGCGACAAGCTGCCGGTGTCGCGCTGGCAGCGTGATCTCACCGACTCCACGGTATTGCGCAATATCGGGGTAGCGCTAGGCTATACCTTGCTTGGCTGTGACTCCTGCCTCAAGGGCTTGCACAAACTTGAAGCCAATCCGCTGCGCTTGATGCAGGATTTGGAACAGAATTGGGACGTGCTTGCGGAACCCATCCAGACGGTGATGCGCCGCTACGGCGTGGCTAATTCCTACGAACAACTGAAACAGCTTACGCGCGGGAAAAACGGCATCACGCGCGAAACACTCCACTCCTTCATCAACGGCCTGGCGATTCCGGCAAACGAAAAAAAACGGCTGCTGCAACTGACGCCCTGGGGATATATCGGCAAAGCGGTCGAACTTGCTAAAAGAATTTAGCGAGACTTAGCGCGCCCGGCTGCGCAGATATCCAACCGCGCCGGGCAGGATGGAAACAAAAATAATCAGGATAATAAACGCGGTCAGGTTTTGTTTCACCAGGGGAACATTGCCGAAGTAGAAACCTCCGAATACGAAAAAGCTGATCCAGAACACGCTCCCGCCCAGGCTGTATAGCACAAAACGCAGATAGCGCATGCGTCCGATCCCCGCAACGAATGGCGCGAAAGTGCGAATGATGGGAATAAAGCGCGCAATTAAGATGGTTTTACCTCCGTGTTTTTCGTAAAAGTTCCGGGTTTTTTCAAGATAGTAGTGGTTGAAGAAGCGCGATTGCTCTTTGCGGAACACCTTAGGTCCGAGGTAACGGCCAATCCAGTAATTGGTGTTGTCGCCTGAAAATGACGCGGCCATGAGCAATAATGCAATCCCCTGAACGTTGAGCGCACCTGTCGCCGCCAATGTTCCGGTTACGAAAAGTAATGAATCTCCTGGCAGAAATGGAGTCACCACCAGGCCGGTTTCGCAGAATATAATCAGGAACAGAATCAGGTACACCCAGCCGCCATAGTCCTGCAAAAGCAGCATCAGGTGCTGATCAAGATGGGTCAGCAGGTTGAAAAAGCTGGAAATGACTTCCACGTCGGGTGCGCCGTTATGGTGTTTCCGCCGCAGCTTTCTTTTCCGGCTTGATGAAATCCTCGCGCGTTACGCCGAGCCACATCACGATGGGACTCGCCACCAGCACCGAAGAATATATCCCGAAGAGAATCCCGATGGTAAGCGCCAGCGCGAAATAATGCAGCGTTTCCCCGCCGAAAAACAGCATCGATGTCACCATCAGCTGGGTACACCCGTGGGTGATGATGGTGCGCGACATGGTGCGGGTAATAGCGTTATTGATGATATCCGGCGTGTTTGCCCTGCGCATCTTGCGGAAGTTTTCGCGTATCCGGTCAAATACCACCACCGACTCGTTTACCGAATAGCCGAGAATCGCCAGCACAGCCGCCAGCACGGATAGCGAAAACTCCCACTGAAAAAAGGAAAAAAAGCCAAGAATGATGACCACATCGTGCAGGTTGGCAATGATAGCGGCGAGCCCGAATTTCCACTCGAAACGCAGCCACAAATAGAGCACGATGCCGATGGAAACCAGCAGCAGCGCCAAGGAGCCGTTTTCCACCAGCTCTTTACCGACCTGGGGTCCCACGAACTCCACCCTCCGCATCTGCACTGTCTTGTCATCTTGACGCAGCGCGTCCAGCACCTGCTCGCTCAGCTTGGCGCCGGTTATGCCAGTTTTAACAGGCAGCCTGATCAATACATCATGCGAAGTGCCGAAATTCTGCACGCTGGCGTCACTAAAACCCATTTTTCCCAGGGACTCGCGAATTTTGTAAATATCGGCCGCTTGCATGTAATTGACTTCCATCACCGTGCCACCGGTAAAATCCACGCCAAAATTCAAACCTTTTGTGGCAAGGAACGTCACCGCGAGAATGAACGTGATAAGGGAAATCACGTTGAACACCAGCGCGTGGCGCATGAACGGGATGTCGTGTTTTATTCTAAAAAATTCCATGGTTATATCCTGATTCAGCCCTTGCTTTGAGCCGCCGGACGCCATAATTGGCCGATGGAAAGTTTCTCCAGCTTGCGGCGGCTGCCGTAAATCAGATTGACCATGCTGCGCGATACCATCACAGCGCTAAACATCGAGGTCAATATCCCCAGGCACAACACCACTGCGAAACCTCGCACCGGCCCCGAGCCGAACATGAACAGTGCAATGCCGGCAATCAGGGTGGTGATGTTGGAGTCGAAAATCGTGCCGAAAGCACGTTCATAGCCGGCGTGGATTGCCGCCTGCGGCGTGGTGCCGCTGCGCAGTTCTTCGCGGACACGCTCGTTGATCAGCACGTTGGCGTCGATCGCCATGCCCACGGTGAGCGCTATACCGGCCATGCCGGGAAGGGTTAGCGTCGCTTGCAGCATGGAGAGCAGCGCCACAAGCAACAGCACATTGACCGCCAGCGCCAACACTGAAATTAAACCAAACATAAGATAATACGCAATC
>DATHDD010000120.1:0-5329 GCA_035319205.1 Burkholderiales bacterium | reverse complement strand
AGATCCAGACCTTCACGCCGATCTGGCCCATGGTCGTCTTGGCCTCAAAGAACCCGTACTGGATGTCGGCCCGGAGGGTATGCAGCGGCACCCGGCCTTCGCGGTACCATTCGCAACGGGCGATTTCAATCCCGTTCAGGCGACCCGAACTCATGATCTTGATGCCTTGCGCTCCCAAGCGCATGGCATTGGTGATGGCGCGCTTCATGGCGCGCCGGAACATGATGCGCTTTTGCAGTTGTTGGGCAATGCTCTCTGCAATCAGTTGCGCGTCAAGCTCGGGCTTGCGGATTTCCTCAATGTTGACGTGCACCGGGATATTCATAAGTTTCTGCAGCTCTACTTTCAGAGACTCAATATCCTCACCCTTTTTGCCGATGACCACACCAGGCCTTGCGCTGTAAACGGTGATCCTGGCATTCTTCGCAGGGCGCTCGATGATCACTTTACCCACGGCGGCATGGCTGAGCTTGTTTCTCAGGAATTCGCGTACCTTGATGTCTTCGTTCAGCATTTCCGGAAAATGCTTGCTGTTCGCATACCAGCGCGAACTCCAGTTGCGCAGCACAGAGAGGCGGAAACCGGTTGGATGTATCTTTTGTCCCATGGTGCTTCCTTATTCGTCCCCAACCGTCACATAAATGTGGCAGGTAGGTTTAGTAATGCGGTTGCCGCGGCCCTTGGCGCGCGCGGTAAAACGCTTCAAGTTGGATCCGCGCTCAACATAGATAGTGGCTACTTTGAGTTCGTCAATGTCTGCGCCGTCATTATGTTCAGCATTGGCAATCGCCGATTCCAGAACTTTTTTGATGATCGCCGCGCCTTTTTTCGGACTGAACGTGAGGATGTTAAGCGCCTTGTCCACCGGCAAGCCTCGGATCTGGTCCGCCACGAGCCGGCCTTTTTGCGCCGACAAACGCACACCTCGCAATATGGCAGATGTTTTCATCACATTCGCCTACTTTTTCTCCGCTTCTTTGCCTGCTTCTTTCGCAACTTCTCTTCCAACTTCTTTCCCCGTCCCTTCAAGCTCAGGGGTTTTTCTCTCGGCTGAATGCCCCTTGAAAGTGCGGGTGTGGGAAAATTCGCCGAGCTTGTGTCCCACCATGTTTTCAGTCACGTACACCGGAATATGCTGCTTGCCGTTATGCACCGCGAAAGTGAGCCCTACGAAATCTGGCAGCACTGTGGAGCGCCGCGACCAGGTTTTAATCGGTCGCTTGTCTTTGGAAGCATGCGCTGCTTCCACCTTTTCCATGAGGTGAATATCTACAAACGGTCCTTTTTTTACCGAGCGAGCCATGGTTTTATCCTTTAATAGGATGGCGGCGATGCACAATCATTGCCGCAGTGCGCTTGTTGCGGCGGGTCTTGAAACCCTTGCATTGCACGCCCCACGGACTGACTGGAGGCCGCTTCGATGCGGTTTTGCCTTCACCCCCGCCATGCGGGTGATCGATCGGGTTCATCGCCACGCCGCGCACCGTTGGCCGTATGCCGCGCCAGCGTTGCGCACCCGCCTTGCCGATCGAGCGCAACGAATTTTCCTCGTTACCGACTTCACCGATGGCAGCACGGCATTCAATGTTCACTTTGCGAATTTCTCCCGAGCGCAGGCGCAGCTGCGCGTAACTGCCTTCGCGCGCAAGCAACTGCGCCGATGTGCCGGCCGAGCGCGCCAGTTGTGCGCCTTTGCCTGGCAGCATTTCCACACAATGCACGATGGTGCCAACCGGAATATTTCTGAGCGGCAGCGCATTGCCGGTCTTGATCGGCGCTTCCGGCCCGTTCACCAGTTGCGTCCCCACTGTCAGCCCCTTGGGCGCAATAATGTAACGGCGCTCGCCATCGGCGTAGCAAAGCAGCGCCAAGTGCGCGCTGCGGTTAGGATCGTATTCCAGCCGCTCCACTATGGCCGCAATGCCGTCCTTGTTGCGGCGGAAATCTACCACGCGGTAATGCTGCTTGTGGCCGCCGCCTTGATGACGGGTGGTGATATGACCGCGGTTATTGCGCCCGGCGCGTTTCGCTTGCCGCTCAACCAGAGGCGCATAAGGCGCGCCCTTGTGCAGCTCGGGGCTTACCAGCTTGACTAAACTGCGGCGCCCCGGAGAAGTGGGTTTTACCTTGATAAGAGCCATTATTTATTCTCCGCCGCGGCGAAATTGATTTCCTGACCGGGCTTCAGGGATACATAGGCTTTTTTCCAGTTTTTGCGGGACCCCGCATATCTTCCGATGCGCTTGCCCTTACCTCTCATGTTTGCCACTTGCACCGAGAGCACTTCTATCTTCTTATCCTTGGTACCGAACAAAAGCTCAATCGCGGCCTTGATTTCCGGCTTGGTGGCGTCCACCGCCACGCGCAATACCACTTGCCCATGCTTGTCCCCGACCCTGGTGCTTTTTTCCGAGACCTGTGGGGCGAGGATGACCTGCATCAGACGTTCCGGATTGAGAGCGCTCACGTCAGCATCTCCTCAATTTTTTGCACCGCGCCCTTAGTCATTAATACGTTGCGGAAACGGATCAGGCTCACCGGATCGGCTTGACCGGGCTTGACCACGCATACATTGGGCAGGTTGCGGGAAGAAAGGTAAAGGTTTTCATCCAGGTTGTCGGTAATAATCATCACGTCGTCAAATCCCATACCTTTCAGTTTCTGCACCAGGAGCTTGGTCTTCGGCCCCTCCAGGTTGAAACTCTCCACCACTGAAAGACGGCCTTCGCGCACCAGTTGCGAGAGAATCGAGCACATCCCGGCGCGGTACATTTTTTTGTTCACTTTCTGGCTGAAATTTTCTTCAGGCAGATTGGGGAATATCTTGCCACCACCGCGCCACAAAGGACTGGATGCCATACCAGCACGGGCGCGCCCGGTACCTTTCTGGCGCCAAGGCTTGCGTGTGGACTTGGCGATGTCGCTGCGTCCTTTCTGGGCCCGCGTACCCGATCTGGCGTTGGCAAGGTAAGCAGTCACCACCTGGTGCACCAGCGCCTCGTTGTATTCACGACCGAACAAGAGGTCTGAAGCTTTGATGGTGGAAAGCTTGCCTTTTTCATTAATCAGTTTAAGTTCCATCATTTCACCGCTTTCACTGAGGGACGTACAATCACGTCGCCGCCCGTGGCTCCAGGCAGTGCGCCCTTGACCAGGAGCAGTTGACGTTGTGCATCAATGCGCAGCACTTCCAGACTGAGCGCGGTGCGTTTCACATTGCCTAATTGTCCGGGCATGCGCTTTCCCGGAAATACGCGGCCAGGATCTTGCCTCTGCCCGGTTGAACCCGGTTTGTTGTGAGACACTGAGTTGCCATGACTTGCGCGGTTGGATTTGAAGTGATGCCGCTTGATCACCCCGGCAAAACCCTTGCCCCGACTTGTGCCGGTGACATCCACTTTCTGTCCTACCTTGAAAATATCCACGCCGATGGCAGCGCCAACTTTGAGGTTGGCAATCTCTTCTTGAGCGACCCTAAATTCCCTGAGGACACAGCCCGCTTCTACAGCAGCTTTGGCAAAATGCCCGGCAGCGGCTTTGTTAACTCGGCTCGCTCGGCGCTTGCCGTAAGTGACCTGCACTGCGGCATAGCCGTCATTTTCGGGAGTCTTGATCTGGGTAACGCGGTTGTTGGACACGTCCAGCACCGTGACCGGCAAAGCATCGCCGTCATCGGTAAAAAAGCGGGTCATGCCAATCTTGCGACCGACAAGTCCTAAACTCATTTTCTTCACCTTATTTTAAGGCGCCGGTTGCAATTGACCGGCAGTTCTTTAATCGTGAAACGCCGCTTGCCTTTTACGTTTCACTTTTCACATTTCGCGTTTATAACTTAATCTCCACATCCACGCCCGCGGGCAAATCCAGTTTCATCAGCGCATCCACGGTTTTGTCTGTCGGGTCAAGGATGTCCATCAAGCGCAAATGGGTGCGGATTTCAAACTGGTCGCGGGATGTCTTGTCAGCATGCGGGGAACGCAGCACGTCAAAGCGTTCGATACGCGTGGGCAGCGGTACGGGTCCTTTCACTACCGCCCCGGTACGTTTCGCGGTCTCGACGATTTCCAGCGCCGACTGGTCAATCAGGCGGTAATCAAAAGCCTTCAGGC
This sequence comes from Burkholderiales bacterium, assembly GCA_035319205.1. Classification (GTDB taxonomy): domain Bacteria; phylum Pseudomonadota; class Gammaproteobacteria; order Burkholderiales; family JAHFRG01; genus JAHFRG01. Next base: position 1,220 of record DATHDD010000120.1, on the reverse strand, counting down.
GAATGCGAATTTTTTGGCTTTGCATGATATTACTCAATAATCTTCGCGACCACTCCGGCGCCCACGGTGCGGCCGCCTTCGCGGATGGCGAAGCGCAAGCCCTCTTCCATGGCAATCGGGGCAATCAGGGCCACCGTCACCGTCACATTGTCCCCCGGCATCACCATCTCGGTGCCCTTGGCGAGCTCAATGGCACCCGTGACATCGGTGGTGCGGAAGTAAAACTGCGGGCGGTAACCGTTAAAGAAAGGGGTATGCCGGCCGCCTTCTTCCTTGGACAGCACGTAAATCTCGGCCGTGAACTTGGTGTGCGGCGTGATCGAGCCGGGCTTGGCCAGCACTTGGCCGCGTTCCACTTCTTCGCGCTTGGTGCCCCGTAACAGCACCCCCACGTTATCCCCGGCCTGGCCCTGGTCCAGGAGTTTCCTGAACATCTCCACCCCGGTGCACACGGTCTTCTGGGTGGGTTTCAGCCCCACGATTTCAATTTCTTCGCCCACCTTGATGGCGCCGCGCTCCACCCGTCCCGTGACCACGGTGCCGCGCCCGGATATGGAGAACACGTCTTCCACCGGCATCAGAAACGCGCCATCCAGGGCGCGCTTGGGCAGGGGAATGTAGCTGTCCAGGGCTTCCGCGAGCTTAATGATGGAGCCTTCCCCCATGTCCCCCTTGTCGCCTTCCATGGCTTTTAAGGCGCTGCCAATGATGATGGGGGTCTTGTCTCCCGGAAATTCGTATTTGTTGAGAAGCTCTCTCACTTCAATTTCCACTAAATCCAGCAATTCCTTGTCGTCCACCTGGTCGGCTTTGTTCATGTAGACCACGATGTAGGGCACGCCCACCTGGCGCGCCAGCAGAATATGTTCGCGCGTCTGCGGCATGGGGCCGTCCGCAGCAGACACCACCAGGATGGCACCGTCCATTTGCGCCGCCCCGGTAATCATGTTCTTCACGTAGTCGGCGTGTCCCGGACAGTCCACGTGCGCGTAGTGGCGCTTGGCGGTTTCGTATTCCACGTGCGCGGTGTTGATGGTGATCCCGCGCGCTTTCTCTTCCGGCGCCGAATCAATCTGGTCGTAGCTCTTGGCCTCGCCTCCGTACTTCTTGGCCAGCACCATGGTCATCGCCGCCGTCAGCGTGGTCTTGCCGTGATCCACGTGCCCGATCGTCCCTACGTTTACGTGCGGCTTGGTCCGCTCAAATTTGCCTTTTGCCAT
>DATHDD010000119.1:0-26825 GCA_035319205.1 Burkholderiales bacterium | reverse complement strand
GATGAAAAAACCCAAACGCTGTGGCTCTCCGATCTGCTTTTCACAGGACATATCCCGGTTGTCGACGGCAGCCTAAAAGGTTGGCTTAGCGTGCTCAAGGAATTCCCGGGAATCAAGGCACACCACATCATCCCCGGGCATGGACAGCCCGATCCGCCCTGGCCGCAGGCTCTGCAGGCAGAATCGGACTATTTGAATGTTTTATTAAGCGAAGTGCGTGAAGCAATCAAGCACAGGCAATCCCTACAGCAGGCAGTGAGTACGGTGGGACTGTCTCAACGCGACCGCTGGCTGCTGTTCGACGCTTTCCACCGGCGCAACGTCACCGCAGCCTATGCCGAACTCGAATGGGAAGATAATGACTAACAGAATACCCGGGTCTATACTGGTAGTATTCGCGCACTCCCGTCTGGAGCGTTAAATGAAAAGTTTTATTTTATCGACACGGCTTGCGCTTGCATTAAGCGCAATACTGTACGCCACTCACCCGTTAGCTGCCGACCCCGACCCCGATCCGGCCAAGTCCGAAATCTGGAACAAGGTCAAAAATTTGCTGTTTGAAGAGCGGGTGATTATAACCCCCGGCAACGACATAATTACTCTGGATGCGCCGGTGCGGGCTGAAGATGCGGCCACCGTGCCGATCTCCATCAAGGCGCAAATACCGCAGAGTTCGCAAAAATACGTGCAAACGATTTATCTTGTTATAGACAAGAATCCGTCGCCTATCGCCGCAGTGTTTCATCTCACTCCTGACAGCGGGCGCGCAGACATTGATACCCGGGTGCGAATAGAAGAGTACAGCTATGTGCGGGCAATTGCCGAGATGAACGACGGCCAGCTATACATGGCAATGCGCTACGTAAAGGCATCCGGCGGCTGTTCGGCACCGGCAGGTAAAGATCAGGAAGCGGCGTTGGCCAGGCTGGGCAAGATGAAATTCCGCCTCGAAAACGAAGTGGCGCTCAACCGGCCAAATCTCGCACAGCTCATGATCAGCCACCCCAACAATTCCGGGCTGCAGATGGATCAGTTGACGCGTCATTACACCCCGGCGCGTTTTGTAAAAAGAATTGACGTGAGTTACAGCGACAAGCTGATTCTCTCAGCCGATGTGGATTTCTCCATTAGTGAAAACCCAAACTTCCGTTTTTATTTCATTCCGCGCGAACCCGGGGACCTGAAAGCTGAAGTCATAGATTCCAGCGACTTGAAATTCAACAGCTACATCCGCGTGGAACCCGGCAAGACTGCTGCCGGAAGTTAAGCTAAGGAACCTCTAATTTAGTTCTGCTCACGGGCCCAATTAGAGATCACTGCTTCCCGCCCTGCTTTTTCTCCACCATGTCGCGCACCATGTAGCTGATACCGCGAGACCATGATTGGTCGGTATTGCCGCGAATATCCACCGATTTGTTGAGAATAGTCTGGCCTGAAGCGACACTTTTGATTTCGATATTGATATTGAGTATCAAGTTGCTCACTTTCTGCACCCAAGCAGTGAGCACCAGGTCGGCATCAAGTTTTTTGCCGATGTCCACCTCACAGCCGTTACACGCGCGCAGCTCCTGCGCCGATTTAAGCTTAGCGATGTAATCCGCCGCTGGAGCATTGTCCAGCACGCGATAAAGCCCGGCGTTATTCAGCTCTTTTCGTAATTGCTCGCTGATAAGAATCAACCGTCTTTGCTGGGCGGCGAGTGTTGCGGAATTGTCATCCTGAGTATCGTCAATTAGCTCGAAATCCAGAACAGCAATGCTGGGAAGGGCTTGCCCCGCTGCGCAGGCCGCGCTCCATAGCCAAATGAAGGCGGTAGCCGCAGCAAACCCGCGGCTCACTTGAGCAGGCACTCTTTTTCAGCCTTGGCCTTGATTTCTGCATAGCGCTTCGCCATTTTTTGGACTTCAGGGGGATCGCGGAAGACGCCGCCGCCCTCACCTGCCGTCCTCTGCCCCCGTGAGGCGGTGTAAGATTCCACATAATCGTCGTATTTCAATTCCTTGGCGATGGCATCAATCACGCAAGAACATTTGTAGAGAGACCCGTAATATTCATAATCAGGATATTGTTGCGCACATTGCAGAACGAACTCCACCCTGTCATACGTGGGATAGTCGTAGGCGAATGCCGCTCCCGGCAGCAACAGCAGCGCAAGCCAAGCCAAATGCTTATTCATCGGGTCAACTCCTCGTGGGGGGAACAAAAAACTTTGCAAAAGCGCAAGTTACGCACCATAGCCAGTTTTCGCGTTAAACACTATAATACATAATATTCGCTGTTCTAAGCCAAAACTCCCACTATAAAAAGCTTTCTGCAGTAACACCGACGACAGCGATTCCAAACTTGAAAGCCAAAAAAACGGAACGCGACAAATGCCCGATCTGATATCCACTCACGCCAAGTTCATTCATTCGGTGCTGAAAGGCGCGGTAAAGCTTGATGACGACAGGATCACCCGTTCCTGGAAGCGCTGCCTGGATGATTATCGCCTGGACCCTGCGAAACCACAGGATCCGACAGTGGTGGACCGCAGCGAATTGCTGGAACGCCAGGAACGCGTCGCCGATGTGCTGTCCATCGCCAAGATCGAGATGGCCAACCTCTACCAGCAGCTGGCGGGTTCGAGTTATGCAATCATGCTTACCGATGTAGACGGCGTGCTGCTTAATTATTTAGGCGACCCAGAGTTCACCCACACTGCATCGAAAACCGGCTTGATGATGGGAGCGGTATGGAGCGAGCAGTACCAGGGCACCAATGGAATGGGCACCTGCCTGCTGGAAAAAAAACCACTGATTATCCATCACCGTGAACATTTCCTGGCGCGCAATATCGGGCTTACCTGCTCCGCCGCGCCGATTTTCGATCACGAAGGCAAGCTGCTCGCGGTGCTGGACGCATCGGGGGAATCACGCCTGGCGCAGCAACACACCTTGGTGCTGGTCAACATGTCGGCGCAAATGATAGAGAACCGCGTGTTCCTGTCGTATTTCGGAAGCGATTACATAGTTCGCTTCCACAGCCGTCCCGAATTCGTCGGCACCCTGGGCGAGGGCGCAATCGCATTCAACGGAGACGGACGCGTGATGGCAGCGAACCACAGCGCGCTGTTTCAGCTGGGTTATTCCTCGCCGCGCGATGTATGTGGCAAGGACATCGGCGAGCTTTACAATACTTCACTGCAATCGCTGCTTGAACTCTCGGCGCGCAATTCCTTCCGTCCGATGCCAATATTCGAGGCGCGGCGTGGCAGCCGCTTCTTCGCGGTGGCACAACAGCCTGAAGGCGCGAAACCTGTTATACCGGTCGTGGCACGGGGATCACAGAAATCAGTAAGCTCGCTTGCCTTGACCGGTACTTCACCTCTCGACGAACTGGAGTTCGGCGATCCGCTAATGCAGCGCAATATCAGCGCCGCCAAGCGCGTGCTAAGCCGTGAAGTAGCGGTGCTGATCTATGGAGAGACTGGCACCGGCAAGGAAGTATTCGCCAAAGCCCTGCATTATTCGAGCAACCGCGCCGATAAGCCGTTTGTCGCCATCAATTGTGCTTCCATCCCCGAAACACTGATCGAGTCCGAATTATTTGGCTATAAGGCCGGCGCGTTCACCGGGGCCAGTCGCGAAGGCCAGCGCGGCAAGATTTTCCAGGCGAACGGCGGCACGCTGTTCCTGGATGAAATCGGCGACATGCCGATACAATTGCAAGCACGACTGTTGCGCGTTCTCGAAGAACGCGAGGTCCTGCCTTTGGGCAGCGAAATTCCGGTTAAAGTGGATATCAAGCTGATTAGCGCCACGCACTGCAATCTTACTGAAAAAATCATCAAGGGAGAGTTCCGCCAGGATCTCTATTACCGACTGAACGGGCTCAGCGTGTCATTGCCACCGCTGCGCGAGCGCGCTGATAAGCGCAACCTAATTAAAAACATTCTGCTGACAGAAAATACAGACCTTCATAAAGCCGGGATCGACGACCAAGCGCTTGAAGCGCTGGAACGCTATCACTGGCCGGGCAATATCCGTCAGTTGCGTAACGTGCTGCGTACTGTACTGGCACTGCGCGAGGGCGATGTCATCACCATCAAAGACTTGCCCCAGGAAATTGGCGGCGGCCGGATGCCTTCGCACGAAGACGGAACAAAACTACCGGCAGCGCTCAACCCTCTGGAATCGGCAGAGCGAGAGGCGCTGATCCGCGAATTGGAAAGCCACCACTGGAACATTACCAATGTGGCGCGGCAGCTAAAAATCAGCCGCAATACCTTGTACCGCAAGATGCAACGGCTGAATATCAGGGATCCAAACAAAGATATTCTCGACTAGGGGGTGGGTAAGTTTGCATGATCACAAGCCCCGCCTCGCATGGGCGCTAACCGGTTCCGGACATTACCTCAAGGAATCGCTGGAGATCGCGTTCGAGCTTCCGCACGTTGACTTGTATTTATCCAAGGCCGCGGCTGAGGTAGTGCACATGTACGCCCATAGCATGAAGGAGTTGCGCGCCCGTTTTCGCGTGTTTCGGGACAGCACTGCCAGCGCGGCGCCTGTGGGTTTGTTCTATTACGGTCACTACCATACGGTGGTCATCGCACCCGCCACTTCCAATACTGTTGCCAAATGCGTATGTGGCATTTCCGACAGCCTGGTGACCAACATTTTCGCTCAAGCCGGGAAGTGCCGAATACACAGCATCGTTTTTGCTTGCGACACCGAGCCGGTAGTTACCACCGAGGCGCCAAAGGAATGGGTGACGCTTTACCCGCGCAAAATCGACCTCGATAACACGGAAAAGCTGAAAAACTTCGAAAACGTCACCGTTGTAATGCGCATCGAAGAGCTGCGCGAGGCTCTCGACTCGCGGATGAAAACGCTCGGAATCAAGACCTGAAGTTGCCGGCGCCTGGTGTAGATGTATTATTAAGGAACTCGTATGCCCGAACGGATTTTATTTCTCACCGGCCATCTTGCTGAAAAAAGTCTCAACAAGGTGCTCGCTGCAATGGGCCCGGGCGAGTTTGAGTACGATGTGCTGAACATCGGCATCAGCGTTGCCGGCTTGATGACTACCGACCTGATTCGCAGGCGGCTGCCCAACTCGGGACAGGCGACACGCATCATGGTGCCCGGCCGTTGCCGCGGCGACCTCGACGGGCTTACTCGCCATTACGGGGTGCCGGTAGTGCGCGGCCCGGAAGAGCTCAAAGACCTGCCGCAATATTTCGGCCAGATCGGCGCAAACCAGGATTTGGGCCGTTTCGACGTACGGATCTTTGCAGAAATCGTCGATGCGCCGCAGCTAAGCGTGGAGCAAATCCTTAAACGCGCGGAAAGCTACCGCAAGGACGGCGCCGATGTGATAGACCTGGGTTGTTTGCCTGAAACCTCGTTCATCCTTCTCGAAGAAGCGGTCGCCGCACTCAAGTCTTCGGGATATCATGTCAGTGTGGATTCGGTGGAACCAAATGAATTGCTGCGCGGCGGAAAAGCCGGTGCTGATTATTTGTTAAGCCTGAAAGAAGACACCTTATGGGTGGCCGAGGAAGCAGACTCGATCCCGGTGTTGATACCTCAGCAATCCGGCGATCTTGCTTCGCTGGAACGCGCAATGGAAAAAATGGCCAGGCGCAACCGCCGTTTTATTGCTGACCCGGTACTCGACCCGATTCACTTCGGCTTTACCGATTCGCTGGTGCGGTATCACGAGTTGCGGCGGCGGCATCCGGAAACCGAGATCATGATGGGCGTTGGCAATCTTACCGAGTTGACTGACGCAGACACCACAGGCATAAATGCCCTGCTGATGGGCATTATTTCAGAATTGAACATTACCAACATCCTTACCACCGAAGTGAGCCCGCATGCGCAGCGCGCGGTGCGGGAAGCGGATGTAGCGCGGCGCATCATGTATGCAGCGCGTGAAGCATCGAGCCTGCCGCGCGATTTTTCTTCGGAATTGCTCACCACTCATGCGCGCAAGCCCTTTCCCGACACTGCAGAAGAAATTGCCGAACTGGCGCGCGCCATCAAGGACCCGAGCTACAGGATTCAAGTCAGCGAACAGGGCATCCACATTTACAACCGCGATGGACTGCGCGTCGCGACCGATCCTTATGAATTGTTTCCCCTGCTCAGCTTGGAAAACGATGCTGCGCACGCTTTCTACCTCGGCGTTGAGCTGGCGCGCGCGCAAATCGCATGGCAATTGGCCAAGCGTTACAATCAGGACGAGGAACTGGACTGGGGCTGCGCCGTGGAACGTAAACCCGAGGATCTGACACAGCACCACGCGCCCGGACCTACGCTACAGAATCGCAGAAAGAAAACCAGCAACCAATGATTTTCGAAACCATCGTTACCTCCCAGGCCAAAGACGGCCGCATTCACGTCGCGCCTATGGGCATCCGCGAAGACAACGGCTTCATCGTGCTCGCGCCTTTCCGTCCCTCAACTACCCTGGATAATGTGCTTGATAACGGTTATGCAGTGGTCAATTATTGCGATGATGTGCGCATATTCGCCGGCTGTATCACCGGCCGCCGCGACTGGCCTACCGTACCCGCAGACAAAGCACATTGCGTGCGGCTTGAATCAGCTCTTGCGCACAGCGAACTGAAACTTGTACGTATCGAAGAAGACGAACTGCGACCTAAGCTTTTCTGCCAAGTAGTGCACCGTGTTTCCCATGCGCCATTTCGCGGCTTCAACCGCGCGCAAGCGGCAGTGCTGGAGGCGGCAATTCTGGTGAGCCGCCTGCATCTTCTGCCTTGGGAAAAAATCGAAGCCGAAGTGAAGTACCTCACCATTGCAATCGAAAAAACTGCAGGCCCTGCAGAGCGCGAGGCGTGGGGCTGGCTGATGGAAAAAATCAACGCGCATCGCGCGCTATTGGCCCAAAGAAACACCGCATGACCCGACTGCTCGCAAGTGTTAAGTCTTTGCCTGAGGCACGCCTTGCCCTTGCCTGTGGCGCGGATATCATTGATTTAAAGGACCCCGAGGCCGGCGCGCTTGGTGCGCTGCCGCTGGACACCGTGGCCCGCGTAGTGCGGATGGTAGACAGGCGCTGCACAGTTAGCGCAACACTTGGCGATTTGCCGATGCAGCCGCAAATTCTTTGCGAAACTGCTGCGAAAACAGCCGCCACCGGGGTGGATTTCATCAAAGTAGGCTTTTTCAGCGCAGCGAAAGACTGTATTGCCGCTCTTGCGGGAAAAGCCCGGCTCATCGCCGTACTGTTTGCCGACCGCAGTCCTGACTTTAACCTGCTTGCCGATTTCGCTGATGCCGGTTTCGCTGGCGTCATGCTCGACACCGCAAGCAAGACCAATGGCAATCTGCGCAGCCGGATGGATTCTTCCGCGTTACAGGAATTCGTGCAGCGTGCACGAGCCCTGGGGCTCGTTACCGGTCTCGCTGGATCGCTGCAGCTCGAGGATGTGCCTGATTTAATCAAGCTTGCCCCCGACTACCTAGGATTCCGCGGCGCCCTGTGCGCTGGAACTGAACGAAACCGTGGTTTGGAACTCTCCCGAGTGTCGGCGCTGCGCAACGCAATCTCCTGGTTATTGACTGACACAAACAGGGCGGTAGCTTGATGATTGTCGTGCGTCACTAATGAATTTTTTCTTGCCGTTCACCCACAGCTTCGAGACTCAATTTCAGTAAGGCCGTGATCGCGATCAGGCTCCTTGGGGGGAAAGTGCCTGGTTTCCTTGGGATTTTACTTTCCCCAATGCTGGTTTCTTAAATTATCAGCGCCAGTGGACAAAAATGATCGCGCTGATTTGATTAGTCATCGCGTGTATAGCGCTCATGCAGATCTACTGGACGAGCAACACGCTTCCGCACGCGAAGGTTGAGCATCTCGACGCAAACCGAGAACGCCATCGCAAAGTAGACATAGCCCTTGGGCACATGGTGGTCGAATCCATCAGCGATCAACACTACACCGATGACAAACAGGAAGGACAGGGCGAGCATTTTGATCGTCGGATGCGCCGACACAAAGCGCCCGATCGGGCCGGCGAAAACCATCATTAATGCCAACGATGCAATTACCGCAGCGACCATTACGCTAACTTGGTCTACCATCCCTACCGCTGTAATGATTGAATCCATCGAAAAGACAATATCAATGATAGTAATTTGCAGAACAATTGCGGTAAACGTGGCGCGTATTGCCGTTGAGGCCTCGCCCTTTTCGCCTTCAAGCAACTGGTGAATCTCCTTTGTGCTCTTCCACAGCAGGAACAGGCCACCGCTAATCAGGATGATATCCCGACCCGAAATCTCCAGTCGGAACAAGCTGAATAGTGGCTCGGTTAACCCGACGACCCAGGACAGTACAAGTAATAGAGCAACGCGCATGAACATAGCAAGAAATAAACCGACGCGTCGTGCGATTTCCCGCTCTTGCTTCGGCAACTTGTCTACAAGAATTGATATGAAGATGATGTTGTCGATACCGAGCACCAGCTCCAGCGCGCTGAGCGTGAGGAAAGCTACCCAGACCTGCGGGTCAAACAAAAGGGCAAACATCTATGGTCTCGTGTCTGACTAATGATTGAGCTAACCGGATGCGCGCAGATAACTCGCGCGCCCGGTTCAGCGCCGGTTTGGGTGTCACGAATAATCCTCCGGGTAAACGCGTACTCTCTTTGCCTGACAACTCACTAGAAATGAAACCAGAAAAGTCGTAATCAATCATCCAAAAGTGGAGCTGAATTCGGATTGGCAAACGTACGCTGATTTCAGGAAAACAGCCCTGAACTATCCAAACAATCACGCCAATACCAAAAATAGATTGGATGCCAAGCGGATAAACCCTATTTGCCGCTTGCGCGCAATCCCGCAGGCTGGCAGTACACCTTTGCACCGCCGGCTTGTTTTTCAACAAGGAATGAGCTAATCCTGGAATAATCTTTCCGGCCCAGCAACCAGGTATCAAACTCTGCGCCTTGAACAAGGCTCGGGAATGCCGCATCCACTATCCCGTTTTTTGCAAGCTCAGCGGCTTCTACTTTTCCACTGGGTAGTACGCAAGATTTAACAAGTACGAGCTGTTCTGCCTTCAAACGCTTGGCAAGCCAGGCAGCGAGGCTATCCGATGTCACATCCCAACTCGGGGACAAATCTTCGGAGGCGAGGATTTGCACGGGCAGCCAGACCGGAACCTGATTTTCATGTAGTACTTTGCGGATTTCGGTTTCGCTGAGGGCGGGAACGAGGCCTCTTTGCAGCGCGCAGAGCATGAGACCGAATTGCTCCATGGCCCGCAGCCCCATGGCGTGGGCGGCGACATCGTCGAAGCCCCATTTTTTTTGGGTCTCGCGTACCCAATCAGCGAAAAAACTGCCGCCGGGAACGATGACCGTCCGGTATTTGCCCGCTTCAGCAAGCGCCTTGAGCCAGCGCCTCAAATCTTCAGGATAATCCGCGAGACTGCCGCCGAGCTTAACGACCCACATCGGCAATTAAAATCTGCTCCAGCAGCCTCAACAATGCTGCTGCTTTGTCGAAAGTTTCCTGGTATTCGTCTTCCATGCGCGAATCAGCGACGATGCCGCCTCCCGCCCAGAAGCGCATGGTTCCCGCGGAGTAAACCAGAGTGCGGATGACGATGTTGCTGTCCATTGCGCCATCGAAGCCGATGTAACCAATGGCGCCGCAATACACGCCGCGGCGGTTCGGCTCCAGTTCTTCGATAATTTGCATCGCGCGCAACTTGGGCGCGCCGGTAATCGAGCCCCCCGGAAAGCAGCCGCGCAGCAAATCTACCGCGCTTTTATCTTGAGCCAATGTACCGGTCACCGTGCTGACCAGATGATGCACTGTGGCGAAACCTTCCACCTCAAACAGTTTCGGCACTTTGACCGATCCGGTTTCACACGATTTGCCGAGATCGTTTCTCAGCAAATCCACGATCATAAGGTTTTCAGCGCGATCTTTCTCGCTCTCGCGCAGCGCCTCGGCAAGCGCCGCATCCAGGCGCGGATGTCCTGCGCGCGGCCGCGTGCCTTTGATGGGCTTGGTCTCGACTTGACGGTCCCTTAGCTTGAGAAAACGCTCGGGGGAGGCGCTCAGGATTTGCGCGCAAGGAGTATTGAGATAAGCGGAAAACGGTGCCGGATTGATGATGCGCAGCGCCTGGTAAGCCAGCCACGGATCGCCCGTTGCAGCTGCAGAAAACCTTTGCGCGAGATTCACCTGGTAGCAATCGCCGGCGCGGATGTAGTGGTGAATACGCTGGAAAGCCTGGGCATAATGCTCGGGCGTGAGATTGGAAACAATCTTACTTGTGATGCGGAACGGCGCGCGAAAGCGTTCCTCCCCCGGCTGGCTGAAACGCGCTACCAGCTCATCCCATTTTTTCCCGGTTTGCGGGTCGCGTCCACCGCTTACCAGATAGCTGCGGCGTAAGTGATGGTCCACCACCACCGACCAGTCGTAAATGCCAATGGCCATGTCCGGAATTTTTTCAGCGTCTTCTGCAATCGCCGGCAGCCGCTCCAGCCGGCGCGCCAGATCATAGCCAAAATAACCCAGAGCTCCGCCACTGAAAGGCAAACCGTAATCATTCTCCTGCGCAGGTTCAAGATAGCGTTTAAGCAGGGTGAAAGGGTCTTCGGGAGAAAGCTCGCTTGCCCCGTTATGGCGTATTTCGGTAACTTTGCCGCGCGTGACCAGCGTGGCATAGGGCTCAGCCACCAGAATATCGTAGCGCGCCTGCATTGCGAATCGCTTGCCGCTGTCGAGAAATGCCGCCCACGGCAGATCGGCAATCGCTTCAAACAGCCGCACGCTGTCTTCGTGGTAAGGAAGTTCAGTTAACCGTGACATAAAAAATATTTTATTCCCGCGCCCTGCTTTGCGCCAGTGCCGCGACCGCCACCGCAGGCGCGCATGCATCTATCCATTGGCGATCGTTCAACGAGGAATCCATCAGTCCTGAAAAATCCAGATAAGGCCGTGCATAGCGTGCGGCAAGTTTTTTCACCAGAAAGCGGCCAATACCCGTCCCGATAAGCGGTGCCTCCTCGCCTGCTAACCCCAATGAAAACAGACGGGAACAGGCTTCATGCAAACGCTGTTGTTGCAGATCGGCAATATAGCCCGCAAGCCTCTGCCAGCTTGCTAGTAGCTCCGACTCCAGATCTCTGCCCAGCATGCGAGCCAAGCGCCGCGCGCTGTCCTGCATTGTCTTGCCGCCCCCATCCGCGGCAGGCAGTTGGTCTGCCCCTTCCGGCAATTCACCGGTCAGTCGGTAGACATCCGCCATGGTCGCGAACTGTTCCGCCATCAAACCCTGCCAGTCGCCTGCGAACGGCACGCGCACAGCCACCGCCATAACCGGCGTGCGCACCACGCCGCTGCAGATGAGCTCGTCATACGTCATGCGCTGGTGGTCATTCCAGCCCCGGGCCTGCACTTTGCCTGAAATTAGCAACACCAGATCGGTGGTGGTGCTACCAATGTCTATCAATAACGCTTGCCTCACGCGCTGTGCCACGAACTCGGCAGTTGCAAGCCAGTTCGCTGAAGCCACCTCAACCACGTGCTGCTTGGCTTGAGAAGGAGTAACAAAACCGCTGCGACCGGCATACACTCGCAGGGTTGCTTGCGGCAATTTGCCTTTCATCGCTTCCACCAGCGCAGTCACGCCTGCGCTGCGATTGGGAAAAATATCAGCGAGCTCGCCCGTCATGGTGAGCGCGTGCAGCGCTGCTGGTTGGTTGAGGTTTTTCAGCGCCTGGGCTACAGCACTGTCCAGGTGCTGCAAGCCTTGCCACAGCGGACAGGGCATTTGCACGGCTTTGCATACGCGCCCGGTGCCGTCCACCAGCGCTACTTTGAGATGCGCGCCTCCCAAATCCCAGCCGACGGTGCAATCAGGCATGCAAAGCCTCCAGGTCAATTTCGATGCGCTGCTGCTCGAATTTTGGCAAGTGCAAAGGTTTGGTATCGTCCAGCAGGCCCAATACCAGCGCTGCGGTATTGCAGCCCAGAGCCTGGCGCAAACCCGCATAGGAAGTAGTCAGCCGCGGGTTTACTTCCATCACCACCCGCTGACAACCACTTTGCACCAAATCTATGCCCACATAGCCCCACAGCCCGGGAATGGCTGCGGCTACGCGTCTTGCCAATTCCGCAAAAGCGCCGTCTTCATCGGTCAAGGCATTGACCACGCTACCGAGAAAATGAAACAGGCCGTCACACACCACCACGCGTTGATTATTACAGCTCAAAAGATCAGCTGTACCCGCGCGGCATAGGACACAAAGACTCAGCGCGCTTCCGCTGATAAATGGCTGCAGCACGTAATTCCCCCGGTTGGCATGCAACCATTGCCGTGCTGCCGGAAGATCATGGAACAGATGCGTGTCGCTGCAGCCGGCACCATCGTCAGGTTTAACCACCCAGCCCCCGTTTGTATCCTGCGGTGCGGCATCCACGGAATACGTCGGCACTGCTGCGATCCCTGCTTGTGTTAGATGACGTGAAGTGGCCTGCTTGCTCGCGGTAAGGTGCACTGCGTCAGGATGGCTGCCCAAGAGCCTGCGCCCATGCTTGAGCACGCTGCGATGAATGCTTTCAAGCGCCCCACCGCTTTCCGGCGCGATCGGCCACACCGCATCGGCCATATCTATGCAGCGTTCCAATATCTGCTCGGTATCCGCAGCGCGGCGCGGCGTGTATACCTTCACGGAAAAATTCAGTGGGGGCAGGCGCGGATCGCGCATAACGACAACTTCAACCCCGGAAATGTCCCCAAGATCGCGCAAAAGCGCGCGTAACATAATGTCGCCTTCTTGAGCGAGTGCTGCCGGCAATACTTGGTCTAGCAGCCCGCCACCGGTAATATGCTCATATACGAAGATACGCATTCTTAATCGCCATTTCACCGCTGAGGACGCGGAGGACTCTGAGTAAATCTTTATTAAACTTTATAAATTCGAATTTACTAAAAAAGAGAAATAATGCTTTTCTTCTGCGTGCTCCGCGGTTAAAAATACTTTGAAAATCATACCGGTCATTGACCTGATGCAAGGCCAAGTGGTACGCGCCGATCGCGGAGAACGCCATCGATATCGCCCCATCGAATCCGAATTGTGTGCGGGCAGCAATGCACTCGACATAGCTTGCGCATTGCTGGATTTTTATCCGTTTCACACACTCTACGTTGCCGATATCGATGCCATCCAGAAAAACGGCAGCAACGCCGCGCTAATTGAAAAACTCCATCAACATTTTCCGCAGCTTGAGCTGTGGGTAGATTCAGGAATAACGGATGTTGCGGGTTTCATGGCGTGGCAGAGGCGGCGCGTAGGCCATGCGGTGATCGGCAGCGAATCGTTTCCCGAGAGCGCGCTGCTTTCCGCTGTTTGTTCCAGCCGCGATGCGCTCTTCCCGCTGCTGTCGCTGGATTTCAAAGGCAAGCGCTTTCACGGCGAGCAGAGCGTGCTCAGCGATCCGGGACTTTGGCCGGAGCATGTCATTGTAATGATGCTGGCGCGCGTCGGAAGCCTCCAAGGGCCGGATTTCGACCAATTAAGCGAGCTAAGTCGGCGCGCATCGCATAAAAAACTTTACTCCGCAGGCGGAATACGTAGCGCACGCGACCTCGCGCGGCTAGCGTGCGCAGGCGCACATGGCGCGCTGCTCGCGAGCGCACTGCATCAGCACCTCATCAGCGCCAGCGATCTGGCCGCATCGGCATCGGAAGCGGATCAAACGAATGCGCAGTGAGCAGCATCGGCTGCTCACCACTCATCCGCGCATCCGGATTATTTCGGGGAGAACGGATGCGAGACGCTGCCTTTCTTGCTGACCACTTCCGAGGCCTTGGGTTGCCCCGCCACGGCGCGCTTGATTGACTCCTTGGTGGCCTGGTAGTTGTAGTCATAAATCTTGGTGTCGTTCTCAGCCAGCCAGTGAATGAACACGCCGACACAAATGAAGACATCATCGGCCTCATTTGCCGGGATCGTTCCGTCCTGCACGCAATCCGCCACCGCCATCGCCACTGCGCGCTGCGCTGGCCCGAACATCTGTACCGCTTGCTTCGCGCCTTTGATGGTCACCTTGTTGAACAGAATAGTGTTGGGCTTGGCCGCCAAGTTCGGCGCCACCACCGCAAGCAAGGTAGAAAAGCCATCCTTGTTGTTGGTCAGCGCATTGCAGAACGCACGTTCTACTGAGCTGCCGCGCGGCCCCATAATCAGGTCAACGTGGGCCACTTCATTGCCATCACCGACCAGTGATTCTCCAACGAGTACTCGATCTATTTTCGCCATTTTGTCTCTCCTTAGTTTGGCTGGTTAAAAATTCAGATGAAACACAACTCCGAAACCTCAGTGGCTGCCGCCCTCCTAGGCGCCAACATGCTGAGGTTTCGTTTTACTACGGTGTGAGGCAGGCTTCGCCTCCTCTCCGGTAAAGCTTTCCTGCAATAAATCTTCCAGGCGCATTGCAAGCAGGCTGGCGACGCTTAAATCCGCCGCCGTGCCGGGATTGATTCCGTCACGCTTCAGCTCGGCATCGAAAGCCAGCAATTGCGGCAGCATGGCCTGCGGCGAGTCACAGCTCTGCCATGCGCTGTCCAGCTCCGCAGCACGGGAACTAACTTGCCGTGCCTTTTCGATTCCGAACTTGCGCTCTACGTGGCTGTCGGGAAAGCGCCCCAGCATTGCCAGATAGGCAGACAGCACCGCCCATTCTTCACCGGCAAAACGCTCGAGCGCTGCGCGCGCACGCAGTACACCCACATCAAATATATCGGCAAACCCATTCGCGTACTGGCGCGCAATGCTGTCGCGGTTACGCGCTTCCCGCATCGCAGCGAGCAGTGTAACTTTCGGCTTTTCACTGACATCATGACGCACACTGCTGCCCAGACCGGCGGGCTTAGCAAGCCGTATCGCCTCATAAGCAAGTTCCGCATCATGTTGCGTGAGCTCTTGCAGCACGCTGCGCACTCGCAACCGCAATGCGCGCTTGCTGGGTTGTTGCGCGGCGCAAAGCAGTGGCGCGGCGAGCAGCACAATGCCAAGATTGGTATTACAGCCCACCGCTTCTTGCGTGGCTTTAACTGCGTACAGAATGCGCTCGCCCACGCTTGCGCCAAGTACGGTCAACGGTTCAGCGATGGCATTGGCGCTCGCCTTAAAGTGCTGCACGGTCATACCGTGGCCTGCGCTGTAATCGCTTACGTTGCCGGGCTTCGGCGCGCGGATTTCGGCAAGGCAGGCCCACTTCAATGCCTGCGCCAGCCGCTCGCTAGCGATTGTGTTCATCAGCATACCATTTCCATGGTGGTTTGAGGCAGCTTGCGAGCAAGCAGATCATCCACCAGATATTGCGCCAGGTTATCCCGACATACGCCTTGCAGACCGCGCCAAGCTGGGATGCCATTGACTTCAATGACATAAAGCTTGCCATCTCGTGGGTCGCGCATAACATCCACTCCGGCGTAATCCATCCCTACAGCGCGTACTGCGTCCTGTGCCAGTTTTAGCAGGGTTTCATCCGGTTGCGCTTTTTCGCATTTGGCTCCTTGCGCCACATTGTTGATCCAACTGGTTCCGCGGCGCAGCATCGAAGCGCAGGCAGCGCCGCCCACTACCAGTACCCGGAAGTCGTGCCACTGGCCTTCGCCGCAATCAATAAAACTTTGCAGATAAGCCGCGCCTGAATATTCAGCGAAGTCGGGGAAATCCAGGCCGGTCTTCAGACGCCGCAACCCCAACCCTTGCGAGCCGAATAACGGTTTCAATACCAGTTCGCGCCCCGCTGCGTTCTCGCGCAATAAAACAGCGCGCGCCTGTGAAGCAGATTCACAGACCCAAGTTGCGGGAGTGGGAATGCCGGCGCGCTTCAACAGAAAACTGGTCATTGCCTTGTCAACGCTGCGCTCGATTGCGCGCGCATCGTTGTACACCGGCACACCGATTTCGCGCAGCGCATGCAGGATGTCCAGGCGCAAAATCACCTGCTCCAGCGTGCCGCCGGGTACGCCGCGCACGAACACCGCGTCCGGCAGGCTGTGCTTGAACCCCGGAATCACCACGCCATGCCGCGCGTGCGCGAGATCGAAATAACAATTCTGCAAGGACACATACTGGCCGTCACAGCCGCGCGCAGCGAACGCCTGGCGCAACTGCCGGCCGTGCCAGCCAGGATCATCGGTTATGATCGCAACCCGTCTAGCCATGGACGCCTCCGAATGAAGCGTCCAGCAGCTCGGCGCTGAGCTTGCCAGCGCGGAAGCTGTTGCCACTCCCCAGACAACTTACGATGACCTGAGCCGGGGCAAACAGCATTGGATCGATCTTGTAAAAATCGTATGCGCAATCCTTGAAAATCTGCGCGAAACGCTTGCCATAATCACGCGAAGCCGAGCTCGGCAGCTTTTGCGCAAGATCGCTCGCCTCACTGTCGCTGCAACTCACGAACAGCTGCACCTGCCCTCCGAACAGGATGGCATCGTTGGTGCGTCCCATCGCTTCAATGAAATCCTTGCAAGGTGGAGGCAGCGGCGCGCAACCCATACCGTCGACTATATGCTGAAGCGGAAAACCCAATGCATGCACCTTGTGCAAAGCCACTTCCAGCACGCGCGCCACGATTTGCACCACACCGGCTAGACTGCGTGTCGGTGTCAAAACAAACGTGAGCTTTTCTGCGCTGACCTTGCAATCACGCATTACTTTTTCCACCACTTCCTGGGGCGGTGGCTTGTCAACTTCCAGCACCAGACAGGTACTCTCAGCGTGGTCACGGTAGCCAAGCTCAGCGAACAACTCTTCCTTGCAGGCAAGCGAACGTCCCGGCCCGGATCCTAGAGCATGAAACGCCTCTTTGCCGCTGCCGTGCGACAAACTCCATCCGGCATATTGGCTGCCCAGGCACGCCAATACCGGATTGCTGGCATGCACGTTTACTTGCAGCGGCCAGCGCGCAACCCCTGACGAAAGATTCACTGTGCCAAAACCTCCCATGCAGATTTCGGCGATGAGCCGACCTGCTTCCAGCCCTCCGGCATGAGTAATACCGGCGTCCACGACAGTGTGGCCCTGCGGACCGCGCGTCACACCGAGGCGCAGCGTTTGATGCTCACGCAACAACGCCGCAACCAAAGGCGCTGCTTGATGGTTGACGCTAGGCCACTGAGCGGCCTGTGCGTGCAGAGCTGAACTTTCGGGTATTTCATGACGTGGCGTACTCATGCCGCTTCCTTCGTTATCGCTTGTGCGATGGCTGCTTGCCGCTGTATCAACAACCGCTTTACCTGCTGCGTCGATGCGCCTTGCGCATGCACCATGCATAGCGGTGCACCTGGTGCGAATTGTTTATCCGCTCCCGGAATATCGCTCACCCACTCCGGGAACTTCATGTTCAAAGGCATGCGCAGCGTCCGATCAGCATAGACCACTGCGTGCCCTCTCACGGTTTTTTGCGTAACCAACTGCGCTTGTGGCAATTCACCGCGAGATGCGCGCAGGTGCCATGCAAAAAGTGAGTCGGTGCAATCGGCATCATACAAATCCATGGTTGCACACGGCCGCGGGTTGATTTCCAGCACCCTGTATTCATGGCCGCGCAGGAGGAAATCCATTCCGTTCAACCCCAACAATTCGGATGCCTGCACCAGCTGATCGAGTTTGCGCGCGATTTCTGCTTGTAAAACGACATCGAGTTTCGCATGGCTAATTGCGCCGGCATAACTAAAAGGCGATCCGGCGCTGGTCGTCCACTGCTCGTTAAAACCGATAATATGCGATTTAGTCCCGTTAGCGAGAAAAGTCGCTGACATGCTGCGACCCGACTCAAGTTTCTGGTAATAATGCATTCCATCCGGTTGTCTGCCGGCAGCCGGCAGTACATGAGTTCCTCCATAACCGCCGATTTTTTTGGCAAGCCATCCGCAAGCCGGCCGTGGCGGTGCGTAGCGCACTTCCGGATGCGCCATGTCAAGTTCGTCGAGCAATGCAAAAAATTGCCGCGGGTCTTTAATCCGCAACACTGTTTCCGCAGCATTGCCATATAACGGCCTGCCTGCGGAAAGCTGCTTTATCAGCTCTGGCTGGTCTTCAAATCCCGATCCGCACACCAGGCCGGCACAGCTTTGCGGCGGGCACAGTTCCTCCGCCGCTTTAAGCAGCGCCGCCGTATCGAAACCTTGTTCATGCTGCGCTACCGCCCGGCTGTGCTGGGCGTAACGACGCGTATCCAGGTCGTTATATAAATCCAGCACCACTACGGGAAATCCGCCGTGCCTGGCCGATTGCGCCAGCGCCCTGCCGGTAAGCGCTGCGATAAGGAAAGCTTTGCTTTCACCTGACATATTTACGCGCCAATTCAAACGCATCGCGGAAATCCAGATACAGCGGTTTTTCCGCCTGCAACATTGCTTCAAACAGACCGTGCTGCACCTGGTATTTGATATCACCTACCGCCAGAGCGCCAATCCCAACGGCTTTGCCAGAACCCGCGGCAAGCGGCACGCCATCGTCCATCAGACCGACACCTTCGATACCAGCGGGCGGCACGGCGTTGATGTCCGCCGCCACCAGTAGGCGTGTTGCCTGCTTCAGCAATTGCTGGCTCAGGATCTGCACGCCGGCCTTAGCGCTGCTCATCACCACATCCATCCGGGCAATTGCCGCTGTTTTGTTTTCTTCGGAACTCGCGTCCACTGGTTCAGTGGTGGCGCCATAACGGGCATTGGCGACTTGAGAAGACATGCGCGCACGGTTAGCGCTGCTGTGGCTTGCAATCTTCACCTTGGCTCCGGCTCCTGAAGCCAGCACTGCTGCAGCAGTGCCAACCGGCCCGGTCCCGCCCAGCACCAGCACTTCGAGGCCCTCCAGAGTGCGGCGATGCGCGCGCTTCAACTGCCTTTCTACCGCCGCGACCGTTGCCGCCGCAGTAGTAAAGGCGCCTGAAGGATCGGCGAACACTGATACTTCGAACGGTGGCACCATCGCCAGTCTCGCGGCATCCAGCATATCTGCGGCCATCCCGATCTCGCGCCCGCCGATGAAAATGCCGGTGCGCTTCACGCCACTTGGTCCACGTGAAAAAATCGCGTCCTGGGTAAGCGCCGCAACCTGGTCCAAGGTGATATTGGTATATGCCGCCACTGCGTTGTACCCGGCGTCATACGCCATGTTCACGTCGAATGGGCTGACATTTGGGGTGGGTGTAATCATGTGCAACAGATAAAGTTTCTCCATAAGTCCTCAATATTCTTTCTATTTTTAAATCGTGCCGGTTTTGATGCTACGTTGCTGCTGCAGCACCTCTCCGCCGCGATTGCGCGCAGCGCAGATTTTAAAGCGCAACTTGCTGTCCGCTCCCCAGCGCGCTTCCGCTTCCTGCAACAAACTGCTCGCGCGAATTTCCGAATCTACTACAGCAAACCCGGTCGGTCCCCATGAGCTCTGGCCGACGCAATTCACACCTTGGCTTTCCAGCCAGGCAAGCACTTCACTCACTTTGTGGCTGGCATACCGTCCGCCCTGTGCCGGGGCAAAATAATCGCCCACCACACGCTGCAGTTCGCTCACTGCTTTTCCGAATTCCTGAATATCGGCTTCCACCAGCGCTGGCATTAAATGCATCAGCACCAGGCGGCACAAATACGCAGCGCTTGCATCCGGGAACTGCGGCAAAGTGCGAAACACCTTATCCTCATCGGCACCGTGCAGGCCCTGCGCCCGCAAATCTAAAACCAGCAATACCCGCCACTGTGACGGAAAGGCGATACGGCTGGTTATGCGCGGCGGCTCATCGCTGTTGCCACGGCCTCCATCAATTAGAAATCCGCCTTGGTCGAATGCACCGATACCGATCCCGGACCGGATGCCACGGTCCAGTACCGCGGCAATTTCCCTTGCACCGAGGTCAAGCTGATAGAGGCGCGCTACGGCAATGCCAGATGCGATGGCGAGCTGTGTGCCGGAGCCAAGACCAATGTGCTCGGGTATCGCCTGCACTACCGCCATGCGCACCGCGCCGCGTAACTTCAGCCGCTCGTGCAAATGGCGCAATACACGCATCGCGCGCTGCGTCTGCGCACCTTCTACCGAAAACATTTCAGCGCGCTCTGCATAAATGCGCGTACTGAATCCCTCAAGAGTCAATCCCAAACTTCCAAAGCGGTGGCCGGTGGCACCGTTCAAATCCATGAAACCCAGATGCAAGCGCGCAGGCGCTTCTACTACTACGCTCCGGGTTTCTTTATAGGCAATCTGCAAGCCGTTCATTATATTGTGATTTCAATCTGGAAAATTCAGCAACTATCATGCCACTAATTTTCTTATTGTATTTCAAGACAGTCTCGATAGTCGAAAAGCTTATTTGCGACGCGCGCGGAGCAGTATGTCACATTATCAGCGCATAGCCGCTCGTTTTAATTCATTGTTGTGCGCGAACGATGATTAATATATAGCAAAATACCGGGGTCTTGCGTTGCGCATCATCAGTCTACCCAAACATTAGCTCTTGGCATAGTATGTGCCTTTGCCAATACAATCCGCCTTTGGCACCAAGCGGAACATTTTCATGACGCAACTGTTATCTCCCGGAGTATGGGACGAAGTACCGTGCCCGTTTTGCGGACTCGCATGCGATGACTTGCGAGTCGCAGTTCAATCGAGCAAGCTTGAAGTAATCGCCAACGGCTGCTCCATGAGCTGCAAGGCATTTGCCGGGCTAAGTCCCTCTAAACCAGCTGCTCCGCGCATTGCAGGAAAAACCATTTCACTTGAAAAAGCTGCAGCAGCGGCAGCGGTTATCCTCAACAAAGCAAAACAACCTCTTATTGCAGGTTTGGGCACCGATGTGGCGGGAATGCGAGCGCTGATGCAAATCGCCGACCGCACCGGTGCAGTGGTGGACCATATGAATAGCATGAATCTCATGAGAAATGTGCTGGTGCTTCAGGATAATGGCTGGCTTACCACTACTTTGAGCGAATTGAAAAATCGTGTGGATTATTTGGTGATAGCCGGCAGCGATGTAGTGAGTCGTTTCCCACGATTTTTCGAGCGCTTTGTCTGGAACCGCGACGCGTTATTTGGCAGCAACATGCGCGAAGTCGTGTACCTGGGAAACGGACGAGATACTCAAGCCGGCACTGCCCCCGATGGGCGTAAGCCGACGGTTGTTGCCTGCAATAATATGCGCATCGGCGAAGTCGCCAGCGTGTTGCGCTGCCTGATTGCCGGCCGGCATTTGCAGGTCAGTCAAGTAGCAGGCGTGCCGTTATCCCAATTGCAGCAACTTGCCACACGCATGCAAAACGCACGCTATGGAGTGCTCGCCTGGGCTGCCGCAGATTTTGATTTCAAGCATGCTGAGCTTACCGTGCAAATCCTGTGCGAATTGGTGAAGGATCTGAACCACTACACGCGCTTTTCCGGTCTTCCATTAGGCGGCAATGAGGGTGACATGACCGCCAACCAGGTGTGCAGTTGGCAAAGCGGCTTCCCCTTGCGCACTGGTTTTGGGAGAGGCCATCCCGAATACGATCCACATCATTTTTCAACCCAACGCATGCTGCAAAAAAACGAAGCAGACGCACTGTTGTGGGTTTCCAGCTTTAATGAAAAACACACGCCACCCGAATCTTCTGCTCCGACAGTGGTGCTCGGGCGCACTGGCATGAATTTCAGCAAGGAACCGGATATTTATATACCAGTCGCAACTCCGGGCATTGACCACTCAGGACATGTTTACCGCACTGATAACGTGGTAGCACTGCCGCTAAGGAAGCTGCGTGAGAGCGTGCTGCCTTCGGTGGCACAGGTTGTCGCCGAAATAGAAAAGGCATTGTAACTCCGCTCATGCTCACCAAACTCAAAGGCGGTAAAGTCTACGACCCCGCCAATCAGGTCAACGGCCTAGTACGCGATATTTACATGCGCGACGGCCGAATTGTAGCCGCGCCCGCTTCCGGAGAGCAGGTGGAACGCGAGCATGATGTTTCCGGCAGTGTCGTGATGGCGGGAGCGATAGATTTGCACACCCATATCGGGGGAGGCAAAGTAAATATCGCTCGCAACATGCTGCCCGAAGACCATCGCAGTGACATTGTTGAACGCACCTCGCTAACCCGCTCAGGATGCGGACATGCCGTGCCTTCCACCCTCATTACCGGCTACCGTTATGCCGAGATGGGCTACACCACGTGCTTTGAACCCGCTCTGCTGCCTGCGAACGCGCGCCAAGCGCACATGGAAATGGGTGATACGCCTATTGTTGACAAAGGCGGTTATGCCTTGCTTGGCAGCGATGATTTCCTGCTGCGTTTGCTGGCTGCAAAATCCGACCAAAAAGCAATCAATGATTATGTGGCGTGGACTCTCAATGCATCGCATTGCATAGGCATCAAGGTGGTGAATCCGGGAGGCATCTCTGCATTCAAGTTCAACCAGCGCAAGCTGGATTTGGATGAGGAGCACGCGTTTTACCATGTGACTCCGCGGCAGATACTCAGGGTCCTGGCGCAGGCGCTCATCGACCTTGGCGTGCCGCACCCGCTGCACGTGCACGGATGCAATCTCGGCGTACCAGGCAACACGGAGACTACCTTGGATACCATAAAAGCTGCCGAAGGCCTGCCGCTGCACCTCACCCATATCCAGTTTCACAGCTACGGCAATGAGGGTGACCGGAAATTTTCTTCCGGTGCGGCGCACGTGGCGGAAGCCATTAACCACAATAAAAATATTTCCACCGATGTGGGACAAATTATGTTTGGCCAGACCGTGACCGCCTCAGGGGACACCATGGCGCAGTACCGCAATGCGCGGCGCGGTCATCCGAAAAAATGGGTGGTGATGGACATCGAGTGCGATGCTGGCTGCGGCGTAGTGCCGTTCCGCTATCGCGACAAGAATTTCGTCAATGCGCTGCAGTGGGCGATCGGCCTGGAGATTTTCCTGATGGTCAACGACCCGTGGCGCATTTTCCTTACCACCGACCACCCCAACGGCGCGCCTTTCATGAGTTATGCTCACCTAATTAGACTGCTCATGGACAAAACTTACCGAAACAATATTCTCGCCACCATCAATCCAGACGCGGCGGCTATGAGCACACTGGCAAGCCTGACGCGCGAATATACTCTCTACGAAATCGCCACGATGACCCGCGCCGCGCCGGCTAAAATCCTCGGGCTTGCCGACCGCGGGCATCTTGGTGCCGGTGCTGCTGCTGATATCACCGTCTACAGCGAGCACGCGGACAAGGAAAAAATGTTCGCCAAGCCCGATTATGTGTTCAAGGATGGCGAACTGGTGGCGCAAAACGGCAAAATTGTAAAAGTTACCTGGGGCAATACGCATGTGGTGAAACCCGAATACGATCAAAGCATCGAAAAGCAGCTTAAACCCTATTTCGAGCGCTACCAAACAATACGCATGGACAATTTCATTATCAGTAATGACGAAATGCACGAATTCGGCCACGGCAATAAACTCTTGTTGCATCCCTGCCGCAGGAGGTGAGGCGTGAGGTGTGAGGGGTACAACTTACTTCTCACTCCTTACCCCTTACTCCTCAATGATTAATGATTATTAACGGCGTCACCATAGACGACACCTTTGCCGAAGCTTTTGGCATGAAGGCGACCCGCGTCCTCATCACCGCCCACAACCTCAAATGGGCATACCACGCTGCCACCGCCGCTACCGGCTTTGCAACATCAGTCATTGCCTGCGGCTGCGAGGGAGGGATCGAACGCGAACTTGAGCCTGAAGAAACGCCTGACGGGCGCCCGGGCACGGCGATATTGCTGTTCGCCGTTTCGGGCAAGGAACTCGCCAAACAGCTTGAGCGGCGCATCGGTCAATGCGTGCTCACCTCTCCAACCAGTGCCGCGTTTGCCGGAATTACCGAAGGCGAGCCGTTGCCGTTGGGCAAAAATCTGCGATTCTTCGGCGATGGCTTCCAGTTATCCAAGCTCATCGGCGGCAAACGGCTGTGGCGCGTGCCGGTGATGGATGGGGAATTCCTGTGCGAAGAAACCACCGGCATGGTGAAAGCAGTGGGTGGAGGCAATTTCCTGATCCTGGCAGAATCGCAGGAGCAGGTTCTTGCCGCAGGCGAAGCGGCCATTGAAGCCATGAGCAGAGTCCCCAATGTCATCATGCCTTTCCCCGGAGGCATCGTGCGCTCAGGATCCAAAGTCGGCTCCAAATACAAAACGCTGATGGCTTCTACCAACGATGCGTTTTGCCCGACCATTCGCGGCATTACCCGATCAGAATTGTCTGAAGGCATCAAGGCGGTGCTGGAAATCGTGATTGACGGCCTTACCGAGCTAGATGTGCGCAACGCCATGCGAGCAGGCATTTCCGCGGTATGTAAAATGGGGGTCAAAAACGGCATACGCCGCATCACCGCAGGCAATTACGGCGGAAAACTGGGGCAGTTTCATTTTCAGCTGCATCAGATCATGTTATGAGCGCGCTGATCTTGACTTTAAAAGAAACACCGAGGCAGCGTGTGGATCTGTCCCCGCTCTCGTCTGATTTTCTCAAGGGAAAATCCCCGGCTGAAATCTCCGCCATTGAACTCTCAAGCGGCAACCGCAGGCTGCGGGTGGGGGAGCTTTTTTCTGTGAGCGGGGATGATTCTTCCAACCTGGTGATTAAAAACAGCTGCGACAAACTCGACCGCATCGGCCAGGCGATGAATACCGGCAGCATCACGGTGCACGGCGATGCCGGGGCCTATCTCGGGTTTGCCATGAAAAACGGCGCTGTGACCGTGCATGGCAATGTTGGCGCTTTTGCTGCAAGCAGGATGAAAAACGGCCTGCTCCACATTCGCGGTAATACGGACGATTTCCTTGCCGCTGCGATTCCCGGCGACCGGCGCGGCATGGCTGGCGGAATGGTGATTGTCACGGGTAATGCCGGTGACCGCGTGGGCGACCAGATGAGCCGCGGCACGGTGCTGATCGAAGGCAATGCTGGCGATTACTGTGCATCGCGAATGCTTGCTGGCACCATCGCTGTGCTGGGAAAAGCGGCACGCTTTGCCGGCCACGGCATGAAGCGGGGCACTCTTCTGCTCAATTCCATGCCAACCGAATTGCCCGCCACTTTCAACGACTGCGGCACGCACCATCTCAATTACCTGACGCTGCTTATCAAGTCGTGGCAATCCCTTGACAGCAAATTCGCGCCGCTTGAACCGCGCTCATGCGTACGCCGCTACATGGGCGATTTGGCGAACGCAGGTAAGGGCGAAATTTTAGTGTGGCAATAATTAAAAAACCGACGTCTTATCGTGGCCGCTTTGCGCCCTCACCCACCGGGCCGCTGCATTTCGGCTCGCTGATTGCCGCAGTCGGCAGTTTCCTTGAGGCAAGAAGCCGCAAGGGCGAGTGGCTGGTGCGCATTGAAGATATTGATCCGCCGCGCGAAGAGCCGGGCGCGAGCGACGAGATACTGCGCACGCTCGAAACATGCGGCATGGAATGGGACGGTGAAATTGTTTACCAGAGTACACGCCGTGATGCTTACCATGCCGCTCTGCACAGTTTGCGGGGACACGGCCTGGTTTACCCCTGCGCCTGCAGCCGCCGCGAAATAGCCGATTCGGCAATCGAAGGGATAGATGGGCCGGTTTATCCCGGCACTTGCCGCAATGGCCTGCCTAAGCAGCGCAGCGCACGCGTCTGGCGCGTTAAAACCGATCGACAGCTCTTGGAATTCACCGATACCCTACAGGGCTATGTGGCACAGCACCTCGAAACTGATGTTGGGGATTATGTGCTGTATCGCGCGGACCGGGTTTACGCTTATCAACTTGCGGTAGTGGTTGACGACGCCGAGCAGGGAATTACCGATATTGTGCGCGGTGCCGACTTGCTGAGCTCAACCCCCAGGCAGCTTTATTTGCAGCAGCTGCTGGGATATTCCACGCCGAAATATATGCACTTGCCGGTAGCGCTC
Organism: Burkholderiales bacterium; assembly: GCA_035319205.1. Lineage (GTDB taxonomy): Bacteria > Pseudomonadota > Gammaproteobacteria > Burkholderiales > JAHFRG01 > JAHFRG01. The sequence goes on along the minus strand of DATHDD010000119.1, from coordinate 853 downwards.
GACAGTTCGGGCAAAAAACTCAGCAAACAGACTTTCGCTCCTGCACTAGGCAAGGGACAAGAGATACCCTGGCTGTACCATGCTCTGCGCTTCCTAGGTCAAAATCCCCCGCCCAGGCTTGCCAATGCTAACCTCAACGACTTTTGGACATGGGCAGTGTTGCACTGGGACGCCAAAAAAATCCCCCGAGCACGTGCACTGCAGGCACACTGAACATGAATAAGACGTTCGGTCTTCCCGATGCCGTTTACAGCTATCTGCTCTCGGAATCGCTGCGCGAGCCCGAGATTTTACATAAATTGCGTGACGAAACGGCAAAAGACCCGATGGCGCGCATGCAAATCGCACCAGAGCAGGGACAATTCATGTCATTGCTGGCGCAGCTTATGGGCGCAAAAAAGTGCATTGAGATCGGGGTATATACCGGCTACAGTTCACTCTGCGTTGCTTTGTCATTGCCGCCGGATGGCAAAATTACCGCGTGCGACCTGAGTGGGGAATGGACGCGGATTGCGCGGCGCTATTGGCAGGAAGCGGGGGTAGCTCACAAAATTGAACTGCGGCTTGCCCCAGCGCTTGACACGCTGGATGCGCTGCTCGCCGAAAACCAGGCCGGCACCTACGATTTCGCTTTTATCGACGCCGACAAGGAGAATTATCACGCTTATTACGAGTATTGCCTGAAGCTGCTGCGGCGCGGCGGCCTGATCGCGATTGACAACACTCTATGGTCGGGACGCGTTGCCGAACCGGATAATCATGAGACGGATACCGTGGCGCTGCGCGAGTTCAACCGCAAGTTGCATCATGACCAGCGCATCGCGCTGTCGCTGCTGCCGGTTGCCGACGGGCT